>NZ_WWIQ01000046.1:0-53088 GCF_009862985.1 Streptomyces sp. SID5464 | reverse complement strand
TCCGGTGCAGGGTGTCGCGGGTTCCGACGGGCGCCACCGTGGTGGCCATCAGACGAGTCCCCTCTCGGCGAGGAGGTCGATGACCGCCGTCACCGACTTCTCCACGGTCAGCGACTGGGTGTCGAGCCGCAGATCGGGGGCGACCGGCGGCTCGTACGGGTCGTCGACCCCGGTGAGCCCCTTCAGCTCACCCGCGGCCTGCTTGGCGTACAGACCCTTCACGTCCCGCTCGCTGCACACCTCCACCGGAGTCGCCACGTGGATCTCCAGGTAGGGGGTGCCGGTCGCCTCGTGGCGGCTGCGGACCGTCTCGCGGCTGTCGGTGTACGGCGCGATCACCGGGACGAGGACGATGACGCCGTTGCGGGCGAGCAGATCGGCGACGTAGCCGATGCGCTGCACGTTGGTGTGCCGGTCCTCGCGGCTGAAGCCGAGGCCGGCCGACAGGAAGGTGCGGATCTCGTCGCCGTCGAGCACTTCCACGCGCAGGCCCCGGGAGCGCAGGATCCCGGCGGCGGCCGAGGCGATGGTCGTCTTGCCCGCGCTCGGCAGGCCCGTCAGCCAGACGGTGGCACCGGGGTGGTGGTGCGGTGCGGCCGGGGGCGTCGTGGTGGGCAGGCCGAGGGGCTGGGTGGACACGTTCACTGGGTCTCTCCGTCGTGGGGGTCAGGTGTCGGCTGCCGTGCGGAAGCGCCGGCAGGAGGCCTAGAGGGGAAGTTCCGGGGAGGCTTCGGTGTGCAGGCCGGCGAGCGGGCCGTAGGTCTCGATCACCCAGGCGTCGTTGTAGAGGGTGTCGACGTACCGGTCGGCGAGGTCGGGGGCGATGGCCACCGCGATGGCGTCCCCTCCCTCGGGGAGGCGGTTGCGTGCGGCGCTGACCACCGTTCCCGTGGAGCCGCCGAACAGGTAGCCGTGGCGGGCCAGTTCGCGGCAGGTGACGACGGTGTCGGCCTCGTCGACGAGCAGGACCTCGTCCACCAGGCCCTCGTCGAGGATGTCCGGCCGCCTGCTGGTGCCGAGACCCGGGATGTAGCGCGGCGCCGGTGTGCTGCCGAAGGTGACCGAGCCGACGCTGTCGACCGCCACGATGCGTACCTCGGGCCTGCGTTCCTTGAAGTAGCGGGCGCAGCCCATCAGGGTGCCCGTGGTGCCCGCGCCGACGAAGAGGTAGTCGAGGCAGGGGTGCTGCTTGTCGATGGCGGGGGCCGTGAGTTCGTAGTGCGCGCGCCAGTTGTACTGGCTGGCGTACTGGTTGAGCCAGACGAACTCGGGGTTGTTCCGGCAGAGTTCCTGGACGTAGCTGATGCGGGATCCGAGGTAGCCGCCCGTGGCGTCGGGCTTGGTGATGAGGACGACCCGCGCGCCTAAGGCCTCGATCAGGGACCTGGTGGTGGCGTTCGACCTGGGGTCGGTGATGCAGACGAACTGGTAGCCCCGGCTGGCGGCCACCATCGCGAGGGCGACTCCCAGATTCCCCGAGGAGGACTCCACGAGTACGGACCCGGATCTGAGCCTGCCCTCGCGCTCCGCGGCGTCCACCATGGACGTAGCGGCCTTGAGCTTGACGGAACCGGCAAAGTTGAATCCCTCGCACTTGAGCAGCAGTTGCCTGCGAAGGATCGGCTCCAGATTCACGTAGAGGTCGTCGATGATCAGCTCGTCCGGAGACTGAATCGTGGGCATGCTGCGCTCAACCGCCTGTGACTCTCGGGGAAACATCGTGGGGATGACTCATGTGCGTGCCGCACCTCGGACGGTGAGACGGGGAGTCAGGACTGGGGGACGATCCGCTTGGGGTCCTGGCGCAGCTGCTGGTACAGGTCGAGGGCCCAGCTGACGTGTGCGCGAAGGCCGCCGTCCTCGGGGAACTCCGTCAGCTCGGGCACCGTCTCCACGGGCGGTTCGATGCCCTTGCTGTTGAGGACACGGGTGAAGAAGTGGTCGACGCCCGAGGTGCGGTGGTTGCTCAGCGTCAGGTCCGGGCGCGGTTCCCAGGTGAGCTGGGCGGGGTCGAAGTCGAGGCCCAGGCGGGCGCTGACCTGGCTCATGACGGAGTCCGGCCTGGAGCGGAAGTCGTAGGCGTCGACGAGGACGTAGTCGATGCCGTTGTCCCGGCAGTGCGCGATGTGGCTTTCGAGGGCCTGCCAGCCGGTCTCGGCCAGGGGGAACTCCAGCGTGCTTCCGGCCCTGCGCTTCACCTCGCGGCGGGAGCTTATGGTCAGCCGCGGGTCGCGGATCAGGAAGACGGGCACGGAGGTCGCCACGGCGAGCAGTTCGCCGATGCGGTCGCCCGCCTGGAAGGCGATCTCCTTGATCAGCAGGGAGTTTCCGCTCTTGGCGCCGACGACCGCCGAGAGGTCGACGGCGTTGCGCACCGATTCCCAGGCGTGTTCGGGGCCGTGTCCGTCGAAGTAGGCGGCCTCGAAGGGTTCGTGGGCGTAGTACCCGACGGCGGGGTTGTTCCACAGGACCCGGGCGAAGGCCGTCGACGCGGTGCGGGGAGGCGCCACGACGACGTGGACGGCATCGTGCTTGGCGGTCAGGTCGGGCGAGGGATGAGACATGGTTTTCTCCTTCAGCGGTCGGGACTCGGGCCGGGTGTGCACGCGCATGACGAGGCCGAGCGGCGGCTTGAGCGGGAAGTAGGTCGATTTCCTGGGCAGGCGGCGCCCGGCGAGGGCGACGCGGTGGATGTCCGCTGCGCCGGGTGGGTTGAGCAGCACGGCGCATCCGCCCCCGCGGGCCGCCTCGGCCACGGCGTCCTCGGCGGAGCCGAGGGGCTCGGAGTCCACCGTGCTGCCTGAGCGGAGCCGGGGCAGGAAGTGACGGGCCGCCAGCTCGGCGTCGGTGAGGCCGGCTCCGCCAGGCTCCGGACGGAGGTGGGTGAGGCAGTGGCGTTCGCCGTCGCTCAGCAGCGCGACCCGGTCGTCATGGCGGGCGGCCAGCCGTGCGAGGGCGGAGGACAGGGTGCCCTCGCAGACCTCGTGCGGATGGGCCGGGCCCAGCCGTCGCAGGGCGGCGTCCAGTGGCAGGCCGCGGATCACGTGGTGGAAGGCACGCGGCGTCATCGGATGCTGTTCCATGTCGACGAGGAGCGCCAGGCTGTGGTCCCAGAATCCGGCGGGCCGGGCGTGTGCCGGCGGCCGCTCGCGAAGCCGGGTGTGGGCCGAGAAGCGGTGGTGTCCGTCGGCTATCACGGCCTGGCCCGCGGCCAGTTCGTCCTGGACGGCGGCGATCTCCCGTTCGTCGGTGACCGCCCACAGCCGGTGCAGGGTGCCGTGGCCGGTGACCGCTTCGAGCAGGGCGGGGCGCTCGGCGGCGGCCGCGATGGTCGCAGCCATGGTTCCGGTGCCCCGGTACCAGAGCATCAGGGGTTCGACATCGGCCCGGAGCCCGGCCAGCGTCGTGACGAGGCGGTCGACGACGTGCGCCGAGACGTCCTCGTGCGGGGCCACCCCGCTGTACGCGTGCGGGCCGCCGCGCAGTGCGCCGATGACGCCGCGCAGCGTCGCTCCCGACGGGTCCCGCTGTTCGTAGGCGTAGAACGCCGGTCGGGTGTCGGCCCGCAGGACCCCGCGGGAGAGCCACGCCCGGAGCAGGCGCCCGGACTCGCCGGGATCACGGGCCTCCGGCGGGGGCAGGACGAGGCGCAGGACGTGGTGCGGGGGGAGGCCGGCGAGGACGTCGGTCGCGCGCCGGGCGGCCGTCCCCGCCTCGGTGGAGGAGGCGATGAACGCGGATGCCGTGCGGGAGTCTCGCGTGTTGTAGAAGACCCCGGGGAACGGCTCCAGTCGAAGTCCGGTGCGTTGAGTGTGGTCCGCCTGACGATGCGCACGGGTTTGGCTGTACGGCATGGACACTTTCGAAGCGGGGAGAGGGCCGAACGCGAACCGCAAGGTTTACGGCCGCGATGACTATCCGTGGGAAGTTCTGCTGGTGGCGTCGCTTCCCACGGCGATGCTGCCATCGCCCGCGGCGGGAGTGGAGGCCGACGAGCGATCATCAAGCGGCAGGACCTAATCAGGAAGGCAGGAGAAAGTGCCGCGAGCCATCAAATTCGGGCGGAACGGACTGTGTGGACATGTGGGAGGTCCCCGGCGCGGGCCGGGGCTCCTGACCGGTCAGACCTCCTCGGGCACGATGTCGATCCGGTATTCCTCCACGACCCGCCGGATCGCCGCCTCGGCCTCCTCCGGGCGGTCGGCCCGGACGTAGACGACGGCGCTGGCGGAGGCGGAGTTCAGGTGGGCCGGGACGACGTCGCCCTTCCTGCGGAGCATGTCGACCCGGACGACGGACGGCAGCGCGGCCAGCTCCTCCTCCGTCGTCTGCTCGACGATCCGTCCGGGGGAGATGGGGAGATGGCAGTGGGCCAGCACGCCCTCCTCGTCCTTGAGCTCCAGCTTCGGGCTGAGGCCCAGGGCCAGCTCGAGGCACGCGCGCCACAGGTCGGCGCCGGTGTGCATGCGGATGGACTCGGGGAACAGGCCGCCCGCGGGCCGGCAGGCGATCTCCCCCGCGATCAGGCCGTCGGACGTCTCGAAGAACTCCATGTGCGTCACGCCGGAATCCAGCCCGAGGCTGCTCACCGCCTGCGCGTGCATCTCCGTCATGCGCTGCCGTGTGGGGTCGTCGGGCGGCAGGATGCACGAGCCGAGGAAACCGTCCCGGGTGAGGACGGGGGATGTGTAGCGGGACCCGACGGAGAAGAGGACCTGTCCGTTCTCGACGATGGCGTCGAAGTGGTACTCCGCGCTCATCTCCACGAACCGCTCGGCGAGCAGGGGCACGGGCAGGGCCCTGACGCGCTCCGCGGCCGGCGTCCGGCAGAACTCCTCGAAGTGCTCCGGTCCGTGGATGACGCTCACGTTGATGGAACCGCCGCCGATCATCGGTTTGATCACCAGGGGCCAGCCCAGGTGGGCGGCGGCCTCCGGGACCTGGTGGAGACCGGCCACCAGCCGGAAGCCGGTGACGGGCAGCCCTCCGGCCGCGAAGCGCTGCTTCATCACGTACTTGTTGGAGAAGTTGTTGGCCACGTCCAGGCCGGTGCCGGGCAGCCCGAAGTACGAGCGGAGGTAGCCCGCCGCCGACTGGCCGAGCTCGAACGGGGCGAAGATGCGGTCGATGCGGCGCTCACGCAGGATCTCGAGCACCTTCGCCCGCATCACCTCGAGGTTCTGCACGCTCGGGACGGTGTGGACGTCCACATCGGGGCCGTACTGCTGTACGTGCCCCGGCTCGGTGATCACCGTGAGGTGGCCGATCTCCTCGGCGGTGCGGATCCGGTCCGGCAGGACGTTCTTCATGACATGCAGCAACAGGACGTTCGAGCCCAAGATCATCTCCTGGTGATGGCGTGCGGACGCTCTTCTGCCGCGAGACGCACGACGGCTTGCAAGGAGCGGCGCAGCAAGTCTTGTTCCGGCCCTCGCGCTCGGCCAGGCGGGTCCGGGATCATATTTGTGTCCGACACGGATAGGCCGCCGGAACAAGGAGGCACGATCCCCGCCGAATGGGATGTTGCACGCCCCTTCGGGGCACCTCCGGTTCGGTACGCTCGGCGCCTCAACGGCCGGACCGATCGAGGTCGTTGACCGACCTCTCTGCCCGGACACACATGATGGAGGCTGACGGGTGAACAAGTTGGAGGGCGTGTATCTCCCGCTCGTGACGCCGTTTCACGACGGCGCCGTCGACATGGAGTCGCTGCGGCGGCTGGTCGAGCACTACAAGGGCCTCGGGATCGCCGGATTCGTCCTGCTCGGCACGACGGGCGAGAGCCCGACGATCGAGCCGGACGAGCAGAGGTCGCTCGTCGCCGCGGCCCTCGACGCCGTGGCCGGTGACTTGCCCGTCTACGTCGGTGTCGGCGGTAACTCCACCAAGCACGTGGCGCGGGGCGTCGCCTCGTACGAGTCCATGGACTTGGCCGGCTACCTGGTCGTCACGCCGTACTACAACCGGCCGTCCCCCGACGGGCTGGTAGAGCACTTCCGGGCCGTGGCCGCTGAGACCGAGCGGACGGTGATCGCCTACAACGTCCCCTACCGGACCGGCGTCAACCTGTCGAACGACGCGCTCCTCGGACTGGCCGCCACCGTGCCCAACATCCGGGCCATCAAGGACGCCACGGGGAACGTCCTGCAGAGCCTCGATCTGCTGCACCGCGCCCCGGACGACCTCGCCGTGCTGACCGGCGAGGATCCGCTCTACTTCACCAGTGTCGTAAACGGCGCCGCCGGCGGCATCCTGGCCTCGGCCCACCTGGCGACGACCACGTTCGTCGAGATCATGGAGGCGCTCGCCGACGAGCGCCTGGAGAAGGCGCGGGCGTCCTGGCGGGGCATCAGCCCCATGATCCCAGCCCTGTTCAGCGAGTCGAACCCGATGCCGCTGAAGTACTGCCTGTGGCGTCTCGGGCTGATCCGCTCCGCCGAGTGCCGGCTGCCGCTCACCCGCGTCTCGGACCAGCTCGCCGGCCGGCTGGACGAACTGGTCGGAGGGCTGACCACCCCTTAGGGAGTGTCCGCGAAGTCCCGCCTGCCCCGCGGAACCCGTTCACCGCAGTGCCCGTCGGCACTGCGGTGAACGGGTTCGTACGCGATGCTCAGCTCGGCCGTGCCAGCGCCCTCAGGAAGAACAGGGTGTTGGCGGGGCGCTCGGCGAGGCGCCGGGTGAAGTAGCCGTACCACTCCGGCCCGAACGGCAGGTAGACCCGCACCCGGTGGCCCGCCGCCGCCAGGCGGCGCTGTTCGCCGCCCCGCACGCCGTAGAGCATCTGGTGCTCGAACTGCCCCGGTCGACGCCCGTGACGCCGGGCGAGTTCCGTGGTGATGCCGATCAGCCGCGGATCGTGGGTGGCGACCAGTGGCCGGGCGTCCCCCGCGAAGAGGGTGCGCAGGCAGCGGACGAAGGCCCGGTCGACGTCGGCGCGCCGCTGGAACGCCACCGACGCCGGTTCCCGGTAGGCGCCCTTGACCAGGCGTACGCGAGCGCCCGCGCGCTGGAGGTCCGCGCAGTCGGCGGGCGTGCGCCGTAGTGCGGCCTGGACCGCCACGCCGGTCAGCGGGAAGTCCCGGCGCAGTTCCCGTGCGATCTCCAGGGTGGAGTCCGTGGTGGTGTGGTCCTCCATGTCGAGGGTGACCAGCACCCCGGCCTTCTTCGCGGCGGCGCAGACGACCCGTGCGTGGTCGAGGGCCCGCGCGGGGCCGCCGGGGCCGTTCAGCTGCCCCAACGCCGAGAGCTTGACGGAGAGTTCGCTCACCTCGCTGCCGAGACCCGCGTCCGCCAGACGGCCGGCGAACGCGACGAAGGCGTCCCGTGTCCGGAGCGTCCGGGCCGGGTCTGTCTCGTACTCGCCCAGGGAGTTGTACGTGACGCACAGCCGCTCGGCGACGAGTGCCGAGCCTCCGGCGACCGCCTCGGCCGGCGTCTCCCCGGCGACGAACCGGTCGACCACGGCTCTGGACGCGGGCAGTGCCCGCAATGCCGTGTGCACACGGTCCTGGCGTGCGGCGAACAGCAAAACACGACGCAACATGACATCTCCAACCTGAAACCTGCGAGAACGTCTTTCCAAGAAAGTGGCCGAAATCGTCCTGCGTTCCGACCAGTTGACGACACACGGAACAAGAGAAACGGTTGCCCCGGTCGTAAGTGGTTCCCTAACATGCCTGCCGTGGACGACCTTGAGATCATTTTCGAGCATCACCTATGGGCGACCCGAACACTCATCGAGCACTGCCAGACACTCACGCCGGAACAACTGGAGTTATCCACTCCGGGAACCTACGGCGCAATCGTCCCGACGATCACGCACATCATCGCGGAGGATCAGCGTCTTCTCCAGCGTCTGACGGGTGAGCGGGCCGAGGTCCCGGTGACCGAGGACGAGGACTTCACCCTGGAGCAACTGCACTCCGTCTGGGGCGGTCAGTCCGAACGCTGGCGCAAAGTGCTCGCACAGCGCGAGTCCCTCGACGTGACGCTGCCGGCCCGCGATCCCTGGCCCGCCGTGCCCGGCGCCCGGCCACTGATCCTGCTGGAGGCGATCCAGCACGGCAACGACCACCGGACCCACGTGTGTTCGGTCCTGGGCGCGCACGGACTGCCCATCGAGTTCCTGTGCGGCTGGGCCTTCTGGCGCTCCACCGGGCGGGTCGCCCGGGCCGGCGAGCCCGCCGCGTAACCGCCTCCTTGGACACGCATCCCGAGGCTGCCGTTGCCGACACCGCGCTGTTCCGCGGAGTCCTGGGGCATTTCTGTACCGGTGTGGTCGTCGTCTCCGCGCTCGGACCCGACGGCCCGAAGGGGCTGACCTGCCAGTCGTTCGCCTCGCTGTCGCTCGACCCGCCGCTGGTGCTCTTCAGCCCGGCCCGCACCTCGACGAGCTGGCCCCGGATCCGTGAGATCGGCACCTTCTGCGTCAGCGTTCTCGCCGAGGGCCAACAGCAGCTCAGCGCGCAGCTGGCCCGGTCCGGCACCGACAAGTTCGCGGGCGTCGAATGGAGCACCACGCCACTGGGCGCACCCCGGCTGACCGGGGCCGTCGCCTGGCTGGACTGCACCCTGCACGCGGAGTACGACGGCGGTGACCACACCATCGTGGTCGCGGCGGTCCGTCACCTCGGCGCCCAGCCGCACGTACGGCCTCTGCTGTATTACCAGGGCCGGTACGCCACCCTGAATTTCCAGCACTTTTCCCCGCACGGTTCACCGCAGTATTCGATCGATTCCGCACACGGTTCCACGCGCCGCTAGAAACCACGGCCGAGGCAGACGGCACCGGAGAATCGACACGCCTGGCTCGACAGCAGGCGGCCATGAGCTCGTTGAGAGGGCATTCGCGATGGAAAGCTCGTCTGCCGCGCAATCCGTGGTCGAGACGTGGTCGGCCGAGGCCACTTCACTCGCCGGCGCATTTCGCGTCGTGGCCCGTCACCACCCGGACGACATCGCGGTGAAGGACGAAGAGAACGTGCTCGGTTATCGCGAGCTCGATGACCTCTCCGACCGGATCGCGGCCCGGCTGCGGGCGCGGGGCGCGGTCGACGGGCAGCTGGTGGGTGTCGTGATCGACCGGTCCGTGAGCACGCCCGCCGCACTGCTGGGGGTGCTGAAGGCGGGCTGCGCCTACGTACCGCTGGACCCGGCCTATCCGGAGAGCCGCCTGCGGCACGCGGTCGGGGACTGTGCTCTGGAGATCGTCGTCGGAGACCCGAAGACCGTGGACCAGTGCGGGCTCGGCGCGCTGCGGGTGGTCGATCCCGGTGCGGGACACGACGGCGGCGCGCCGCCCGCCGGGGAGATCGAAGCCGACGCGTCCGCCTATGTCATCTACACGTCCGGGTCGACCGGCCTGCCCAAGGGCTGTGTGGTCAGCCACGGCAATGTGCTGGCCCTCCTGCGTCACACGCTGCCCCTGTTCGACGTCGGGCCGGCAGACCGCTGGACGCTGTTCCACTCGGCCTGCTTCGACTTCTCCGTCTGGGAGTTGTGGGGTGCCCTCCTCACGGGTGCCACCGCGGTGTGTGTCCCGGCGGAGACGGCACGGGCACCGGAGGAGTTCCTCGACCTCCTGGAGCGCGAACGCGTCACCGTCCTGAGCCAGGTGCCCTCCGCGTTCCGGGCACTGTGCCGGATGGCCGGCGCCGCCGCCCCGGACCTGTCGCTGCGCTACGTCGTCTTCGGCGGGGAGAGCCTGGACCTGGACCTCGTCGGTGAGTTCGTACGGCACACGGCGCCGCGTCCGCCCGTGATGGTGAACATGTACGGCATCACCGAGACGACCGTCCACTCCACCATCAGGTTCCTGACCGGGCAGGACCTGGACGGGAAGGGCACGGCACCCGTCGGCAGGCCGCTCCCCCACGTCGTCATCAGCCTGCGCGACCGGGACATGCGGCCGGTGCCGGCGGGCGAGGCAGGGGAGATGTACATCGCCGGGGAGGGGGTCGCGAAGGGCTACCTCAACCGGCCGGAACTCACCGCCGAGCGGTTCCTCACCCTGGACACGGACGACGGACCACGGCGGTTCTACCGGACCGGCGACCTGGGGCGGGAGACGGAGTCGGGGGAACTGGAATACCTCGGGCGCAACGACCAGCAGGTGAAGGTACGCGGCTTCCGTATCGAACCCGGCGAGATCGAGACCGCGCTGCGGGACCACCCCACCGTGCGGGACGCCGCGGTGATCGCGCACGACTCCGCGCAGGGAGCGACGCTGCTGGCCTGCGTCGTCCTGCGGGACGGGGAGCCGGGCCGGCCGGCGGAAGCCGCGCTGCGCCGGCATCTCGCCACACGGCTGCCCGCCCACATGGTCCCGCGGCGGTTCGCGTTCCTTGACGACCTGCCCCTGACCCTGTCGGGGAAGCTCGACCGCAACGCCCTGCTCGGCCTGGCCGGCGCCGGCCGGAACGGCCGCCCGTGAGCATCGCGCGACGACTCGGACGAAGAGCCCGGCCGTACCACGCCCTGGTCGCGGGCGCGTTGCTCACGGCGCTGGGCCAGGGCATGTACTCGGCGGCGGGCATCATCTACTTCACCCGGGTGCTGGGGCTCTCGGTGGGCCAGGTGGGCCTGGCGCTGTCCGTGGCCGGCGCCATGGGCTTCCTGGCCGCCGTGCCGCTGGGCCGGCTCATCGACGAGATCGGCGCGCGGCGCACCGCGGTGGCGCTGCAACTCGCCAAGGCCGTCCTGGTGGCCGCGCTGGCGACGATCGAGTCCTTCTGGCTGTTCCTGGTGGCCGCCGCGCTGCTGGGTGCGGCCACCCGTGGCGGCCAGGTCGCCTGGCAGGCGCTGGTCGCGGACGTGGTGGGAGCGGATCAGCGGGTGCGGGTGCAGGCGCTGACCCGCAGCGCCTTCAACGCCGGTGTCTCCGTGGGCGTGCTGGCCGCCGCTCCCGTCATCGCGCTCACCGACCGCGGTCCGTTCGTGGCCATGCTGCTGGGCGTGGCGGTGTGCTACCTGCTGGTGTCCCAGGTGACCGCCCGGCTGCCGGTGCCCCACCAGCAGGTCCGCAAGGACGTCGCCGTGCCGCCCGCCAGGCCCGGCACCGACTTCGTGCTCCTGGGGTTCGTGACCGGATTCCTCGGGCTGCACATCAGCATCCTGGAGATCGCGATCCCCCTGTGGGTGGTCCAGCGGACCGGCACCCACGGCTCCGTGGTCTCCCTCCTGCTCTTCGTCAACACCGTCCTCGTCATCACGACCCAGGTTCCGCTCAGCCGCTGGTCGAAGTCCGTGCCCGGGGCGACCGCCTCGCTCGCGGTCTCGGGCGTCGTCGTCGCGGGGTCCTGTGCCGTCTTCGCCCTCACCCAGGGCCTCGACGGCGGGACGGCGATCGCCCTGCTCATCGCCGCGACCGTCCTGCTCACGCTGGGCGAGGTCGTCCAGTCGGCGGCGAGCTGGGGCCTCGGCTTCGAGCTCTCGCCGATCGGCGGGCGCGGCGGTCACCTCGGCGCGTTCTCGCTGGGCGCGGCCCTCCAGGACGTGGTAGGGCCGGGACTGGTCACCTTCGTCGTGATCCAGCACGCCCCGACGGGCTGGTGGCTGCTGGCCGGCGCGCTGGTCACGAGCGGCCTCGTGGCGATCCCGCTGGCCCGCCGGGCGCACCGGCAACTGATCGCACGGACGGTGGCCGCCGCGCAGAGCGGTGGCGCCGCGGAACAGGCACCCCTCAAAGGAGGCACCACCTCATGAGTCCCGAGCAGCGCACGGTCCGCGAGACCGAGGAGATCATCTGCGGCGTCTGGAGCCGGCTGCTGGACACCGACGTGCTGCCGACGGACGACTTCTTCGAGATCGGGGGCGACTCGCTGCTGGTGGTGGAGGTCCTCCTGGATCTTCGCGGGCACGGTCTCGACCTGAAGGCCGCGGCCGTGTTCAGGCACCCCACCCCGGCCGCGCTGGCCCGGTACCTGGCGGACGCGAACCCGCCGGAGCCGGCCGCCGCCACGCAGGCCCCACCGGATCTCTTCCTCAGTGCCGACGACCTCTGGAGCACCCACCGCAGCACCTGGGCCCCGGACGCGCCGCGCTGCCTCTTCCCCCTGGTGCGCGAGGGCGACGGTGAGCCCCTGTTCATCGTCCACTGGGGCAACGACGCGGGATTCGTGTGGAGTTCGACCAGTGCCTGGGGTGCCGGGCGCCCGGTGTACGGCTTCGAGGCGCCCGGGTTCCGGGGTGACATCCGGCCGGTCACCACGGTCGCCGACATGGCGGACCGCTACCTGGTGGAGCTGCTGGAGCAGCAGCCGGAGGGGCCCTACCACCTGGCGGGGCACTGCCACGGGGCCGTGGTCGCCTACGAGTTGGCCCGCCGGCTGCGGGCCAGGGGCCAGGAGGTGGCCGTCCTGGCGATGGTGAAGCCCTCAGCGCTGGAACGGTTCGTCAGCTACGGCTGGGGCCTGGACGAGATCACCCGGTACCGCCTGGAGTCCCTGGCCGCCCAGTTCTCCCTCGTGGGCGACGAGAGCCTCGACGAGGTGTTCTCCCGGATGCGCAAGGAGGGCTGGTACGACGACCGGCTCGGTCCGCAGGACCTGCCGCGCCTCCAGGTGCAGTGGTCGGCGCTCGCCCTGGCCCTGCACCAGTACGAGCCCCGGCCCTACGACGGACCCGTGCTGATCGTGCAGGACGTCAAGGACCGCGAGGACACGGAGCGCAACTGGCTCTCGGTGCTGCCGCAAGCCGAGACCCTCTGGGTCGACCACGGCGTGGACCTGCCCCGCCCGACGCTCCGTGATCCCGAGGTCGTCGCCCTCATCAGGGAGAAGCTGACCCGGCGAGCCGGCTGATCTTCGTCCTCCCCCACCGTGTCGTCCGAGAGGCAGGGAATGAGTCTCGCCATCGTCTTCGAGCAGGCCGCCGCGACCGCGGGCGAGCTGGTGACCTCGCTGGAGTCGTACGGGGACCTCCTGTTCCTGGTGGGCGACGACCCCTATGCGCGGCGGTGCGTCCCGTTGCTGGAGTCGGCCGGCACCGTCGTGGCGCTGACCGGCGACCCGGCCGGGGACGCGGCCGGCCTCAGGGCCGCCGGGGTGACCGGCCTCGTCGCGTTCGGGGACTGGGGAGTGGAGGTGGGGGCGGCGCTGGCCGCGGAACTGGACCTGCCGTTCCACGACCGGCCCACCGCGCGGGCGCTCACCGACAAGGACGTCCAGCGCCGGCTCCTCGACGAGGCAGGGGTGGCCGGTGCCCGGCACCGGCTGGTGGAGACGCCCGCCGACTGGGACACCGCAGTCCGGGGCCTCGCCTTCCCCCTGGTCGTCAAGCCCAGCCGGGGCAAGGGCAGCCGGAACACGTCCCTCGTCCGTCACGAGGCGGAAGGCCGTGACCTGGTGGCCCGGTTGCTCGACCGGGACCGGACCGGCCACGAGACGCGGCTGGTTGTCGAGGAGTACCTCGCCGGCGGCGACACGGCCCCGTACGGCGACTACGTGTCCGTGGAGTCCGTGTGCTCGGCCGGTTCCGTCCGGCATGTCGGCGTCACCGGCAAACTGCCCCTGGCGTACCCCTTCCGGGAGACCGGCCAGTTCCACCCGGCGGTCCTGCCCTCTCCCCTGCTGCGCGACGTCCTGGAGCTGGCCGAGGCGGCGCTGCGCGCCCTGGGGTGCGCGTACGGCGTCACCCACACGGAGATCAAGCTGACCGACCGGGGTCCTCGTGTGCTGGAGGTGAACGGACGGCTGGGCGGCAACATCGCCGAGCTCTACCGGCGGGCCCTCGGCATCGACATGATCAGGGTGGCCGCCGACGCCGCCCTGGGGGTGACGCCGGACCTGGACGTGACCGTGCGCGACGGCATCCACTTCCAGTACTACAACCAGCCGCCGCTCGGCGTCACCCGGCTGACGGCCGTGGAGGGCACGCGGTCGCTGCGGCCGCACCCGCACATCGAGACGTACAGCCAGTTCGTCAAGCCGGGCAGCGCCCTGCCGGACGACATGCGGTCGCTCTTCCTGGACCGGATCGCCGGGTCCGCGGGCTCGCCGCAGGAGATGTGGCGCGCCCTCGACGACTGTCTGCCCCGGCTGCGGTTCACCTTCGAGGGGCCCCAGGGGGAGACGGTGGCCGACGGCGCGCTGCTCAGGAAGCTCAACGCCCAGGGGCCGTCCGTCGACTGACGCCCCGTGACCGAACGCAGGGAAGGTGGAACATGGCGCATGCGCCGGCCGCGGCGACCGTCGCGGAACACATGGCCGCACAGCTCGTGGCCGAGGGCGTGGAGGTGGTCTTCACCGTTCCCGGTGAACAGATCGACCCACTGATGGGCGCCATCGCCAGGACGGACATCCGCATCGTGCCCGCCCGGCACGAGCAGGCCGCCGCTTTCATG
Organism: Streptomyces sp. SID5464; assembly: GCF_009862985.1. NCBI lineage: Bacteria > Bacillati > Actinomycetota > Actinomycetes > Kitasatosporales > Streptomycetaceae > Streptomyces > Streptomyces sp. SID5464. Next base: position 38,747 of record NZ_WWIQ01000046.1, on the reverse strand, counting down.
GCCTACGGCTACGCCCGGTCGACCGGGCGGATCGGCGTGCACGCCGTCATCTCGGGGCCCGGCGTGCTGCATTCGACCGCCGGCCTCGCCCTGGGTTACTCGGGCGACGCCCGCATGCTCTGCCTCGCCGGTCAGATCCCGACGAAAGCGCTCGGGCGCGGCTTCGGCGTCCCGCACGAGATCCCGGACCAGCTCGGGGTCCTCAAGGCGGTCACCGGATGGGCGGGCCGGGTGGAGACGCCCGAGTCGGTGACCAGCGTCCTCGGCGCGGCCTTCCACCGCCTGCGCACCGGGCGCCCCCGGCCCGTGGCCGTCGAGGTACCGGCCGATGTGCTGTCCGCTCCCGTCACCGCACCCGACACCTGGACGGATCCGGAGTCCGACCGGTCGCCCGATCCGGGTGCCGTCGAGGCCGCGCTGCAACTGCTGGAGTCCGCCCGGGCGCCGATGGTGTTCGTGGGCAGCGGGGCGCGGGGCTGCCCCGCTGAGATCACCCGGCTCGCCGAGCGCCTCCGAGCACCCGTCACCTCCGAGCTGGGCGGTCGTGGCATCGTGAGCGACGACCACGACCTCTCGATCGCGTACCCGGCCGCGCACCGGCTGTGGCCCCGGGCGGACGTCGTCCTCGCCATCGGCACACGCTTCATGCGGCCGCAGGTCGAATGGGGACTCGACGACCGGGTGAAGGTGATACGGGTCGACCTCGACGCCGAGGAGATCGAGCGGGTGGCGCCGCCCGAGGTCGCCCTCGTCGCCGACGCGGCCGAGACGGTGCGGGCCCTGCTGGACGGGCTCGGCGACCTCGACGACCGGGAAGCGTGGCTGGCCGAGGTGAAGGAGGCCCAGCGTGGCGTCGAGGCCGATCTCGCCCGGCTGGTGCCGCAGGTCGATTTCCTCCGGGCGATGCGCGGTGCCCTCCCCCGGGACGGCTTCTTCGTGGACGAGCTGACGCAGGTCGGCTACACCGCGCGGGTGGCGTTCCCGGTGTACCGGCCCTCCACCTATGTGCCGGCCACCTATCAGGGCGGACTGGGGTTCGGCTTCGCCACCGCCCTCGGGGTCCAGGTGGCGCACCCGGGGCGGCCGGTGCTGTCGGTCTCCGGTGACGGCGGCTTCCTCTACACGGCGACGGAACTGGCCACCGCCGTTCAGCACGACATCCCCGTGGTCGCGGTGGTGTTCAACGACAACTGCTACGCGAACATCGCCCGGTCCCAGCGGAGTCTGCTCGGCATGACCGTGGCGACCGACCTGCACAATCCCGACTTCGTGGCGCTCGCCGAGTCCTTCGGCGCGCGCGGGGTCCTGGCCGACGGCCCCGGCGAACTGGCGGCCGCGATCGAGGACGCTTTCCGGCGGGCCGACGGGCCGACGGTGATCGAGGTGCCCGTGGGAGAGATGCCCAGCCCGTGGTCGCTGATCCGTCTGCCCCGCGTCAGGTGACGCCGTCCCGCCCCTCCCCCACCGCCGACCGCCCTCGCACCACACGGTCCGTCACCAAGGAGAAAGCCTTCATGGTTCACGCTCAGCAGCAGAGCACCCTGGCCTTCCGCGAGGCGCTGCGGCACATGCGCACCCAGCGGATCGTCGAGGTGAACCGCGTCTGCCGCGACTACCCGGACGCGATCAGCCTCTGTTTCGGGGAGTCGGATCTCCCCACACCGGCCGTCGTGCGGCAGGCCGCCGCGTCGGCGATGGAGGCGGGCAAGACGCTCTACGCGGACCGCCGCGGCATCGCCCCGCTGCGCTCGGCGATCCAGGCGTACCACAAGCGCACGCACGGCCTCGACCTCGACTCGGAGCGGATCAGCGCGACGTCGTCGGGCATGACGTCCATCATGATCGCCCTCCAGTGCCTGGTCGAGCCCGGTGACAACGTGGTGGTCGTGGCGCCGGTCTGGCCGAACGTGCCGATCGCCGTGGAGTCCATGGGCGCCACCGTCCGTTTCGTCGGGCTGGACGCCTCGCCCGAGGGGTGGTCCCTGGACCTCTCCAGGGTCGACGACGCCTGCGACGACCGCACCCGCGCCGTGTTCGTCGCCTCGCCCGGCAACCCCACGGGCTGGACCCTGACGTCGGCCGAGCAGCGCGCCCTGCTCGACCTCGCCCGGCGGCGGGGCACCTGGGTCATCGCCGACGAGGTCTACAACCGCATCGTGTACGACGGTTCCGTCGCCACCCCGTCGTTCCTGGAGGTGGCGCACGACGACGACGCGCTGTTCGTCGTGCAGTCCTTCTCCAAGACGTGGTCGATGACGGGCTGGCGCCTAGGCTGGCTGGTGCACCCGGCCGCGCTCGCCCACCAGGTGGGCAACCTCAGCGCCATCAACAGCACCGGCTCCGCGACCTTCGTGCAGCACGCCGGTGTCGCAGCGATCCACGAGGGAGAGCCGTTCGTCGAGGAGATGCGGGCCCGCTGCGCCCTGGGCCGCGACCTCGTCATGGACGCGCTCAAGGGCAACGACCGGTTCCGGGTTCCGCACGTGCCGGCGGCGTTCTACTCGTTCTTCCGGATCGACGGGGTCGACGACGACCTGGAGTACGCCAAGCAACTCGTGGCCCGGGCCGGCGTCGGGCTGGCTCCGGGAACGGCCTTCGGCCCCGGCTACGAGGGGTACTTCCGGATCTGTTTCGCCCAGTCGCCCGAGCGCCTGAGCAAGGCCCTCGACCGGCTCGTCGCCGCCGTGTGATCCGAAGAGGCGCCGGTGGCCACGAGGGATTCCCCCCCGGTGGCCACCGGCGCCTTTGTGTGTCCTGGTCCGGATCAGCCGGTCGACGTGGGCTTCCTGCGCAGGTGGTGCGGGCTGCACGGCACCTCGTCGCCCAGGTCCGGTGCCGACAGCACAGGTCCGCCGACGACGTCCGCGGCGAGGGCGTCGAGATCCAGCACCTGTCCGCCGAGCACCACCGCCGACCTGCTCCGCAGCGCCTCGATGTCCGCCAGCGGGTCGGCGTCGACCAGCAGGAGGTCGGCCTGCTTGCCCACTTCGACGGTGCCGCGCTCGTCGGCGAAGCCCCACGCCGCCGCGGCGTCGCTGGTGGCCATGCGCAGGGCTCGCGCGGGGGCGAGACCGGCCTGCGTGTACAGCGCCAGCTCGCGCAGCAGGGAGTCGCCGGGGAAGGTGTACCAGGTGCCCGCGTCCGAGCCGGCCACGACCGTGACCCCGCTGTCCACCATCTGCCCGAGCACCTTCAGCGACTGCTCGAACGCCTCGCGGTAGAGCGGGAGCTGACCGTTCTTCTCGTACAGGCTGTGCCGCGTCCTGACGTAGCGGTCGACCACCTCGGGGGGCGAGTCCGGGGGCAGCGCGATGCGCCATCGCTCCAGCGACCGGGACTCGTAGGAGGCCAGCGTCGGGATCACCATGATGCCGCGGTCGACGAGCTGGGGTATCAGGCCGTCGGGTACGTCGTCGACGATGCCGTGGCCGATGATGTCGGCGCCGACCTCGACGGCGTCCGCGGCGTGCTGCCCGGAGGCGACGTGGACGGCCGCGCGGAAGCCGCGCGCGTGTGCCGACGCGACGAGTTCGCCCAGCATCTCCTTGGTCAGGTTGGGCAGGGTGCCGAACACGTCGTCGTAGACGATCTTGACGAAGTCGGGCCGGACCGCCGTGATGCGGTCCATCTCCCGGACGACGTCCTCCTCCGTGACGACGGCGGACGCGGCGTCGCCGACGGAGCAGTCGCAGAAGCCGCCCGGGGCGTTGAGGCAGCCGTAGGAGGTGAGCATGCGCGGGCCGAGGAAGCGGCCCGCGTTCACGTCGTCACGCACGGTCTCCGCGGAGGAGCCGGGGAAGTCGCCGCCGGCCGTGAAGAAGTCGACCACGCTCGTCACGCCGTGCAGCAGGAACTGCTTGAGCGTGCGGGTGAAGTCGGGCCGTACGTCGAGGAATCCGTTGAAGGCGATGTGCACGTGCGAGTCGATGAGGCCGGGCACGAGGTACTTGCCCCGCCCGTCGAGGCGGCGGGCCGTGGGACTCTCGGGTGCGGCGGACGGCTCGTGGGGCGTCACGGCGGCGATGATCCCGGCGCCGTCGACCCGGACGTCGAGTCCGTGCCGGACCGATCCGGCCACGACGTCGACGACGGAGACGTCCTCGACGACCAGCTCCGCTGCCGTCGGGTTCGGTTCCCTCAGGTTCGGTTCCATGATCAGACCAGGTCCTCCGTGTCGGCGCACATCCACGCGTCGTCGTCCGGCCGGTGGAGTTCCCGGCGGATCTCCGCCGCTCTCAGGCGGACCTTGTCCACCGCCGGCGGGCCGTCCCGCAGCACCCGCACGACGAGTTCCGCGACCTCCGCCATCCCGGTGGGGGTCATGCCGAGCGAGGTGACGGCCGCCGTCCCCAGGCGCAGTCCGCTCGGCGTGCGCGGCGGGTTCGGGTCGTGGGGGATCTGGTTGCCGTTGGAGAGAATGCCCGCCGACGCCAGCAGCCGTGCGGCCGCGTCGCCGGTGAGTCCGAGCGGCCTCACGTCGACCAGGCAGGCGTGGTTGTCCGTGCCGCCGGTGACCAGGTCCAGGCCCAGGAAGGCCAGTTCACCGGCGAGCACCCGGCTGTTCTCCACGACCTGCCGGGAGTAGGCGCGGAACCCGTCGGTGAGGGCCTCCCCGAGCGCCGTGGCGATGCCGGCCAGGACCCGGACGTTCGTACCGCCCTGGCAGACCGGGTAGACGGCCCGGTCGACGGCCTTGGCGTAACGCTTCTTCGTCAGGATCAGGCCGGCGCGCGGCCCGCGCAGCGTCTTGTACGTGGCGGCGGTCATGATGTCGGCGTGCGGTGCGGGGCTGGGGATCGCGCCACCGGCGATGAGTCCGGCGGACTGTGAGACGTCCGCGACGAGGACCGCGCCCACGGCATCGGCTATGGAGCGCAGTGCCGCGTAGTCCCACAGCCGCGGGTAGGAGGTGTCGCCGCAGAAGATGGCGCGCGGGCGCTCCTCGCGAGCGGCGGCCTCGATGGCGTCGTAGTCGAGTTCACCGGTGTCCGCCGCCACTTCGTAGGGGACGACGCGGAACATCCGGCCGATGAGGTGCAGCGAGCCACCGGTCGTGTAGTGGCCGCCTGCGGCGGTTTCCAGGCCCAGCAGGGTGTCACCGGGTTCGAGTACCGCGACGGCCGCGGCGAGGTTCGCCATGGTGCCCCGGTACGGCTGCACATTGGCGTGCTCGGTGCCGAACAGGCGGCGGGCCCGCTCGGTCGCCAGCCGTTCCAGTCCGTCGGCGGCCTCCTGGCCCTCGTGGTACCTGCGCCCGGGGTATCCCTCGCAGTGGATCGATTCCAGCGCCGGGTGCATGGCCGCGCTGACGGCCGGGCTGAGATGGTTGGCGGCCGCGATCAGGTTGACGGTGGTGGCCTGGCGTGCCAGTTCGGCCTCGATGAGCCGGGCCGTTGCGGCGTCGGCACAGGTGCGCTCGGTGAGCGCCTGGCCGATCGCTACAAGTTGCTCCCCCATTGATGTGAACTCCTTATGCAGGTATGCGCGGTCATTCCGTCCGTGGGTGCCGGACGGCGTGCCGGTGTGAATGCGCTCGCTCGACTGACCTGTGCGTCAGACGGACGAGTCGTGGCCGAGGGGGACCGCGCGGCCGAGTATCCGGTCGATGTCCCGGAGTTCCGCGGGTGTGAGCGCGCCGTGCGCCAGCGCCCCGGCATTCTCCTCGACCTGCGCCGCGGTGCGGAAGCCGGGGACGGGCAGGCAGTGCGGCGCCCGTGCCCAGAGCCAGGCGAGGGCCCCCTGGACCAGGGTGCGTCCGCCGGAGGTCAGGACCTCGCGCACCGCGTCGCGGCGCCGGAGCCACTGCGGGTCGGGACGGCCGTCCGAGAAGTACACGAGCCATTCGGGCTCGTCGCCCCGTACGTCCTCGCGGCTCAGGCGCGTGTCCGCGGTGTACTTCGGGCTCAGCAGCCCCATGGCCAGCGGCCCCCGGCAGATGCTCGTCCAGCCCCGGCGCCCGGTCAGCGCGAGCATCTCCGGTGCGTCCCTGAGGACGTTCACCTCGTGCTGTACGGCGGCGAAGTGGGGCCCGGCCAGTGCCGGCGGCAGGGCCGGGTCGTCGGTGCTCCATCCGTAGGCGCGGATGCCGCCCTCGGCGACCAGGTCCTCCAGCACGCCGGTGAGGTCCTCGGCCTGCCGGGGGCTCACCTGGCCGATGTGCAGTTGGTACAGGTCGACGTGGTCGGTGCCGAGCCGGCGCAGCGACGCCTCGAGTGCCCGGCGGACATAGCCGGGCGTGGTGTCCCGGCCGACGATCTGACGGGTCGTCTCGTCGAAGACGTTGCCCCACTTCGTGGCGATCAGCACCTCGTCCCGGTGCCCGGCCAGGGCCTTGCCGAGGACGCGTTCGCCGTGCCCGGCGCCGTAGACGTCCGCGGTGTCGAAGAACGTCACGCCCAGGTCGAGGGCGCGGCGGATGGCCGCCGCGGACTCCTCGTCGTCGACCGAGCCCCAGCCGAAGGGCTTGTCACCGGACCAGAAGGGGCCGCCGACGGCCCAGCAGCCCATGCCCAGACGTGCGGCCGGGGGCGCGGCGAGCAGATGGTGTTCCACCTGTGTTGTTCACCTTCCTGGGATCTGGGCCGGTCCGGTCCGCCGTCCGGCGCCGGGACCGGCTCCGCCGCGTCAGAAGTAGCCGTTGCCGGGCAGCGGGGTCTTGTTCACCAGCAGGTCGCCGATGGCGATCGCCTTGTACGAGGTGGGGTTGTGCAGCGTGAGGGTGCGGATGTTGCGCCAGTGGCGGTCGAGGTTCTTGGACCGGCTGGCCGACGAGGCGCCCCCGACGTCGAAGATCGCCGCGGCGGCGGTGAGTCCCACCTGGTCGGCGTGCACCTTGACCTGGGCCGCCGACAGGGAGGCCCGGGCGAACAGCTCGGGGTCCGGGTCGCCGCGGCGTTCGCTGTCGTAGGCCGCGTCGATGTCCGCGGCTGCCGCGCGTACCGCCGTCTCCACGGTGTAGGCGGTCGCCGAGAGCTGCCCGATGGTGGCGAGCAGCACCGGGTCCTGTGCGGGGACCGGCGCCGGAGCGTGGTCGAAGGTGCGGGTACGGCTGGTGAGCAGGTCGCGTGCGTCGGTGACGACCGACCGCAGGATGCCGGCGATGAGCGCCTGGAGGTAGAGCTGCATCAGCGGGACGTCGGAGGCGATCCGGGGCTGGTCCCGGTCGCTCACCTGGACGAAGTCGTCCTCGGTGACGGTGACGTCGGTGAACCGGGTCGTCCCGGTCCCGGTGCGGTGCTGGCCGATGCCGTCCCAGTCGTCCTGGACCTCGATGCCCGTCCGGTCCAGCGGCAGGTTGATCCTCGCGACCCGTCGGTCGTCGAGGTGGGCGACGACCATCACCCAGTCGGAGAAGGCCGTGCCGGTGCTGTAGTACTTGGCGCCGGAGAGCTTCCACCCGTTGCCCGAGGGGGTCAGTGTCGTCGCGTACTGGGCCGTGCCCAGCGCGCCGTCCCGCTCGCTGGTGGCGTTCCCGAACACCTTTCCGGTGAGGATCTCCTTGGCCCAGCGGTCGCGCACGGGACCCGGCGGGAGCCGTCTGAGCATCTGCGGCTGGAGGTAGTGGGAGCGCAGGATGTGCGCGACGATCGGATCGGCCTCGGCGAGGTCCATCACGAACGCCATGAGGTCGACGACGCCGCCCCCGGGACCCCCCAGGGACTCGTCCAGCGTCAGCGTGGTCAGGCCGCTCTTGCGGACCATGTCCACCTGGTCGTGCGGGTCGGTGCCGTGGCGCTCCCGCTCGGCCGCTCCGGCGGAGATGGTGGCGATCAGTTCGTCCCGGTTCTGCAGGACGGACGCCAGATCGGTCATGGGTACCCCTTCTAGCGGTTACTGGGCGGGCCGGGCGAGGCGCTCGTACATCACCTGGGCCATCGCGAAGTCGTCCTCGTCGTCGATGTCGACCAGGCGGTTGCGGGCGTGGAACCAGTACGGGCGCGCGCCGATCGGGCCCAGGGTCACGGCGGTGGACCGGCGGAGCAGGGAGAAGGTGAAGCCGAGTTCGTAGCGGACCGGGAGCTGCTGGGACGGGGTGTGCCAGGGGCCGAACCCGAATCCCATCGGCCGGTGGTCGGTGTCCAGGAGGTAGGCCCGGAAGGGATAGACGACGACCAGGGCGTCGTGCTCCTCGCGGACGTCCTCCCAGGTCTTCAGGCAGGCGCCGATGTCGTCGAACATGGGGTCGGTGACATGGCACCAGGCGATGTCGTCGTCGCCCGGCACCTGCCGGCAGACCTCGTTCACCACATGGGCGTAGGGCGTCTCGTTCAGAGCCAGATGAGGTTCGCGCGGCAGGAAGTTGATGCCCAGACGGTCGGTGTGCTCGGCGACCGCCGGATCCTCACTGCTGGCGTAGATGTCCTCGGGGGGCAGGTGGCGCAGGAGCTGTCCGACCTTGATGTCGAACAGGGACCGGCCCTCGTGGAAGGCCCGGAAGTTCTTCCCCGGGACTCTGGAGGAGGAGTTCTTCGCAGGGATGACCGCCTTCAACGGCGACTCCTTACCTGTTGCCAGATGTACAGGTGCCGCTTCTCACGGCCGCGGCGCGACCTGCGGACCGGGCGCGGCGTGGGACCCGGTCACGATGCGCTTGAAGGCCTCGGCACGGGCGCAGCCCGCCGCCGTCCCGTTGGTGCGCATACGGTCGGTCACCCAGGCGAGGTCCGCGCGCGGGTCCGCCGACGCGGCGAACTGGCTTCGGTGGCAGAGGATCGCCTCGACCTTGCGCTGGGCGTGCGTGCCGACGTCGACGAAGAGATCGGTGTGTTCGTGTCCCGGCACCCACACCTCGTCGACCACGTGCGGTGCCAGGCCCTCGGCGAGCAGCTCGGGATACGCCCGCGGATTGCGCGCGTCGGGATAGACGGCGCTCAGCGCGGCCTCGCCCGCCGCGAGGTGGTCGGGGTGCGACGCGCCGATCGGGAAGACCAGCGAGCGCAGGGGCTGGTGGGTCAGCACCAGTTCGGGACGGTGCCGCCGGATCTCCCGGGTCAGTGCCCTGCGCAGTGCGATGTCGTTGGTGAGGCTGCCGTCCCGGAATCCGAGGAAAACCACCTCGTCCACGCCCAGGTGTTTGGCTGCGGCGCGTTGTTCTGTATACCGCGTCTCCGTCAATTGTGCGTCCGGAACTTCCGGATCCTCGCCGCCTTGCGATCCGTCCGTGCACACGATGTAGGTGATGCCGACGCCCTCGGACGCAAGCCGGCTCACCGTCGCTCCGAAACTGTACTCGGCGTCATCGGGATGCGCGGCGATTACCGCGGCCCGGGAAAAGGACCTGGGTAAGGGACCTAATATCTCTTCATCTTTCGGCGGCTCAGCGAGCATGCCCCAACCGTACAGGGCCATGTCAAGTGTGATCGCGTTGTCCCACCAAGAGATATTGCACGGCATGTCGAGTTGGCCCGATTCGTCAGACCGCCTGAATTCGGCGAGATCTCGCGTTGTGAGGCCGAATGTTTTCGGATAACGCCGTGGATCGCGCGGGCAGCACGCTGTGGGTGAGCGGCCGGGTCGGCGAGGGGGAAGCCGGGGCACTGACAGGCAGGGGGCCGAGCCGACGGGGCCCGAAACCGGACGGACTTCACCTACCTGTCCGAGCAACTTCACCGTCGGCGCGAGGGGTTGGAGGGCTCAGCGAAAACGCCACTGGGAGACCGCGCGGCGGCGGTCTCCCAGTGGCGTCAGGGGCGGCTTTCCCGGGGGTGAAGTCGCGCGGGCCCGCAGTGAGTTGCGGGACGTGTCAATCCTTGGCCTCTGCGAGGAGGGCGCCCAGGCGGGAGATGCCCTCGACCAGGTCTTCGTCGCCCAGCGCGTAGGACAGCCGCAGGTAGCCCGGGGTGCCGAAGGCCTCTCCCGGTACGACGGCGACCTCTGCCTCGTCGAGAACCAGCTCTGCCAGTTCGACGGTGTTCTGCGGGCGCCTGCCGCGGATGTCCTTGCCGAGCAGGGCCTTGACGGAGGGGTAGGCGTAGAAGGCGCCCTCCGGTGTGGGGCACACGACACCGTCGATGGCGTTGAGCATCCCTACGATCGTCCGGCGGCGGCGGTCGAAGGCGGCCCTCATGTCCCTCACGGCCGTCAGGTCCCCGGAGACCGCGGTGAGGGCGGCGGCCTGGGCGACGTTCGACACGTTGGAGGTGGCGTGCGACTGCAGGTTGGTCGCGGCCTTGATCACGTCCGTGGGGCCGATGAGCCACCCGACGCGCCATCCGGTCATGGCATAGGTCTTGGCGACACCGTTGACGACGATGCACCTGTCGCGGAGTTCGGGCACCACGACGGGCAGCGAATGGAACTCCGCGTCGCCGTAGACGAGGTGCTCGTAGATCTCGTCGGTGAGCACCCACAGGCCGTGTTCCGCGGCCCAGCGGCCGATCGCCTCGACCTGCTCGCGGGAGTAGACGGCGCCGGTCGGGTTGGATGGGGAGACGAACAGCAGCACCTTCGTGCGCTCCGTACGAGCGGCTTCCAGCTGCTCCACGGAAACCCGGTACCCGGTGCTCTCGTCGGCCACGACGTCCACCGGTACGCCCCCCGCGAGCCGGATCGACTCCGGGTAGGTCGTCCAGTAGGGCGCGGGGACGATGACTTCGTCACCGGGGTCGAGGAGCGTGGCGAAGGCCTCGTAGATCGCCTGCTTGCCACCGTTGGTGACCAGGATCTGGGACGACTCCACTTCGTAGCCGGAATCGCGCAGCGTCTTCGCCGCGATGGCGCTCTTCAGCGCGGGCAGGCCGCCGGAGGGGGTGTACCGGTGGTTCCGGGGGTCGTGGCAGGCCTCCGCGGCGGACTCCACGATGTACTGGGGGGTGGGGAAGTCGGGTTCGCCGGCACCAAAGACGATCACCGGGCGTCCGGCGGCCTTGAGGCCCTTGGCCTTGGCGTCGATCGACAACGTCATCGACTCGGCTATCGCGGACACCCTGGCGGACACTCGGGTGTCAAAGGAGGTGGCCAGGGGGGCGTGATCAGTGTTCATGCGGGCCATCATGCACCACGGCTTCGAGCACGAAGAGGCAGTCGCCGAGCCGGCCACAAGGGGGTGCGGCCATCAGGCGACAAGAAGGTAGATGCCTGAGATTGCGGACTCCTGTGGGGCTACCCCCGTCCAGGCCGCGATGTCCATGTACACCCGTATTCTCCTGACTCTCCGTGAACCGCGCCGAGGGAAAAACATTCTTGAATGGTTATCAGGGCTCGTGTATGGTTCAGAGAGTTGCACAGACCGCTTGCTTCGGGGGATAAGCGCGCTGCACATCCGGCGAATCATTTCGCCAATTTCTCGGACCCCGGGCCTGCTTTGGGCGACGCGTGTGAATCCGTCTTACTTCGGGGAACCGCAATGGTGCGGGCCCGCTACCCTTCCGGCGCACAACCATCGTGCAGGACACTGTTTTGGTGCCGCACGTCCCCTGTGTTGTGTTCGTCCACGGTGGCGGAATCCATTAGAAATCCTGAGTCCCCGGAGTGGATTCCGCCGACTACATCAAGACGAACAACAGGTGGGATACAGCGATGAGCAGCACCAGTGCCGCGGCTACCTTAGACGCCGAATCGATCAAGCCCGTCACCGGTTGGAGCGGCGACGCCGACTACTTCGTGGTGAGGGAGCACCAGGCCTTCGAGCCGGAGGCCGTTCTCGACGTGCTGCGCGGCAAGGTAGCCGGTGTCATCTTCCGCGGCATGGTCAAGCCCGAGGACTGTGCTGAGCTGGCGAACCGGTTCTGGAACAACCCGAACCGTCAGACCCGTGGGGTCGAAGCTCCCGGTTACTACATGGGCGCGTACACCTGGCAGAAGCCGACGGCCCAGTACCTGGACGAGACGGAGCAGATCGCAGCCGCGCTCGACGAGTACCTGGACGTACCGAACAACCCGTTGGACACGTTCTACGGCGGTCTCGCCGACGCGTTGGCGAAGGAGGGCGGGACCGTGCGGCTGGCGCAGCACGAGGGCCGCCAGGGGTGCAGGGCCCTGCTGCGCTCGTGGCACGGCCAGGGGGAGTACGCGCTCGCCCCGCACGACGACAACTCGCAGCTGACGCAGCCCGGCCAGGTCGACTTCGAGATCCAGAAGGTCGGCAACCGACCCACCGGCGCGCTGAACATCTGCCTGGAGAACGGCAACGGCGGCCGCCTCGCCTACTGGAACATCCAGGCGGACGTGACGAGCAAGACGGCCCTCGGGGTGGAGCACACCGGCTCCCCGTATCCGATGGCGTCGCTCGAAGGGATCGAGATGAAGTGGGTCGAGGTGAACGCCGGCGACGTGTACGTCTTCAACGGCAACCATGTGCACGCGGTGGAGCCGAACACCGATCCCTCGCTCCGGCGCACCACGCTGGCGGGAATGATGGGCTTCATCGACGACCGGACCGTCGTCACCTGGACGTGATCGTGCCGGTGTGATCGTGCCCGCCGAGGTTCTGGCGCCCCGTCCCGCGTCTGTCGGCGCCAGGCCTCACGGGCCGTTCTGAAGACGTCCACGACACGTATCGCGTAGAGAACTTGCCTGAGGTGCTGCAAGACCGTGAACAGGGACTTAGGACAGACCCTAGACATCGAGAACCCGCGGACCGGGGAGACGCTCGGTGAGGTCGTCCTGCTGCCGGAGCGGAAGATCTCGACCGTCGCCTGGACGGCCGAGGATGCCTTCCGCGTGTGGCGCGGCGTACCGGTCGGCGAACGGTGCGCACGGGTGCTGGAGATGGCCGGGCTCCTTGAGCAGCAAGCTCCCCGGCTCGCCCGAGAGTTCAGCCGTGAGCACGGCAAGACAGCCGCGGAGGCCGAAGCCGAACTGGCCCGGTCCGTGGAGACGTTGCGCTGGAGCGCTCACGCGGCGGTCCGTGTCACCGGCGCCACCCCCCTCTCGGAGCGGGCGGGAGCAGAGCGCACCGTAGAGGTCGACCCGGTCGGCCCGGTGCTCGCCATCGTGTCGTGGAACTTCCCGGCCGTCGTTCTCGCCCGGAAACTGGGGCCTGCTCTGGCGATGGGATGTTCTGTCGTCATCAAGGCGCCGGAGGAGACTCCGCAGGTGATCGCCGCCTTCGCCCGGGCAGCTGCCGACGCCGGGCTTCCTCCGGGCACGGTTCAAGTGGTGCATGCCTCTGCCGAAGTGACGCAAAAGCTGGTCGGCAGGCCGGAGTTCAGGTTGGTGAGTTTCACCGGCTCGACGAAGGTCGGCAAGGCCATCGCCCACACAGCCGCCGCCACGCTGACCCAGTGCGTTCTCGAACTGGGCGGGCACGCGCCGGTCATCGTCACCGCCGATGCCGACCTGGACCGGGCAGTCGCCCTGCTGTCCCAGGCCAAGTTCAGTTCGGCCGGACAGAGTTGCGCTGCCCCCAGCAGGTTCCTCATCGACCGGAGTGTGCACGACGAGTTCGTGGAGAAATTCGTGCGCGCGGCACCGCTGTGCGACGACGAGCGGTCGGCTCACGGCGGCTCGGGAACGATGGGCCCGTTGAACAACGCACGACGCCGGGACTCCGTTCACGCACTCGTCCAGGACGCGGTCGAGCAGGGTGCCCGGATCCGGACGGGGGGCCGACTGCCCGACACTCCGGGTTACTACTACCCCGCCACTGTCCTGACCGACGTGCCACCACAGGCGCGCATCCTGAGGGAGGAGCCGTTCGGGCCTGTCGCGCCGGTCGTGGCCTTCGACAGTGCCGAGGAGGCCGTGGCCATGGCGAATGCCACCGACTTCGCGCTCTCCGCCTATGTCTTCGGTGAGACCAGCCGTGCCACCGCTCTCGCCCGTCGCCTCGACGCGGGCAGTGTGTCCGTCAACTGCGTGGGCGGAGCGGCTCCCGATGCGCCGCTCGGCGGCCGGGCCGCCAGCGGCTACGGCTACGAGGGTGGTGACGAGGGTCTGCTGGCCTTCGGCCGGCTGAAGGTCCTCCAGCGCGCCACCCCGACTCGGTGACGCGGGACGTGCCTTCCCCCTCCAGATCCCATTGCCTTGTGTCCGTATTCAGCGAAAGCGATGTCTATGCAGACCGAAGAGGCGTTCGTGACGCCCGCCACCTCGCTTGAGCAGCGCATCACGGAGCGCCGCCGCAACGATGAGTGGAAGAAGGAGCCCCGGCGTATCGAGGCGGCTGAGTGCATCGGCTGTGATTCCTGCATGCGGGCGTGCCCTCCTCAGTTCAGCGCCGTCTACAACCTCGGTCTCGACGTGGTGATCGTGCCCGAGCTCTGCAACGGCTGTGCGAAGTGTGTTCAGGCCTGCCCGGTCGACTGCATCTACCCCGATGCCGAGTGGCAGCCCACTGAGGAATCCCTGTGGACCTATGTCGAGGGTCAGGAGAACTTCCGTGCCGCGCAGTGAACCGACGGCGGTGATGGCCAAGAGCGCCAGACGGCTCGCGATGGAGGAGGCACGGCGAAGCAAACGGCCGAGCCGCGGTGACCGGCCGGCGGGGACCACCGAGCAGCCGGACCGTGTGCTGGACGGGGCGGGCTTCGAGCGCCTGCTGAAGCAGACGCTCGCCAGCGCCCGGTCCGCACCGAGCACGGCGGACATGATCGAGACCCTGATCACCCTGGGTGGTCACCTGAAACGTGAGGACGCCGACCGGTCTTCGACCCGTGCGGAGGCGGCGGCCATCCGCATGCTCACCCGTGCCGGCCGTGCGCCCGGCCCCGGGGAACCCGGTGGCACCGGGAAGCCCGGGAGCCACGACGGCGCGGTCTTCACCAGCTCGCTCGCGCTCACCCCGCACGGCAGGATGGTCGTCACCGTTCCGGGAAACCGCACGCTGCCCCCGGAGGCCGCGGCAACCGGTGTCGCGGCCCGCATCTCCTGGACGCAGGAAGACCTCGATGAGTACCGCACCCTGCTGCTGGAGGTGGACCGGCGGACGGCCCAGGAGACCGAGGAATGCCGGGCCCTGCTGGCGGAGATGGGAGAAGACGGGCGCAAGGCCGCGGTCGACACCATCCGCAACGCGGTCTTCCTCGTCCCGCCGGTCATGTTCTTCCAGGGATCCGCCGTCTACTCGAACCTGCGCGGCGACGGAAACCTGACGGGCAAGACGCTGCTCCCCACGCATCCCGACTGCTTCCTCCACCACCTCGACCGGCTTCCGCTGGAGCTGTGGCTGGACGAGGAGACCGTCGTCATCAGCTGTCTCTGGCTGCTGCACGCGTCAGGTGGGCCGAACCGCATCGAGAGTTTCAACGGCTACCAGTTGTCCCTGGACAACATCGCCGACAACTTCCGTGCGATGCGTGACGTCTACACCGAGGCCGACCCCGGGGCGGACGTGGCCGAACTTCCGGACGGTACGCCTCACGTATCGCAACTGCGTGACCTGGCACCGCAGTTGGCCCGGGCGCGAGCAGGCCTGGTCGACAACCGCCGGCTGCACTACGAGATCAACGCGACCACCCGCCGCAAGGCCGAGCGGGTGCTGCCCCGGACGAGCGGTACGAGCGCGCAGGAGCGGGGAATCTGCGCGCGTCTGTCTCCGCTGCTTCCGCGGTCGGCTTCCGACTTCGGCGCCGTGCTCACGGCACTGCGCGAGGACCGGGAATGGCTGGGACGCCCGTGCAACGGCTCCCCCACCGGTTTCGAGGCGCTGATCCACACCACGGTGGCCGCCAGTGTCGAGCTGTTCGGCGCCGACTTCGCGCTGAGCCGCGGTATCCGGTCGCTGCCCAAACTCGTCGACGCGCTCGACAGGCAGGCCTGGAAGGAGATCGTGTCCTGGGAGCTGCCGGAGTTCTACTGCTGCGTCGTTCCCAGCGCGAACGCGCTCGCCCTCCATGACGGTGACCGGGCCCGGGTCGCCGACTCCGCCTGGGCGATGTCGGCACGTATGCAGTACAACACCTGGCACGTCATGCCCGGCAACCTGCCCAAGGATCCCGCGGTGCAGGCCCGGGACTTCCTCGCCCCACACGCTCTGCCGGACATCGCCGTGCACTCCGACCTGCACCACCGAGGACACGTCGCGAACAACATCCGCTACTCGGCGCGCAGTCCGGAGCAGGTCATGGTCGCCGGCCTCGCCTTCAAGAGCCTGACCGACCTGCGCGTCATGCGGTGCGAGGGCGATCCCTTCAACCAGACCGAGCTGCTGGCGGTCACCCAGGTCGCCGGGTTCCTGGCAGGGGTCTCCCAGATGGTGGCCGAGGCCGCCCGGGACGGTCGACCGGTCGAGGTCACCGCCTTCGACCACCACTGGCACCGCAAGACGATCATCGACAACGTACTGGAGCATCATGTCTGAGTCCGCGAACGGGGACGTCATCGTCTTCCTCAACCTCCGCCGGACCCCCCTGGAACAGCGCGCCACTCTCACCGCCGCCCACCGTCTGGGCTACGGTGTCGCGCTGATCGCCGACAGCCCTCCCGCCGACCTGCCCCGGGAGATCGTCCGCGTCGTCCACAAGGTCGACACGTTCGACGACGCCGCAGTCGACGCAGCGGTCAAGGCCATCGCGGCCGACCACACGATCGCGGGCATCGTCACCTGGTCCGACCCGGGTGTCGAGTCGGTCAGCCGTATCGCGGCCGAGCGCGGCCTGCCCGCACCGTCCCCGGCCGCGGCAGAAGTCGCTCGCAACAAGTACCTGATGCGCCGGTCGCTCGCGGACCGCCCCGACCTCATCCCCGCCTTCGCTCAGGTCGTCACCTGGGACGAGACGGTCACGGCCGCTGCCCGGATCGGGTATCCGCTGGTCCTCAAGCCCGTCTCGGGCAACGGCAGCAAGGGCATCCACACGGTCCGGAACGACGACGAGCTCCGGTCCGCCTACGACCAGCTCTCCCGTTACGTGCGCCCCGACGTCGACCGGGTGTTCACCGGCCACTCCGGTGAGATCATCATCGAGGAGTTCCTGGTCGGCACCGAGCACAGCGTCGAGGGCTGGGTGCACCGAGGTACGGTCTACATCGCCGGTGTCACCGACAAGATCACCACACCGGACTACCACCTCGAGACCGGCCATCTCTTCCCCAGTGCCCTGGCACCCGACCGGCTGGAATCCGTGCACGATCTCACGCGGGCCGTCGTCTCCGCCTTCGGGATCGACGACTGTGCCTTCCACCTGGAATGCATGGTCCACCCGGAGGGCGGCGTGAAGCTGGTGGAGTGCGCGGCGCGTGGCGGCGGTGACTTCATCATCTCCCACCTCGTGGGCCTGGCCACCGGCGAGCCCTTCTGCGAGAACACCATCCGAGTGGCCACCGGCCAAGAGCCCGTCCTGGGAACGAAGCCCGCGCTCCACGCCGGCCTCACCAGGATCCTCGGCACACAGGAGGGCACCCTGCAAGCGATCGACGGTCTGGGCGAGGCGCTGACCGTAGCGGGTGTCGAGCACATCGCGATCGAACGCACCCCTGGCAACGCGGTGCGTGTCCCGCCCGCCGACTTCGTCTCCAGCGGCATCCTCTCGGTGATCGCAACGGGTGACTCCCGCGCGGCTGTCGAGGCCTCCCTCGAAGCCGCTGAGAAAGCCATCACCGTCAGGGTCTGCGATGCCGGCTGACGGCGCGGCCCCCACCGTTGTCGTCGTGGGGTGCACGACCGCCTCGCCACACGGACAGGACCAGATGCGCAGGCTGGCCGAGCAAGCGCGTGCCCGCGGCGTGCGTTTGCTCGGGACGGACACCGCGGCGAACCTGCGGTCAGGGATCTGGCGGATGCCGGCCGACGAGTTCACGGAACTGGAGTTCACCGACGCCGACGCCGACACGTGCCGGGCGTTCGCTGCGGCGCATCCCGAGGTGAGGGCGGTGATGACCCTGAAGGAAGCGGGGGTCGTGCCCGCCGCGCTGCTCGCCGATGCCTTCGGGGTTGCCGGAAACAGTGTGGAGGCGGCCCGCACCATCCGGACCAAGGATCTGTGCCGAACCGTGCTGCGCGCCGCAGGGCTCGACCAGCCGCGCTTCACGGTCGTGAGCGACCTGGCCGCAGCCAGGGCGTTCCTGGCCGACACCGACAGGGCCGGAACCGGGCCGTGGATCGTCAAGCCGCGTGACGGACAGGGCAGCGCGGGCGTTTCACTGGTGCGGTCGGCGGCCGACCTGCCCACCGCTCTCGCGCGTGTGGACAGCGGCCGGCCGTTCCTGATCGAGGAGTTCATCGAGGGTGATGAGTTCTCGGCCGAAGGCGTCATGGCCGGCGGGAACTTGCGGATCCTCACGCTGACGCGGAAACGTACCGGTGCCGGTTTCATCGAGACGGGGCACCGCACACCCGCCGGTCTGGCGCCCACGACGGACGCCGCCGCACGAGCCGCAGTCGTGCGCGCCGTCACGGCGGCCGGGGTCACCCACGGCCTCGTGCACGCCGAGTTCTGGGTCACCGGCGAAGGCGACGTCGTCCTCGGGGAGATCCATGCGAGACCGGGCGGCGACTTCATCCACGCCCTCGTCGAGCACACCCTGCCCCGCTTCGAGATGTTCGGAGCACTTCTTGACGACCTTCTCGGACATCCGCCGCAGGAGACCCCTCCTCAGTGTGGTGCGGCGGGGGTGGAGTTCATCGTCCTGGACGCCGGCCGCGTCCAGTCCGTCGAGGGGTGGGAGAAGGCCACGGACCAGCCCGCCCTGCTCGCCGCCGACCTCGACGTCCGGCCGGGCGACGTGCTCGCGGCGGTCGGTAGTTCCGCCGATCGGCACGGCGTCTTCGTGGCGGGTGCGGCCACAGCCGACGAGGTGGAAGCCGTCCTCGCCGGGGCGAGGGACAGCCTGCGGATCGAGATCGGGGCACCCTGATGGTGGAGAACGAGGCTCCCGCCCCTGCCGGGACGGCCGACCCGAGCGTGCGCTCCGTCGGCGCCACCATCGTGCTCGACTACCTGTTCTCCCACCTGGGCTACTTCACCCTGCTTCCCGTGCTGCCGGTGCTCATCCCCGAGCTGCATCCGGGCGTGGGCGCGTGGTGGGTCGGCGCGGCCCTGCTGATGCTGACGTTCGCCCTGCGCGGCGGTGCGTTGTTCGTCAGCGGGTATCTGCACCGTACGCCGACTCGCAGGGCCATGATCACCGGCCTTCTTCTCGCGGCGGTCGGATTCGGTGCACTGCCCGTGGCGCCGGGCGTCCCGGGCCTGTTGCTGTGTCTGGTCCTGGCCGGGCTCGGCATCAGCATCAACGGCCTGACCGCACGGGCATACGTCGTGATGGCCCTTCCGTCGGCCGGCGACCGTACCACGATCTTCTCCGGCATCCAGGTGGCGGTGAACATCTCGGCGGCCCTCGGCCCCATCGCGGCGAACTTCCTGTTCGCCGACGGGCATTACGGGTTGCTGGTGGCCTCGGTGGCGGTCCTGTACACGGCGGCCGCGCTCGCGGTGCTGTTCAGTGTCCCGGGCGGGCTGCGGCTGTCGGACGGGGCGAGCCGCCCCCCGTTGCGCCTGGGCCTTCTGAAGGTGATCGTCGCCGATCGACAGATCCGCCGGGTCGCGGTGGTGACCGCCGTCGGCTCTCTGCTGTACGCGCAGCTCTTCTCGGCGCTGGCCCTGCAGATCGCGGATCTCACCACCCGGCCCGCGCTGCGTGCGGCGTTCTTCACGGTGAATGCCGTGCTGGTGGTGGCCCTGCAGATACCCGTCACCGTGTACATGAGGCGGGGGATGGATCGCGGGGAGCCGGCTATGCGGTATCTGCTCATGGGGCTGCTCGCCTTCTCCTGCGCGTTCGCGGCACTCGGAGTGAACGGCGGCAGTCTCGTCGTGGCCTTCGCGGCAGTGGTGGTCTTCACCTTCGGCGAGACCCTGTTCACCCCGACGGTGAGCACGGCGTTCGCCGACTTCGGCGGGGAGCGGCCCGTCGTCGAGGTACTCAACCTCCGGCAGGTGGCCACCGCGGTAGGAGAGTCGGCCGGCTCGTTCGTCGGGGGCACCTTCTTCCTGCTGGCCGCCGCTCACGGTGTCCAGGCGGGCTTCTGGTACGCGCTGGCCGCCACTGGAGTCCTGACCGCACTCCTCATCCGCAAGGGAACGCGCTGACATGCACCTCCTGCTCATCGGCTACAACGACACGGCACTGGCCGCACTCGACGACTGCCGCCCGCCGGGCAGCGTCACCCTGATCGAAGAGAAAGACCTGTGGGACGCCAAGAACCTGGCGCCCAGGGCGGCGAAACACGCCTGCCTGGGCACCGTGCTCTTCGGCCGCTATCAGCAGGATGACCATTTCCTCGAAGCAGTGCGCACGGCCGGTCCGTTCGACGCTGTGGTCGCGGGCCTGGAGTACGCGGTCGTCGCGGCAGCGCAAGCGGCCGAACTGCTCGGCCTGGCGGGCGCCGGCACCGATGCCGCGATGATCCTCAGGGACAAACTGCGGCTGCGCGAAGTCACCTCCTCGGCCGGAATGACGGGTCCGGCCTTCCGCGAGATCCACTGCGCGGCGGACATCGCGGACTTCGCCCGGGGCAGGGCCTGCGTCGTCAAGCCGGCGGGCCGTCAGGCGAGCCTGGGCGTGCTCCTGCTCGAAGCCGGCGCCGATGTCGAGCAGGCCTGGCAGGACTGCAGTCAGGCCGACGAGGGGGTGCAGCTCGCCAAGCGGCCCATGGAATGGCGCTACCTGGTAGAAGAGCGCATGTACGGCCCCGAGTTCAGCACGGAGGCCCTCGTCCGCGAAGGTACGGTGACCTTCTGCAACCTCACACGCAAGTACACCCTGCCCGGGCCGAGCCCCGTCGAGACCGGCCACACCGTCGCGGGACGGACCGATCCGGTCTGGGCACGTGAGGTGCAGCGGCTGGTGGACGCGATCGGCTACGGCAGCGGCATTCTGCACGCCGAATGGGTCCTGACCGACGCCGGCCCACAGTTGATCGAGTGCGCCGGCCGCCCCCCGGGAGACCGGATCATGGACTTGATCGATCTGGTCTACGCGACGAACATCCACGACCGGTGGATCGGAATGCTCCTGGGCGAGGAATCCGGGCAGCACCAGGGAGAGCTGACCCCTCGGTGCGCAGCGGCGATTCGCTTCCTGACCGGTGCGGGTCCGGGCACCATCGATCACATTCAGGGCGTCGACCTCGCGCGCTCACTCCCGAGAGTGGAGCGCGTCGACATCAGCCGCAGCCCCGGGGATGTCGTCAAGGACGTGCGCTCTTCCTGGGACCGGCTGGGTCTGGTCATCGCCACCGGTGCGACGGCAGCCGAAGCGGAAGCGGCAGCGGACCGCGCTGCGTCCTCCGTGACCATCAGCATGCGCGAAATCTCGACTGTTCACAATTCATAGACTTCTGTCGATACATGTCGACGCAGGAGACGTTTGCCATGTCACTGACGATTGAATCTCCAGGGGAAGCCCAGCTCGACGGGACACCTGACCCCCGCGAATCCATGCGCGTCCTGCCCCGCTTCCTCCAGTACCCGCTGACGGTATTCACGGGAAAGCCGTTACGCGGACAGCGGCCCTTCCGGTGGTGGACCCCTGAGTACCATCTCGCGCAGGCATTCCTCGCCCCCGTTCTGGGTGTTGCCCTCGGCGCAGCCGCGTGGAACGCATCCGGATGGTGGCTTCTGCTGCTCCTGCCCAGCTGGGCCATCACACTCCACGGCATGCGCAACCTGCGCATGCTGATATTTCACCAGTGTTCCCACCGGAACATGTTCCGGCGGCGCAAGCTGGACACGGCCATCGGCGCTGCCATTTCGAGCCTGCTGATCGTTCAGCATTACCAGCGTTACAGCAAGGAGCATGTGAGTGACCACCACGCGGCACACCACATGACGCTGCGCGATCCCACTGTCCAGGCGTTTCTGATCACCCTCGACCTGCACCCCGGTATGACGCGTCGCCAGATGTACCGGCGGGTCGTCGGTAAGGCGTGCTCGCCGCTCTTCCACGCCGCGTTCGCATGGGGTCGGGCTCGGTCCTTCTGGCACGGCTCGATGCTGGGTGAGAAGGTCACCGCAGTCGTGCTCTACGGGGGCACCGTGGCGGCCACCGTGGCGACCGGCGCTTGGTTGGCGTTCCTGGTGATCTGGTGTGTTCCGCTCATCCCGCTCTTCCAGCTCAGCAACATGACCCGCCTGTGCTGCAAGCACACCTTTCCCGCCCCTGGTGTCGAGGTGAAGCGCGGGAGGGAGTACTTCGGTTCCCTCACCAACGCCGTGTTCCTCGGTGAAGCGGCGCCGGCCCCAGGCCTGGGTCTGCTGCCGGGGGCCCGCGCCTGGGCGAGGTGGACGCTGCGGATGGCCTTCCTGCACGCCCCCATC
Source organism: Streptomyces sp. SID5464 (assembly GCF_009862985.1). NCBI lineage: Bacteria > Bacillati > Actinomycetota > Actinomycetes > Kitasatosporales > Streptomycetaceae > Streptomyces > Streptomyces sp. SID5464. Next base: position 16,554 of record NZ_WWIQ01000046.1, on the reverse strand, counting down.
CGGTTCTGCGTGATCACGGCGGACACGCCCACACACGATTTCCACCACAGGTATCCGTCGCACAAGGATTGGGCGAACTACCTTTTCACCCGCCAGGAAGACATCGAAAAGGGAAGCCCCGGCTGGCCTCCCTACACCAGCGCATGGGGCCTCAAACAGGCCATCGACCTGGTCTTCGACTCCCTTTCGCAAGCGGACCCGAATGAATTCGACGTCAGCCGCATCCGTGACGTCAGCAAGCGAGAGCTCTTCGCCGCCTTCGACGACTGATCGGCGCCCGCCGGGGCGGCCTACGCGTCGCCCTCGTCCGGCTCGTCGGTCTCGTCCGGCTCTTCGGACTCGGCCGCGGTCACCGACGGCGGGACCGCGTCGCCGTACTGGTGCAGCAGATAGCCGGCGTGGACGCGGCTCCGCGCGCCGATGCGTTCCATGATCTTGGCGATGTGACGCTGACAGGTCCGGACCGACATGCCCATACGACGGGCGATCACCTTGTCCGGCTCACCGAGGACGAGGAGGCGGATGATGTCCTCCTTCGTCTTGTCGGAGGTGTGGATTGCCTGGTCGCGTCCGCGGTTGACGGGGAACGGCTCGCCCTGTCCCCACAGGAGCTGGAACGCCGACACCAGGAACGCCACCACGCTGGGCTCCCGGATCACCAGCGCGCCGCCCGGGTTGCCCTTCTGCTCGATCACCGCGATCTCGTCGTCGAAGGCGATCATCCGCATGAACCCGTCGCCCAGCGTGCGCACTTCGGCTCCGAGCCGCGTGGTCATCTCGACGTAGGCGACGGTGCTCTCGCTGAACTGCGCGGTGTGCTGGTACAGCGTCCGCATCCGCACGCCCCGGCGCAGCAGGGCCTCGTCGCGGGTGATGGCCTCGCGCAGCACTTCCTCGTTGCGGCCGCCGCCCGGCTGGGAGCTGAGCACCTCGGACCGGGCCTCGGCGGCGAACCGGTTGAGCTGCTCGCGCACGGCCGCGACGTCGTGCAGCTGCTCGAACAGCGGCCGTCGCAGGCGGCGTTCGAGGCCGCTGTCGTACACCGGGGAGAGGGTGTCGCGCAGCCGGTCCGCAGCGGCCCGCAGCAGTAAGGCGCGGTGCATGACGGGCTGGACGAGTTCCTCGGCGGCGGCGTCGGGCGGGGCCGCGACATAGCGGCCCTCGGCGCCCTGCACCGGCAGCAGCAGCCTGCGCCGCTTCAGGCTCTCGACGGCCGCGGCCAGCTCGGCACCGGAGAAGCCGTCCAGGGGCAGCGACTCGCCGGCCCCTATGTCCGCTTGGCCGACCGCATAGGAATACACGGCGAGTTCCGGCTCGGTGAGCGGAGACAGGATCGATGAGTCGGGTATGCCGTACGCATCCACGTTCGTCCACCCCTCCGAATCGGCACCTGCGCAATAAGTATACGTACGGTTGATCTTCGATCGGTTCCCGAGGTGCCAGAGTTGGGGACGACTCGCACCACCGGGAATTTCAGGGGACCAGGCAGTCGGGACCAGGTGCGCGAATCCACGGGATAAACCGAGCATCACGAATGCGTGCAGGTGCCCGACATCCACGAAGGGACGACTCATGACCGCCACCCGAATGGAGCTGCGTACAGATGTCGCCGAGAAGCGCGTACTGGACCTCGCGGAATCCGTGTACCGCCACGCGGCTCTGAACAACGCCTTCTACGACCTGTGGCAGTCCACCGAACTGCCCGCCGACCAGGTGGAGACGGTGGCCCGCAACTTCTACGCGCAGGTCTCCCCCACGGTGAACAGGCTCGCCCTGGTCTTCCTCCGGATGTCGCCGGACGACCTGGTGGCTCGCGCAGAGACGATCGAGAACCTGAACGACGAGATGGGCGGGGGCGACCCGAAGAAGGTCCACACCGTCCTGCTGAAGAGCTTCTTCTCCGCCCTGCTGTCCCGCATCCGCGGCCGTCAGGTCGACTTCGACGACATCGACCCCACCGTGCTGCCCGCCACCCAGCGCCTGGTCGACGAGGGCGCGAAGCTCTTCGGACACGAGAACGTCAAGGTCGGCTGCGGCGCGCTGCTGGCCCAGGAGTGGCACGCCTACGCCCAGCTCGTCCGCCTCTACGAGGGTGCCCGCAACTACATGCACCACTTCGCCCTGGAGGAGTTCCACGAGCACTGCGAGTTCTTCTACCTGCACATCGGCGCGACCGAGAAGGAGCACAAGCTGCACGCGGTCTCCAGCTCGGCGGCGCTGTGCCGGACCGAGGAGGACCTCGCGGCCCTGGAGCAGGGGTTCACCGGTTACCTGGACCTGCTCGCCGGCTTCTGGAACGAGCTGGCGGACGCCGTGAGCGCAGAGCCGCGCCCGTGACCGCCGTCCCCCGTTCCGTCGTCGCCATCGTCGATCCGCTGCGCGCCGGAACCAAGCTGGGTCAGCTCTTCAACGGCCTGGGGCACCGCTGTGTCGCCGTTCTGACCGAGGAGAGCGACTCGGAGTTCTGGCGGGCCTCCTTCCGCCCGGAGGACTTCCTGCTCACGCTGCACGAGGCGGACGGCATGGACGCCGTGCTGCGGGGCCTCGGGGAGTACGACGTGGCCTGTGTCGTGCCCGGCGGCGAGTCGGGCGTGGCCCTCGCCGACCGGCTGACCCCGCACTTCCCCGGGATCCCGGCGATGGCACCGGGGACCGCCCACGCCCGGCGCGACAAGTACCACATGGCGGAGGCCCTGCTGAGCCGTGGCCTCGCCGCCATCCCGCACTGCCGTACCTCCGACGCCGCGACCGCCGTGGAGTGGTATCGCACGCGCACCGACGGCCGTGCGGTGGTCAAGCCCCTGGCCGGCACCTCGGCCGAGGGCGTGCGGTTCTGCGCCTCGGAGGAGGACGTGCGCGGTGCGTTCGCCGAACTGCGCGGTACGGTCAGCCTGTTCGGGCAGGTCAACGACGAGCTGCTGGTCCAGCAGGACATCGTCCACAGCGGCGGGGTCGAGTACACCGTCAACTCGGTGAGCTCGCGGGGCGAGCACCACGTGACCGATGTGTGGCGGATGCGGCGGCAGATGGTCGACGCCACCGCCGTGTGCGTGTACTCCGACCTCGTCCACCCGGACGAACCGGAGTACGAACAGCTCGAGTCCTATCTGCGGGACGTCCTGTCGGCCCTCGGCGTCGACAACGGCACCGCGCACAGCGAGATCATGCTGACTTCCGGCGGGCCGGTGCTCATCGAGACCGGTGCGCGTGTCGAGGGCGCCTGCGACCCCGGTGCCGTGCTCACGGTGTGCGGACGCAGCCAGAACTCCCTGCTCCCGCTGAGCTACTTCGACCCCGAGGGCTTCCGGCACGCGACCCGCCGGCCCCGGCCGGAGCCCCGGCTGCACGCCCGGCACGTCTATCTGCTCAGCCCCGCCGAGGGCAAGGTGGTCCGCCCGCCCGACCTGAGCGGTATCCGTGCCCTGCCCTCCTTCTACGGCATGGACACGACCCTGGACACCGTTCCCCTCCTCGAACGCACCGTCAATCTGGCGACGTGTCCGGGCAATCTCTACCTGGTCTCGCCGAGCCGGGAGCGCATCGAGGAGGACTACGCGGCGCTGCGCCGCCTGGAGCCGGACCTGTACTCCGGCATGCTCACCGACTGACCCGAGACACGCGGACGAGGAGAGACCTGTGGACATCATCACGGCCGTGCTCACACGTCGCAGCGCTTCCGCGCTGGGCGCTCCCGCGCCGGGCGACGAGGAGTTCCGCTACCTGCTCAAGGGCGCCGCGACCGCGCCCGACCACGGGCGGCTGCGCCCGTGGCGCTGGATCCTGGTGCGCGGCGACGGCCTCACCGCGGTCGCCGACTGCCTCGCCGACGAGGACCCGGCCGCCGACCGTGAGCAGCTCGTCTCCTCCGTCGTGCGCGCCCCGCTGAAGGCCATGCTGGTCTTCACCCCGCACGTCGGCCACCGCATCCCGGAGTGGGAACAGCTCGCGGCCGCCAGCACCATGACGTACAGCCTGATGCTCCTGCTGCACGGCCGGGGCTACAGCAGCAAGTGGCGCACCGGCCGCCTGTGCACCTCCGAGGCCCTGCGGGTCCGGCTGGGGCTGGCCGAGCAGGAACGGCTGCTCGGCGCGCTGGACATCGGCACGCCCGACCCGTCGGCGGTGCCGTCGGCGCGGCGTGCGCCCATGGACGTCAGCGACCGTGTCGCGGTCTTCGGCTGAGCAGCGGCGCCGGGTGCCCTGGCGCCGGGGCGCGCCGGGCGAGCCGGGCGGGGTGGAGCGCTACCGGCGGCTGCTGACGGTGCCCGGTCTGCGCACCACCCTGGTTCTCGGCCTGCTCGTCAAGCTTCCGGTCATCGCCATCCCGATGGTGCTGTCCCTGCAGGTGTCGCTGGGTCTGGGGCGGAGCCTGAGTTCCGCCGGCGTGGTGACCGGGGCGTGGATGCTCGGGGTGATGGCGGGCGCGCCGCTGGTGGGGTGGGCCGTCGACCGGGCCGGGCTGCGGCCCGTGCTCGTGCTCAGCGCCGCCGCGCAGGCCGTCTTCTGGGCGGTGGCGGCCGGGCTGTCCCATCCGGCGCTGGTGGCCGGTGCGCTGGTGTCGGGCGTGCTGCTGGTGCCCGGCTCGACCGTGACCCGGTTCGTGATCTCCGCCGACGTGCCGCCGGAGCACCAGCAGGCGGGCTTCGCCCTGGACGCGGTGACCAGTCAGCTCTCGTATCTGGCCGGTCCCGCGCTGGGTGCCGTGCTGGCGACGCAGACGTCCACCACCACCGCCGCGTGGGGCCTGGGGTGTGTGCTGGTGCTCGGTCTCGCCACCTTCGCCGTACGCGCGCGGGCCGGCGAAGCCGTGCCGGACACCGCGGACGGCGGTCCGGGCACCCGCGCCTCCGCGCCCGGAACGGCCCCGGCCACCGGCAAGACCGAACTCGTCGCGCGCTTGCTGCCCATGCTGATCTGCGGCTTCGCGGCCGGGCTGGTGTCCTCCGGGTTCGAGCTGTCCCTGCTCGGCGTGATGCGCGAGCAGGGCGAGGTGCACTGGGTCGGACTGCTCATCACGGCCTGCGGGGTGTACGCGGTGGCCGGCGGGGTGCTGTACGGCGCGCTGCCGGCCACGCTGTCACCGGTGGCGCCGGTGCTGCTGCTGGGGCTGGCCACGGTGCCGCTGGGGCTCGTACCGGACTGGCGGTTCCTGCTCGCCGCCGTTCTGCCGGCGGCGATGCTGTCCGCGGCCTCCTTCGCGGCGACCGCCACGGCGTGCGGCCGGCTCGCGACGGCACACACCCGTGGTCGCACGGTCGGCCTGTACGGCGCCGTGGTGGCAGGGGGCAATGCCGCGGGCGCCCCGCTGGCCGGGCTCACGGGCGCGGCGGGCGGCCCGGCCACCGGGTTCCTCGCGGTGGGCTCGACGGCGATCGTCCTCGCGCTGCTGGCGTGGCTCCTGCGCTTCACACGCGTGTCCTCCCTCCGTCCGCTCGTCTCGCAGGAAGGCTGAGATGCCCGACTCCCCTCTTGTCGCCGTCGTCGACTCCTATGGACTGTCCAAGGTGCTGGTCGACGAGTTCCGCAAGCGCGGCACGTCCGTGGTGCGGGTACAGAGCACTCCGGAGGTGCCCGCGGCCTACCGCGGGCCGTTCGACCTGTCGGACTACGTGGCGAACATCGTCCACCAGGGCGATCTCACGGCCACGGTGGCGGCCGTCGCGGCGCACTCGCCCACGGCGGTGGTGGCCGGCGGGGAGATCGGTGTCGAACTGGCCGACGCGCTGAGCGAGGCACTCGGCCTGCCCACCAACGGCACCGCCCTCAGCGCCGCGCGGCGCGACAAGTACGTCATGATCGAGACGATCAGACAGGCGGGCGTGACCGGTGCCCGGCAGCGGCTCGTGCGGACCGAACAGGACGTGCGGGAGTGGCACCGGTCCGTCGGCGGCCGGATCGTCGTCAAGCCGCTGCGGAGCGCGGCCGGCGACGGCATCGCCTTCTGCGACAGCCCGGACGAGTCCGCGGCCGCCGTGGCGCGGATCGTCGGCAGCGAGAACGTCTTCTCGATGCCCAACACGGCCGCCGTCGCCCAGGAGTACCTGCGCGGCACCGAGTACATGGTGAACACGGTGAGCCGGGACGGCAGGCACCGCGTCTGCGAGATCTGGCGCACCACCCGCATCACCGCCAACGGTGTGGCCGACCTGTCGGACACGGTGTACCTCATGCCACGTCACGGCGCGGCGCAGGAGCAACTCACGGCGTACGCCGGTCAGGTGCTGGACGCGCTCGGCATCCGGCACGGTCCCGCGCACGTCGAGATCAAGCTGACGAACTCCGGGCCGGTCCTGGTGGAAGCCGGCGCCCGCATCGGCGGCGCCAACCTCCCGCACTACGCGCAGATCGCGCGCGGGCAGTCGCAGCTCGACTGGACGGTCGAGGCGTACCTGCGGCCCGAGCACTTCCTCGCCCACCACCGCGACGACGACCCGCTGCAGCTGCACTGCGCCTTCGTGGGGCTGGTCTCGCCGTACGCCGGAACGCTCCGCGCCTACCGCGGCCTGGACGCGCTGCGCGATCTGGAGAGCTTCCACGAGATGCGGGTCGCGGTCACCCCGGGCGGACGCATCCGGCGCACGGTGGACGACCTCAGTTATCCGGCGGTCGTCGTCCTCATGCACGAGAGCGAGGAGACCGTGCTGCGGGACGCCAACACCATTCGCTACCTGGACGGCCCGTCGTTCTACGACGTGGAGCCCGTCACCACACACGACACCGCAGGGGACCGCCGATGACCTCCACCGCCGCACCGACGGCACGCCACTGGGCCGAGCGCTGGGACCGCCAGCAGGAGGCCTTCCTGCCCGAGCGCGAGGAACAGTTCACCGCGATCATCGACGCCGTCGAGGAGATCAGCGGCCGCCCGGATCCGCTCGTCCTCGACCTCGGATGCGGGCCGGGGTCCATCGGAGTACGGCTGCTGGCGCGCGTCCCGGACGCGACGGTGGTCTCCGTGGACGCCGACCCGCTGCTGCTGGAACTCGGCCGGGCCGCCCACGGCGGCGTGCGCGGGCTGCACTTCGTCGACGCCGACCTGCGGTCCCCCGGCTGGGTGGACCGGCTCGGTCTGGAGCGGCAGGCCGACGCCGTGGTGAGCAGCACCGCGCTGCACTGGCTGGACCCCGCGACGCTGGTCGCGGTCTACACGGCGATGACCAAGGTGCTGCGCCCGGGAGGCATCCTCCTCAACTGCGACGAGCTGGAACGGGACCGCGAGGCCTCCCCGGTCCTGTCGCGGCTCGACCGTTCCCTGCTCCGCCGCGAGTACGCCCGCCGCTTCCCGGAGGGACGCGGGGACGGCTGGTACGAGTGGTGGGAACAGGTACAGGCCGAGCCGGCGTTCGCCGACGCCGTGGCCGAGCGCAGGCGTCGTGGCTACGACGGGGAGAACCACTCGGACCTGTCCGCCGGGTTCGGCATCCACCTCGACGCGCTCGGGCAGGCCGGGTTCGCGGAGGTCGGCACGATCTGGCAGCGCGGCGAAGTGCGTCTGCTGTGCGGAGTGACCGACTCGCCCGACAACGCCCTGGCGTTCGACGACCCCGGCACCCACAACCACGCCGCGGGAGCACACCCGTGACCACGGACGTCATGCGGCCGCTCGGCCCCACCGCCGCCAACAGCTGGCAGGCCTCGGGGGCGCACGTGGACCTGCGGCGTCCGGTGCCCGCGCCGCGCCCGGTGACGGTGCCCGCCGCGCCCCAGCGGCTCACGCTCGACCTGGCGCGCTGCGCCCTGGTCGTCGTCGACATGCAGAACGACTTCTGTTCGCCCCGGGGCTGGCTGGCCTCCATCGGCCTGGACGTCTCCGGCGCGGACCGGCTCATCGCCTCCATCGCCGGGACGCTCCCGGCCCTGCGGGACGCCGGAGTTCCGGTGATCTGGCTGAACTGGGGCAGCCGCCCGGACCGCGTCAACATCCCGCCCAACGTGCTGCACGCCTACGACCTGGCGGGCACGGGCGGCGGCATCGGGTCGGTGCTGCCGGGCGGCGACAGCCCGGTGCTGGAGGAGGGCAGTTGGGGCGCCGCGGTGGTGGACGGCCTGGAACCGGACGCGCGGGACATCCGGATCACCAAGCACCGCATGAGCGGTTTCTTCGACACCCCGCTCGACTCCGTGCTGCGCAACCTCCGTGTGGACACGCTGCTGTTCGCGGGGGTCAACGCCGACCAGTGCGTGCTGGCGACCCTGACGGACGCCGCGTGCCTCGGGTACGACGCGGTGCTGCTGGAGGACTGCGTCGGCACCACCTCCCCCGATTTCTGCCTGCGGGCCACCCTCTACAACGTCGAGCGCTGCTTCGGATTCGTGGCGCGCGGCAGCCGGCTCGTGGCAGCTCTGGACACCCCGGACGGTGACCCGGCGTAGCTCCGCCGGGTCTCCGTGGCCGTACCCCCTCAATGATGCGGAGGAGAAGTGGGCAAGGCTCTCGTGGTCACCTCCATCGACGGGCTCGCGACCGTCGAGTGCGGCATCGCCAGCGTCGTTCACTGGTTCTTCGAGGAGATCGACGCCATCGTCGAGAAGGTGCCGCGTCTGCTGCGGCAGGACTGGTCGCTGTACGCGATCAGCCCGCGCATCGATGCAGCCTGCTCCGACTTCTCCCCCCGTGTGCACGCCTTGGTGTCCTCGGCCTGCGCGGAGCACGGCGGCGAGTTCCTGTGGGCCGAGGTCGACGACCCGTCGAGCCTGCGAGCGGTGTGGTCCCTCGGCGATCCGCGGCGCTGGGAGCGCATGTGCGCCTCGGTCGCCGGGCAGGTCCGCGCCCTGGCCGAGCGCCACGACCAGGTGACCGTGCTCGCGCACGGCATCATGCTGGCTCCGCTGCGGGACTGTCTGCGCGACCTCGACCGGGTGCAGATCGTCTTCGTGCCGCACACGCTGGGCCCGGTCTTCCAGGACCAGGTGGTGAGTGACCGGGCGGTCTTCGAGAAGCGCGGGTTCGACGCGATGGCCGAGTTCGCGCAGGACCGGATCGGTTGCATAGGGCCCTACTTCGAGGAGATTCTCCGCACCGGCTACGGCCGCACCTCGGCTCAGCTGGCGCCCTTCGTCAACGGCATTCCCGCCGGCTCGTTCCGCTTCCCCGCCGAGGTGCCCGCCGCGCGGCGCCGGGAGCACCTGGAGCGGGCCGGGGTGCCGCTGGACAAACGGCTGGTGTTCTCCTGGGGGCGGTGTGCCTGGCAGAAGGGGTTCGACGCCCTGATCCCCGCGTGGAGCGACTTCCGGGAGCGCTCGTCCGACGACTGGCACTGCGTGCTGCTGATGCCGCAGGAGGTGTCCGCGCCCGAGTACGTCGCGCTGCTCGACGAACAGCTCGCCCACGTGCCGTCCGGTTCCTGCACGGTGATCCGGCGTTTCGACCCCTTGCTGCCCTACTACCTCCTGCGCGAGGAGGCGTTGGAGATCGTCGTCTTCGCCTCCCGGTTCGAAGGGGCGCCGCTGAGCCTGCTGGAGACACTGCGCTTCGGTTCGCCCGGGCTGCGGATCGCCTGGCACGACATCCCCTCCCTCGCGCAGTTCCTTCAGGGGGCGGGGCCCACCTTCCGGTTCGGCTCGCTGGAGCGTGCGGACATGGTGGAGTCGCTGCTCCGGGCCAGGGACAGCGAGGGCGTGACGCTGCCCGAGTCGCGGGTGCAGTCCTTCGCCGACAACACGGCGCGGGGGCTGCGGGACGTGCTGCGCTGGTGGACGTGACTGCGCCGGACGGCGCCGGGGCGGGTGTCGCGACGCTCCGGCCGGCCCGGATGATCCGGCAGACCAGGGCGGTCTACTTCCTGACCAGTTATCCGCTGACCTCCTGGTTCAGCGAGACGGCCCGGGTGCACGACCGGTTCACGGTGAGCGACGGCGCCTGGGGCGTGCTGCTCATGACGGCACCGGCCGTCACCCTGGTCACGGCCCGGGCCTACCCCCGGCTGGTTCCGCGGCGGCTCGCCCACCGGGCCCTCGCACTGGCCCTGGCGGGCATGACCGTGACCGTCTTCGGCATCGGCCTGTGCTCCTCGGTGCCACTGCTCTGCTGCCTGCTGGTGCTGCTCGGGGTGGCCAACGCCGTGCTCCAGGTGGAGGGCAACAGCCGGGCCCATCTGATCGAGTCGCTGACCGGACGCCGGGTGTTCGCGTCCTGCCACGGCTGCTACTCGCTCGGCGTGCTCGCCGCGGGCCTGACCGCGTTCGTGGTCTCGGCCTGGCGGCTGCCGGCCGTCGTGCACTTCTGGGTGGTCCTGCTCGTCGGGGTCACGGGGCTGTTCGCCCTGCGCATCGGGCCGCTGGCGGAACCGGCCGCGGACGGGTCCGGGGCCGGGCCGGACACGGCACCGGCGGATCCGGTGGGAGTGCGCTTCTCCATGCCCGTCCTGATGGCGCTGTCCTTCGTGCTGCTGGGGATGGAGGCCGCCGTCAACGCCTGGCACGGCACGCTCGTCGACGAGGGCCTCGGCTTCGACGGCTACTCGGGCGCCGTCTACGCGGCCTACGCCCTGGGCGGCATCGCGATCCGCTTCACCGGCGACCTGGTCAGGGCCCGATGGGGGACGCTGGCCGCGTTCGTGGTGGCCGGCCCGCTCGCCTCGCTGCTGCTGTTCGCCGCGCTGGCGGGACGGCAGCGCCTCCTCGTGCTGGCCGCCTTCCTGGTGCTGGGGGTGGCGCAGGGGATCGCCTATCCGGACGTCCTCAAACTGGCCGCCGAACGGGAGCCGGGCGAGGCCGCGAGCCACGTGGCACGCGTGGTCACCGCCGGCACGGTGGGCGTGCTGCTGGCCAACCCCCTGATGGGCTGGGTCTGCGACCGCTTCTCGGTCGTCGGCGCCTACGCCGGCCTGGGCGTGCTGCTCTTCGTCACCGCCGGCTGGACCACCGTCCGTTACGTCCTGGCCCGTCGCACATGACGTCGCCCCGCCGACCCGGTCGGGTCGGCGGGGCGGGCGAAGCACCCTGGTCGGCGCCTTACACGGACGGTCCGTCCGCGGCGCCGGCAGGCCGATCTCGGAATCCGCTCCTTATCAGAGCGAAGGAATACCCCCAGCCGGTGTCCTGGTCACTCTGCGGCAGCGCGGACGGATGCGCGGCTCGGGCGGTGGGGGGAGTAGCGACCGGGTAACGACATCTGGCAAGCATCGTTCCTCTTGGGTTCTCGAGATGGTTCGGATCGGTATTGCGGATTCAGTGACTCTGCCGGTTGGCGACCAGTCCGGCGCCGACCAGCGAGACCAGCCCGCCGATCACTCCGAGCGTGCTCGGGAGTTTGTCGACCCAGAGCACGGACATCACGATCGTGATGGCGGGAAGTGCGTAGAGCGACGAGGTCGTCGCGGTGACGCTGAGGTGCGCCAGCGCCATGTTCCAGAGCAGATAGGCCACGGCACCGGGGAAGATGCCCAGGTACACCAGGAGCAGGATGCTGCTGGTGGGAGCCGAGGCGAGGGACGACAGGGCCTGTCCCGCGTACGGCAGCAGCATGACGGTTCCGGCCACGGTCACCCACGCGTTGAGCGCGTGCGGGCTGTAGCGCTCCAGCAGCGGCTTGGACAGCACGAAGTACAGGCACTCTCCGACCGTCGCGGCCAGGACGAACAGCGAACCGTTGTTGATCTGCACGCCGCCGCTCTGGTCGGCGAACAGCATCAGCACCACGCCGGCCGCTCCGATGCCGACGCCGAGCCAGCCGCGCCCCGCGACCCGCTCACGCAGGAGCAGCCACGCCAGCAGGATGCTGAAGACCGGCGCCTGACCGGCGATGAAGCTGGCCGTGCCGGGAGTGACCGACTGCTCGCCGTAGTTGATGCCCAGGCTGTAGACCACGACGACCAGGAAGGCGGAGGCCACGATGGGCCACACGTCCCGCCGGGCGGGAACCTCCACCTTCTCCCGGCGCCGCCGGCTGTACGCGAGCCACATCAGTACGGCGACCACCGAGGAAACCGCGTAGCGCACGAGTGAGATGGCACCCGGTGTGAAGTCCGCGAGCGCGGAGGAGATCCCCACGAAGGCCGAGGCCCACAGGGTGAGTGCGCCCAGCAGGGCCAGCCAGACCGTGAGCGGCGGCGCTGATCGAGCCGGAGCCACGGTTTCCTCTACGGTCATTCGATTGATTCCTGTCGTAGAACCGGTGTGCGGCCGGTCGTAAAGGGCCGCACACCGGAGGTACAGCTAGATGTGGGGGACGTAGGGCGTGAAGTCGATCAGCAGGATGGCGCGTTCGCCGGGGCGCGGCTCGTCTCCCCTGCACACCGGGCTCACGTAGTGGCTGACCTTTTCGTCGTAGACCGCGTAGGAATCCAACGGGTTCTCCAGGGTGAACTCCGCCTGGCGGAGATCGGCGGAGATCTCTTCCGGTTTCATTCCGGCGCAGCGCGGAGGCGCGATGACATTCACTCCGCCGACGACGTTGTCGCGGTTGATCAGGTGGGCGAAGGTGAAGCGCTCGCCGTCCTGGTGCAGGAAGTCCGGGGAGGGCACGGCCCGTTCGCCGGCCTCTTCGACCCGCAGGGTCAGGAAGTGGATGCCTATGTGCACCGGGCCTTGGCGGAGCTCGTCCAGCCACAGCGCCTGCTCGGCGTCGAACAGGATGATCTGCCTCAGCAGTTCGTTGGCCCTGGCCTCGGCGGGGACCGCCGGGAACCGGCGGCGCGCGCCGCGGAACTCCGGGTTGAAGTCCCCCTGGAAGTACTCGGTGGCCTCGCCCAGCTCGGGGTCCTCGACCGGCGGGAGCCAGGTGAGGTTCCCGCTCCACGGTACGTAGACGGCCCGGCCGTAGCGGCGGTACCGGTTCGCGTTCGGTGCGTAGGGGTCACTCGGCATCCCCACGAACTGTTCCTGTAACTCTTCGAGGAGGCGGTCGGCGTCGTACTCGGCGACCCTTTTCCGGAAGTCCTCGGCAGCGTACCGAGCGAATCCGGCCTCGCTGAGCTCGGTCGCCTCGACCGGGCTCAGTGTTTCCATGCTCATGCTTTTCCCATCTATTGGCACAACGGGTGGTGACACCTAGTCCGCTCCGGACGGCCCGTCGCTGTGCAGCGTCGGCGACCTATGCCGAAGCGGTGCCAAATGGCTGGAGATGTCGAACGGCCGCCTCGTGAGCAGGCCGGAATCAGCCTTCAGGGATCCCCCGTTTCACATTGTCACCCACTGGCATTCGCCAGGCGCAATCTGTAACTGGATGTTAGGCGCATATTTCCTTGAGTGGCAACAGCCTTCCGGACAGTGGACACACGTAATCAGCCACCCGGTACAGGATCGGACACAACATGACTCCTTGCTGGGTATGGGGCGATTCTGCGGTTGGTGACACGTGCACCTCTGCACGCCGCTTATGCAGTTTTTGGACATGTTGCCGAGCATGCGCCATTGTTGATCTATGAACTGCCGGTAACCCAGGCATCCTCATTGCGCTCGTCCGGAACCTGATCCCAGTAACCGCTGTACATGCTCGACCCAGCAGGACAGAGTTTCCGGCGATGCACACCGTCATCCGGGTGTGACATAGACAACTCACAGAGGGCAGACGCACGTATGCCGTGCACGACGGCATGAAAGAGGGGCCGGCGCATTTTCTCGAACGTTCCGAAAACCGGTCGTCCGACCGCATCAGCCGGGCCGAGTCACCGGGACCGGCCGCCTACAGGGACTGGCCCGCCTCGTCCCGGTCGGCACCGGCATCGGCATCGGCCGTGAGGAGACCGGACGACGCGAGCAGATAGCCCAGATGGGTCCGGTTGCGGGCGCCGAGGCGTTTCATCAGCTTGGCGATGTGGCCCCGGCAGTTGCGCTCACTGATGCCGAGCCGCCGGGCGATGGCCGCGTCCTTCTCCTCGTGCAGCAGCAGACGGGCGATGGACTGCTGTATGGCCAGGACTATTCCGTCCTCGGTGCGGCTCTCGTAGGCCGAGCTGAACGGCACGGCGGTGAGCCAGACGCGGTCGAACGCGCCGACGAGGAACGCCACCACCGCCGGGTCCCGGATCATCACGGCGGTCTGCTGGTCCTCAGGATCCGGGATGAAGGCCACCGTCCGGTCGAAGACGATCAGCCGCTCGAAGAACTCGGCCAGCGTGCGGACCTCTCCGCCGAGGGCGGTCACCTTCTCCACGTAAGCCTGGGTCGGCGCACTGAAGCGTGCCGTGTGCTGGTAGATGGTGCGCATGCGGACGCCGCGCCGCAGCATCGCGATGTCCCGGGGCAGCGCCTGCTCCAGGACCTCCGGCTGCCGCGGCCCCCTGGGCTGTGCGGTCGCCACGCTCTGCCGGCATTCGGAAGCGGCGGCGGTCAGCAGCGCGTTGATCTCGCGCAGGCCGGTGATCCGGCGCAGTCCGTCCCCGCTCTCGCTGCTCTTGCCCAGGGCCTCCTGCACCTCCCACAACTGCGTCAGCCCGGCCCGGACCTGTCCCACCTTGCTCTGTATGGCGCGGACTTCCTCCGCGAGAGTGGCGAGGGACAGGGCGTCGGCCGTCTGCTCCGGATACGGCCAGGACGCCGTGGTACCGCGCTTCAGCAAAGCGTCCGATTGGCGAGCTTCATTCGAGAACATCGCGCTTCTCCCCCATTCACGATCATGCTGTGCACATACCTGACTGCCCGAACTCCGGCACCCGGTGCGAGGGGTGCGGGAAGCTGACTCAGTTGAACGGTAAATTCCCCGAACCCAGGCCATGTGCACGACCGACCGCGGAATCATCGCATGAGGCGCTGTCCATATCCCGACCCCTATTAACACTCCGTCGGGCGAGTCACAAGGGTATGAGTCAGCCATTCCCAGGGGCTTTCCAGCACTGGTTTCCGGCCACTCCCCAGGAAGGGGAATGGCGTGAGGCCCTAAGGTGGACCGGGCCTCTCGGAACGTCAGCCCGAGGTCCTGGACACGCGAACCGACAGGCGAGGAGCACTGCGTAGCGATGACTGTGGACGTTCTGCACGGCGTGAGCGACATTGCCGCCGACGACTGGGACGCACTCACCCGCGACCTCGACATCGACGCCGACCGGGGCTATCTGCGTTTCCGCGAGTATCTCGAATCCGGCCAGAGCCTGGTGGTGACGGAACGCGGTTCCGGTGAGCTGCGCGGCGCGCTGCACGGCGCGCTCACCACGTCCCGTACCGGTATGGCCAGCCACCCCTGGAAGTTCGTCGGCTCGCCGTCGGTGCTGCGACTCGCCGAGGACGATCCGGATGCCGAGCGGGTGCACCGCACCCTGCGGGATCTCGCCGGCGCCGGGCAGCGGGAGGCGGCGGACGACGCGGAGCCGGTCTGGCAGGTGCTCGACCGGCGGTTCGGCTCCTGCTACGTGATCCGGGGCTTCGACAGCAGCGAGCTGATTCTGCGGCCCGGACTGGATGCCGTCGAAGCCGAACAGGTGACGAGACGGCTGATCGAGAAGGCGCGGTCGGCGGCGCTGGAGCACGGTGCGGGAGCCGTGGCCTTCCCGTTCGTCCGTCCCGGGGACAAGGTGCTGCGCGGTGTACTGGCCGAGTACGGCTTCCGCAGCGGGGTCGTCACCGCGGCCTCGGCCTTTCATCTGAACGGCTGCACCACGTATGAGGAGTACCTGGAGCAGTTGCCGAGCCGGCGCCGCCGCAGGTACCGCCAGGAGGAACGGCAACTCCTCACGTCCGGCCTGTCGACCGGCGAGACGGACCTGATCACGCACGCGGAGCGCATCGCCCAACTGGAGGCCCAGACACTGGCCAAGCACGGTGGGCGTCCCGACCCGGCAGCGATCCAGCGGGCCCGCACGGTGCTGGCGGAGGCGCTGCCGGACGCGGTCCGGGTGCCCGCGGTCCGACGGGACGGCGTCCTCATCGCCTGCGCACTGCACCTGCTGGGCCGGCGCAGCAGCCTCTTCATGGCCTACGGCTGCGACTACGACGTCACGGACCGGGGTCCCTCGTACCCCTGGTCCTGCTTCTACCACCCCATCCGTATGGCCATCGAGCACGGGGCCGAGACGGTACGGCTCGGGCTGGAGGGGTTCGAGGCAAAGGCGCAGCGGGGGGCCGTGCCGGAGGAACGTGAGATGTGGATCTGGACGCCCGACCCGGAGGCGGGCGAACGCGTGGGCGCCCTGCTGGAGTTCCTCGACACCAGGAACACGGCGTACCTGGCACGCTTCTCGGGCTGAAGCCGTGACCCGGCCCGGGGGTGACTCCGGCTCGGCCTTCAGGCCCAGTTTCTTGGGTCCTGCCGACGAGCCGGCGCACGGGTGGCGTGCTCATCTCGACCCACCGGACGGACACGGCGGAACGCGGCGGCCGACAGCGCCATGAGGCCGCCGCACCTGCCGGCCGAGCGGGGGCCCGCCGCGGCAGCGGCCGAAGGCCGGAGAGAGCATCCGTGCCGCTGAATACCACGGACACCGCGCTCCGCCGCCCGGGCGGAGGCGACGCCCAGGGTGCCCTGGCCGCCCCCTCCGCCCGACGCACTGGCACCGTCCCGGGAAAACGGGGACAGACGAGGCGGCGACCGACGCAGCCCACAGGTCCCACGGTGATCGACCAGCCCCGGTCCGCCAGCCCACAGGGCGCGGGGTTACCGAACACCCGACCAACGTCGGC
>NZ_WWIQ01000045.1:78690-80134 GCF_009862985.1 Streptomyces sp. SID5464 | reverse complement strand
CCTCATTGTGTTAGCCGTTGTAACTGCTGGTTTCAAAATGGGTCGGCGAGAGACTAGAGCTGCTTCCCCGCTGCCTGTCATTCTCGCCGCCGTGGCCGACAAGCCTGTCGTTGGGACAGTTGCGTTCGTCGGTCGGCTCAACGTGGAACGGGGCTGTCCTCTTGTGGTGAGGCGTCCCCGTGAGCAGTGACGATCAGAAGGAGCATGATGGCGATCTTGGTGACCGGAGCCACCGGCAATGTCGGCCGGAACGTGGTCCGACGTCTCGTTGAGGCCGGCACGGAGGTGCGGGCTCTGACCCGCAGCCCACGCCCGGCAGGGTTACCGGAAGTCGTGCGCGTGATTGCGGGAGATCTCATGCAACCGGAATTACTCGCCGACGCGTTGAAAGAGGTCGACCGGATGTATCTCTTCCCGGTCGCCGAGACCGCACGGGAAGTGGTCGCCTTGGCTCGGCAGGCTGGCGTGCGCCGTATCGTGGTGCTGTCCTCCGGGGCTGTCACGGCAGGTTTCGACAGCGACTTCCACTTGCCGGTAGAGCGGGCGGTGGAGGAGTCGGGCCTGGAATGGACTCACGTGCGCCCAGGCGAGTTCGCGATGAACAAGCTGGCCCTGTGGGGCCCGTCCATCCGTGCCGAGGGCGTGGTGCGCGATCCCGACCCCGAGGCGGCCTGGTGTCCGGTACATGAGCAGGACGTCGCCGATGTCGCGGCCCTGGCTCTGCTGGAGGACGGGCACTGCGGACGGGCCTACACCCTCAACGGCCCCGACATGTTGTCGCATCGTCGACAAGTTGAACTCATCGCCGAAGCCATCGGCCGCCCGATCCGCTTCGAAGTGGTGAGCCGGGACGAGGCACGGGAGAACTACCGCAAGCAAGGAGGATTCGCGGCGGAGAACGCGGATTTCCTGCTCGGCTTCGAGGACTATTCAGGCGGCGAGACAGACCTGCAGGCACTCGAGGAATTCGATCCAACTGCGGTAGGCCCATCACCGACAGCCGAGGAGGTCACCGGAGTCCCGGCTCGCACCTTCGCCCAGTGGGCACACGACCATGCCCGGGAGTTTCTCCCTGACTGACCGTTTCTCGCGGCAAGCGGAGCTTTCGAAGGCAGATGATGCTGCACGCCAGGGCCAACAATCCTCGGTGCATGTCGGCACGTCGTTCGTAGCGGACGCGGAGCCGTTTGCACTGGTGCAGCCAGGCGAAGGCACGCTCGACGACCCAGCGCACCTTGCCAAGCCCCGAACCATGGGGGACGCCGCGTCGGGCGATCATCGGCTTGATGCCGCGTTTCCAAAGCAGGCGGCGGTACTTGTCGAAGTCGTATCCCCGGTCGGCGTAGAGGTGGGGTGGGTGATCGAGCGGACCTTCGCCTGCTCCACGGCTTCCGACGCACCTACGCATCCGCTGGGAACGGCGCGCTGACATCCACGAAGCGTT
>NZ_WWIQ01000045.1:77488-78546 GCF_009862985.1 Streptomyces sp. SID5464 | reverse complement strand
TAGCCGCTGTAAGCACCGGACATCGGCATCAGTAGCTGGCGGGCCCCCCGTTCTCTGAGAGTGAGAAGAACTGGCCGGGTTAGATGAGCGCCAGGTCCGCCGCTACCCCTCCTGGACCCGCTGGTACCCTCCTCATGCTCGCCCACGCGCCTTCCTCGTCGTCGTCCGTGCCGACGAACACACCCGCCGTCCCGGACTTCCTGGTCCCGCTGTCCTGCAACGAGATCGGGCGCCCTGTTGGGCCGCCCACGAGTTGTCAGCTGTGCCTGGTAGGCCGACTTCTTCCAAGACCACCAGAGCTCTGTGGCCAGCAGGCGAGGGAGCGGGTGTTGAG
This sequence comes from Streptomyces sp. SID5464, assembly GCF_009862985.1. Taxonomy (NCBI): domain Bacteria; kingdom Bacillati; phylum Actinomycetota; class Actinomycetes; order Kitasatosporales; family Streptomycetaceae; genus Streptomyces; species Streptomyces sp. SID5464. Next base: position 78,212 of record NZ_WWIQ01000045.1, on the reverse strand, counting down.
CACAGGCGGACGAGGTACCAAGTCCATCAGTCCTGGCCGAGCGGTCCGTGAGGCGTTACGTCGTGGTTGTACGGGCCACTGGCCGTGAAGAGGGAATCCTTCCCAAACGGCCCCTGCGCTACCAGGTCGCTGTTGCGCGGACCCTGCGGCGCGACTTCGTGATTCGTCGGCCCCTGCGGTGCCAGGTCCGACCCCCACGGTCCCTGCGGAACGGAATCCTGGCCGTAGGGCCCCTGGGCCACGAGATCGCTGCTCACGTCCCCGTTTCTCTCCGGAGCCGAGGAAAGGCGACTCCGCGTTCCCAGCAGTCAGACTGCCCGCACGGGAACCACCCGGCAAAGGGCATCTTGATACGTCTCCTGTGGCCATTGATACGGTTTCCTGTATGACGCAGTCGGGGGATAGTCGAGAAGCGCACCTTAGGGGGGATCCGAGCACGCATCAGCTGCGGCTCTTCCTAATACTCGCCGAAGAACTGCACTTCGGACAGGCGGCGCAGCGAGCGTTCATGACGCAGCCGGCGTTCTCGCAGCAGATCCGTGCTCTGGAGCGCCGTCTGGGCCTGACACTGGTCGATCGCAGTACACGCACGGCAGGCCTCACCAGGGCCGGACAAGCACTGCTGCCTGAGGCCCGGGGCGTAGTGGAGGCAGCAGACCGGTTGCAGCAAGCTGCCGTCGCGCAGAAGCGGGCTGTCTCCGGCCGGATCGTGATCGGCTCCTTA
>NZ_WWIQ01000045.1:52306-77378 GCF_009862985.1 Streptomyces sp. SID5464 | reverse complement strand
CTTAGAGGCCACGACGTCCATACCGCCGATACCGGAGATCTTCGACGAACTCCAGGCGACACAGCCTGGCCTGACGATCGAGGTGCTGCGCATGGGGTTCGCTGACTGGGCTGAGGCCCTCCTCGCTGGCGATGTCGACGTGGCGTTCGTCTTCCCGCCCGTGCCACCGGGAGTACAGGCGCATCGCCTGGCCACGATGGACCGTGTCGTGTGCCTGCACGACCGCGACCCCCTCGCCAGCCAGGAACCGCTGAGCTTGGAGCAACTGGCCGACCGGCCCGTCGTCGGCTGGTCACCCAGAATCCCCAAGGCCTGGCGGGACTTTTGGTCCGTCGATCCCCGCCCCGACGGCACCCCCGTCCGCTACACCAACCACCAGACCACCGAATGGGAGCCCGCCCTGACCGCCATCGGCCTCGGCGAGGGCATCCAGTTCCCCCCGGAACCCTCCCGCTGGCTCTACCAACGCCACGGCGTCGCCTACGCCGACGTCACCGACCTCACCCCTTGCTGGACCGCCCTCGCGTGGCGTACCCAAGACCGCGACAAACCCACCGTCACCGCCCTGCGCACCGCAGCTCGAACCGTCACCACCCGGCAGACTCCGACGTAATACATGATGAGCATGCCTATACCCTGGCACAGATCCTCCTTGCGAAGCTGGAGAGGCACGGGTGGGCGGAGCCGCCTGAGCCGTAGCCAACGGTGGATCTTGGATGCACTGAAGTCGAGCATCTGGCCGGCGTGGGAGGCGTGAAGCGGCGAGGCTGTCGTGCCCGCTCACCGACTCTCGGTGATGCGCTTGCGCTGTTTGCCGCAGAGGGTGCAGCGCCGCTTCTCCACGCTGGTGTAGAAGACGATCGGCATCGAGCGGCGGCTGGCACCCCCGGACCGCACCAGGGCCCTGACCGAGAACCAGATCGCCGCCCTGTGGCGCCTGGACGTCGGGCTCAGGGAGAGGACGTTCTGGAAGCTTCTCTACGAAAGCGCCGCACGGGCCGATGAGGTGCTGTGCCTGAACGTGGAAGACCTGTATCCGCAGGACAAGCGCGGCAGGATCACCGCCAAGGGCGGTGCAATGGACTGGATTCACTGGCAGTCCGGCACCGCTCAGCTCCTGCCTCAACTGATCGCCCGCCGCGCCCGCGGTCCGCTGTTCCTCACCGACCGCAAGGCCCCGGCCGGGACGCCGACGCTTGACATGTGCCCGGAGACCGGCCGGGGCCGGCTCTCCTATCGCCGGGCCGAGGAGATCTTCGAGGAGAGCACCCGGCTGCTGGCCAACCCCCTCGCCTCCCCGGACGACATCGAGGACCTGGACGGCTGGACCCTGCACCGGCTGCAGCACTCCGCGCTCACGCACGACGCGGAGGGCGGCACTTCCACCCCGATGCTGCTGGCCCGGTCCCGCCATGCCTCCGTCCGCTCCCTGGAGCGGTACGCCCGCCCCGGCGTCGACGCCGTCGCCCGACACGTCGCCGAACGCGACCCCGCCGCCCGCCGGAAGCGCTGACGCTTCCAAGATCAACTATTGGCGGTTTCTGGGCTCACCTCGGCGATCCCCCATCCCCGAGGCATAGCGTCGGATCGGCACAGCGCAGGAAAGAGACCCGACAGGCATGGCTGCTGGGCCCCCGACTACCAGCCCGGACACCAGGGAACAACTAACCGGCCGGTAGCTAGGTCGAATCGGGCGTGACGCCCCGACCGTCGTATGCCGACCTGCGGAAACGACCGCAGGGGCCGGGGATCCCCGGGCCCCTGGGTAGGACTTCGAGTGCAGGCGCCGAGACCACCAGTGACCGGCGTGCCCCTCAACCCGCGGCTGTGATGTCAGCACCCGTGCTGTACCCAACGCTCCCCTCGCTGGGGAAGGTCGCAGCACCCGTGATTGTGGGGTTCTGCACCACCCCTCCTGTCCAGCGGCCAGCCTCCCCGGAGATGAATGAATCAGCGAAGTCGATCGGGGACATCACAGGGATGCTGATGATGGGCGGTGCGGGCGAAACTGGGTCGGGCTGGGCTGCTGCGACGCCGGCACCACCAAGGACGGCACAGGTAGCGATGACAGTAGCGGTGATCGGGGTACGGACACCCATGGCGATCTTCCCCTTCAGGTCGAGAGATGGTCGCTTCAATCACACGCCAGTGCGGGCATTTGTGCCTGAGGAGCTGGGCTAGGAGAGGCAGGGATGCGCCCATGCGGAGGCTCTCCGACGTTGCGCGGGTAGCTCTGCTTCACGTCGGAGAAAGCGGTAGCAGCGCCCGTACGATGACCGAGTGACAGCCCGCCGCACCCTTGGCTCCGGCCCCCAGGACGCACACAACATCCGCGCCGCTCAGGCCGACCTGATCGACGCACTGCCCGGCGTTCGCCTCCCCGATCTCGTTCAACTCCGCGAGCGAGGAGTACTTGGAACCAACCCGGCCACGACCCCCCGCTCCCGCCGCCCCCTGGGAGCCGGCGGCCGCACGAACGACGACACGACCGACAATGACGGGGCTCGGTACGCGCTCTGAGGGCACTGTCACGTTGGCTGACCCGTGGGATGATCTTCTGGTTGATAAGACTGGAAAGGTCGTTGGTGGGGAGCACGTCGCTGTCGTACAAGGGGCACCGGTATCCGGTCGAGGTCATCTCCCACTGTGTGTGGCTGTACCACCGCTTCCCTCTCAGTTTCCGCGAGGTCGAGGAGCTGATGCTCGAGCGCGGAATCGTCGTCTCCTACGAGACGGTGCGCCGCTGGTGCGCCAAGTTCGGACAGCGGTACGCGAGCGCGCTGCGCCGCCGGCGGCCCCGGCCTGGTAACAAGTGGCACCTGGACGAGGTCTTCATCAAGATCAACGGGGAGCAGAAGTACCTGTGGCGGGGCGTCGACCAGGACGGCAAGGTCCTGGACATCCTGGTGCAGGATCGGCGGGACAAGGCCGCGGCCAGACGCTTCTTCCGCAGACTTTTGAAGAGGACCGGTGCGGGGCCGCGGGTGATCGTCACCGACAAGCTCCGCTCCTACAGCGCGGCCCACCGCGAGGTCATGCCCTCCGTCGAGCACCGCCAGTCGAAGTACCTGAACAACCGGGCGGAGAACAGCCACCAGCCCACCAGGCAGCGCGAACGGGCGATGAAAGGCTTCCGCGGCACCGGCGCAGCCCAGCGGTTCCTGTCCGCGTTCAGCGGCATCTCACCCCACTTCCGGCCCCACCGCCACCGGCTGTCCGCACACAACTACCGAGCCGAAATGATCGTCCGCTTCGCAATCTGGGAGCAGATCACCGGCGCCGCCGGCCCCTCCACCACGGCCTGAGCACAACCCGGAACCGGGCTCCACCACACCACGACGCACCATCAGACACCTACCCGCCCAACAACGTGACAGCGCCTTCCTGGGGCATCGCCGCAACTGAGTTGCGGTCTTGTGTGGATGCCGAACAAGGCCGTGTTGCGGGCGGCGGCGGTCGTCGTACGAGTGGCGAAACTGGCCCTTGGTCTGCCCGGCGCCCTGGGCGCCCCGCTCCCGAAACTGCACCGAGATCGAAAGGAGGGCGACCAGAGGCATGGAGCACCGGACGTCACGCTGGCTGTGTGTCCTCCTGAATGCGAGGGAACAGCGGCTCTGCCGCGGGTAGACGCCCCTCGACCGGTGTCAGCCGTTCGGTAATCCGCGTCGCGGCATCTGGGATAAAAGGGCGCAGTTCATCGGCCAGCACACGACATGCGGCGACCAGCGTGGCGAGGACGGTGTCGAGCCGCTTCAGTGCTTCACCGTCGCCCTTCCGCTCTTGCCGAGCCAGTTCCCATGGCCTGGTGGCGTCAATGCATCGATTGGCTTCCTCCACGATGTGCCAGACCGCACGGGTGGCACGCCGGAAGTCGAAGTCGGCCAAGGCGGCATCGACGAGGCCGGGTGCCTTCCGGTAAACGCCCACCAGCGCCAGCCCACTGGAATTGTCAGGCGCAGAGGCGGGGATGACTCCGCCACGAAAGCGGTGAACCATGGTCACGATGCGGTGGACGAGGTTACCCAGTCCTCCGGCGAAATCCGCATCCGCGCGGGCGGTCAAGCGGTCGGGAGTGAAGTCGGCGTCCCCGGCCCGGGGTACATCGCGCAGGAGCCACCAGCGCACCGCGTCTGTGCCAAAGGTCGCGGCCAGCGCAGCCGGGTCGACGCTGGTTCCGGCCGACTTGCTGATCTTGCGGCCGTCGACGGTGAGGTAGTCATGGACCAGGATGTCGGTGGGCAGCGGGAGCCCAGCCGACAGCAGCATGGCCGGCCAGTACACGGCGTGGAAGCGCACCACTCCCTTGCCGACCAGGTGGACGCGGCGCTCGCTGGTGGCCCACCACTGGTCGTAAGCGCTGTCACCAGTGCCGTATCCGAGACTGGTGACGTAGTTGCCGAGGGCGTCCCACCACACATAGACGACCTGGCTCGGGTCGTCCGGCACGGGGATGCCCCAGCCGCGGGCGCGATTGTGAGAGCGGGAGACAGAAAAGTCGTGCAGGCCGCCTTCGATGAGGGCGAGGACCTCGTTGCGGCGAGCGGCGGGCTCGATGCGCAGTTCACCGCTCGAAATCAGCTGATGGAGGCGGTCGGCGTAACGGGACAGCCGGAAGAACCAGTTCTCCTCCGCGACGAGCTGAGGCTCGGTGCCGTGCTCGCCACACCGTCCATCGACCAGTTCGTCAGGGGTGTAGAACTGTTCGCAGCCAACGCAGTACAGGCCTTCATACTCCTTGCGATACAGGTCACCAGACGCGGCGCACTGGCGCCACAGTCGTTCGACTCCGACGCGGTGACGCGGGTCGCTGCTGGTGCGGATGAAGTCGTCGAATGAGAGCGACAGTGGACCACGCAATGCGGCGAACGCGTCGGCGTTGCGGTCGACGAACGACTGCACGTCGACACCAGCCGCTTCGGCGGCCAGGACGTTCTTCAGAGAGTTGTCGTCGGTTCCGCTGAGCAGCCGGACCCGCTCGCCCCGTAGACGATAGTGACGGGCCAACGTGTCCGCTTGGACAAGCTCCAGGGCGAAGCCCAGGTGCGGGCGGGCGTTGACGTACGGAATAGTCGTGGTGATGTAGCGGCGTCGTGCGGTCATCGGTCCTCCTACCGGGTAGCGAGGCCTGGTCGCACAACAATCGAGGCCCCGTCCCGGGGCCTCGGATTCGGTACGCGTCCGTTCTCAGCAGCCCCGTCGACGGGGCATCATCCAGTGCTGAGGCGAAAGCGTGATCATGCGTCCGAGCCTAGCAACAGAGCGACGTCGCAGCACGCTACTTCCGCCCCTTCACGGCAGCCACTGCGTAGGAGCACCCCGGGGCAATGCTGGGCGAGACAGATGTCACCCGGTGCCCCACGCACGCCGAATCGCGCAGAGTTGGAACACTGCCTCTTCACCAGCAGGTGCGCGAGACCACCGAGGCGATCGTCGGTGCGATCACCGGTTCTCTTGCTTTGCCCAGCAGTCTGCTGCTCGGCAGGTACGACGACGATGGCCGCCTGCAGTACACCGGCCGCACCACCACTCTCGCCCAGGCTGCGAGCAGCGCGGTCGCCGCGCTACTCGCTCCAGCCCGGCGCGGTCATCCGTGGACAGGCTGGTCGTTCTCCGCCGGGTGGGGCAGCCGGGAGACGCTGGACGTCACGCTGGTGGAACCCGAGCTGGTGGTGGAAGTAGGCATCGATGTCGCCCGCGACGCCTCCGGCCGGTGGCGCCACCCCGCACGCCTGCACCGTGCCCGCCCCGACCTCTCCCCCGCCGACGTTGCGCGCCTGACGCCGCCGCGATAACGGCGGACGGGCGCGCTGGAACCGGTGCCGTACCGGCAGCATGGCAGCGGGTACGACATGCGTGTTCAGACATGTGGCAGGAAACGATCGCCGCCGCTCTTGAGTACTGCTATGCCCGCCTGCGGTGGGTTTGCGCCGGTGACGGAGCACGTCAGGGCGGCAACGCGGGCGGCGAACATGCAGGCGTTGGTGACGTCTTGCAGGGTCAGTGCGTCGAGTCGGCCGCCGAGGTGTCCGAGGGCGGCGAGGCGGTGCAGTAGTCCGGCAGTGAAGGAATCCCCGGCGCCGATCGTGTCAACGACGTTCACGGCCGGGGAAGGGACGGTGACGCGGGTGCCGTCGAGGGAGGCGAGGGCGCCGCGCCCGCCGAGGGTGATGACGACGAGGCGGACACCGGCGGCGTGCCAGGTGTCGCATGCCTCTTCGGGGCTGGTGCCGGGGAGGAGCAGGGCGAGGTCGTCCTCGCTGAGGCGGAGGATGTCGGCGAGGGCGCACCAGCGGGGAAGCCGTTCGCGGTAGGCGGAGGTCGGGACGAGCAGAGGTCGGACGTTGGGGTCGATCGATACGGTGACGTGCTCACGCGCATGGGCGAGGTGGTCCTCGATGCGACTGCCGCCAGGTTGGCGTATCAGTGCCAGGGAACCGGTGTGCAGGCAGGCCGCGTCGTCCTGCTGGGTGGCGGCGAGTTCCTCGTCGGTCCACTGCCAGTCGGCGGCACTGTCGGCGTAGGAGGTGTAGGTGGCCTGGCCGGTCTCATCGAGGTCGGCGACGGCGAGTGTGCTGGGCATTGGGCGGTCACGCTGCCCGTCAGGTCGACGCCGGAGTCGCTGAGACGGGCACTGCTGGCCAGCCGCAACGCCACCAACCTCTCGGTCGACCTGATCTTCGGGCTGCCGTACCAAACGATGGAGAACTGGTACACCTCAATCCGGGAGCTCGTCGAAGCCGGCGTAGAGAAATTCAACATCTTCCCGCTGATGTTCAAACAGGCCGACCCGATCTCGGCCCACTACCGCACCAACCCTGAGATCTTCCCCGACAGCCGGGGAAGGCTTCTGATGCACTTCGCCACAGAGGCGATCATGCGACGTCTCGGTTTTCGTCGAGGCCCGCTGTTCTACTACGCCAAGGCTGACAGTCACTCGCGTCAGCAAGAGGACAAGTACGACTCCATCGAGGACATCAACCTGCTGCCCTTCGGGGTGTCCGGATTCGGGTACGTCGGCAATACGCAGTACTACAACGAGTGCACCCTCGACGGCTACATGTCAGCGATCGAGGAAGGCCGGCCTCCTGTCTGGCGTGGAGCGCGACTCGATCTCGACGAGCGGATGCGTCGCACCATTATGTTCGCGCTCCGCTCCAGCGGTGTGGACCGTAGCGCGTTCAGCACACGTTACGGTGTCGACCCTCTGCAACGTTTCGGGGCGGAACTTGCACCCTTCCTCGATCGCGGGCTTGTTTCCGCGAATGACACCCGAATCGAAGTGACCGACCGTGGTGCGCCGTTCGCGGACAGCATTGCGCTGCATCTCGTGAGCGACCGGATCCGGGAGCAGATCCGGCTTTCCAACTCACGCATCACCGACCTGAAGCGCGATCCCCTCGACCGCTACGACTTCTCGCCCATCGAACGCGATCCGGTGGCCGCCACGGTGTCTCCCCTGCCGATGCCCGAGGTTCCGAAGCGTCCTGCGTGAGGGCTACTCGAGTGCCACCCGGACGCCGAGCGCCACCAGCGTCGCGCCCAGGGCAGTGTCCTGGGCGCGACGCATCCGCGGGGACTTGAGGACACGCCGCAGGCGGTTGGCCGCCACGGCGGTCAGTCCCAGCCCTGTCAGCTGGAAGATCACGGCGATGCCAGCAAGCATCAAGGCCACGGGAACAGCGGCACCCGGCCTGTCGTCAGGGATGAACTGCGGCAGGCTGGCCAGGAAGAACAAGGCGGCCTTCGGATTGCCCAGGTTGCTGAACAGGCCTTGCAGGAACGGGGTGCTTCCCCTCGACTTCCTCGCCTCCCCGGCAGCCTCGACATCAGCCGCTGTCCCCCGCGCCTTCCACGCGGCCCAGAGTGAACGCCCACCCAAGATCACCAGAAGCATGGCCCCGCAGAACTTCACCAGTTCAAAGGCTGTTGCGCTGCGTACAAGGACCTCCGCAAGCCCAAGAGCGACAGCAACGGCGTGCACGAACAGGCCGGCCGCGCACCCTGCAGCGGTCTGGAGACCGGCGTTTCGGCCGCCGTTGACAACGCTCCGGATCACGACCGCGGTATCCAGGCCCGGAGTGATTGTGATCAGCAGGCACAGCCCGAGAAAGGACAGCAGATCCGTCATGCGGCACATCCTGCCTCAGCCATGCTGCGGCTCGTAAGCAGTCATCTTCGGCCAAGAAGACACCAATGGCTCCTCACGCCCGTCTTCGCCCATGAGGAGCAGTCGCCGCATACAGGAACACCGCGACCACGGCCTGGTCAGGACCGTTCACTCCGAGGAGAGCTGAGAAATCGTGTCGCCTGTAACCCGCAGACGATTCCTGAAGGCGGCCTCCGGCACAGCCGTAACGGGCTCGCTGGTCACCTCACCGCCCGCGCGGGCACTTGGCCCTGCCCCCACACCGGTCGTCGCGGCTGACGGAGTGCCAGTGCGGCTGCGGTTCACCTCCGTCACCAACGGCATGGCCACCGCGACGCACGGCGGGGACCGGATCGTCGCAGAGGTGCAGAACATCCTTTGGACGGTCCCCCGGGACGGAACGGCTGCCACACCGCTCACGCCACCGGACCTCGAACCCAGCCGTCCGGCCTTCTCGCCGGACGGCCGCAAGGTCGCCATGAGCGCCTACCGCGGTGGGACCTTCAGCATCTGGGTGATGGACGCAGACGGTTCCGGCCTGCGCCGGCTTACCGACGGGCCTTTCGACGATCGGGCACCTGCCTGGTCCCCGGACGGCCGCACCATCGCTTTCTGCTCCGAGCGCGGCGGCGATCCGGTCGCGGGCAGCCCGTATCGCATCTGGGCCGTGTCCGTGGCGGACGGCGTACTGCGCCAGCTGACAGGGGTACCGGAACAGCAGGGGCCCGGCCTGGACGGAGTGTGGGAGGACTTCGATCCGGTGTGGTCGCACGACGGCACCCGGGTACTGTTCGTACGCGCCGAAGTCGCCGCTTCCGGCCTCACTGCCCGCACTATCGCGTCCGTCGCGGCCACTGGCGGACCGGTGATCGCCGAGCACACGACCACCATCGGCAACCTGCTTGCACCCGCTATCTCCCCTGCAGGCCGCATTGCCTGGCTCCGCAGCATCCCCGGGCCACCCAAGACGGAAGCGATCGCGTTGTTCGCGGAGGGTCGCGAGGTGGTGCTCGACGGCGAGATCGCGCCCGCGCCGCCGCGGTGGATCGACGATGAGCGGCTGCTGCTCACCGTCGGGGGCCGGTTTCGGATGATCCGGCCGCACCGAGACCATATCGGGGAGGAGATTCCGCTCAACGCCACCCTCGAAGTGCAACGGCCTCGGTATGCAGTCAAAGAGTACATGCTGGAGGCTGAGCAGTCCCGCCCGGTCCGTGGTGTCCATCTTCCTCATCTCTCACCGGACGGCCAGAGCATTGCCTTTGCTGCGCTCAACTCGCTGTGGGTGGTGAGCGTGCGCGGTGGCACACCACGCAAGGTGATGGAGAGCTCCCCCACTGCCTATGTGCAAGGGCCGGTATGGTCCCCGGACGGCCACGCGCTGATCTTCACGGATGACCGGGACGGTCTCAACACCGTACGCCGCCGTGAACAGAACGATGGCCGCGAGACGGTTCTCGCTCCTGATGGGCGAGTGCACGCGGCGCTCTCGCCGGACGGTACACGCCTGGCCTGTCTGGACATGGCAGGGAACCTTGTCGTGAAGGACCTCGCCGCCGGAGGGGAGAAAGTTCTGGCGGCACCCCTCGGAGGCGGTGGGCTGCCGAGCCGCCCCAGTTGGTCACCCGACGGACGGTACCTCTCCCTGTGCGACCGCAACCGGCTCAACAACCGTTTCCGCGAGGGCCTCAACCTCATCCGCGTCGTGGACACGGACAGCGGCGCCTCGCGACTGTACGGCCTGGCTCCGCATGTCTCCTTGTCCGACCGGTACGCATCAGGGCCGGTGTGGTCGCCGGACGGGCACTGGCTGGCCTGCGTCAGCGAATCCGCACTGTGGCTGCTGCCAGTCGGCCCAGACGGCGCACCGAACGGCCCCGCCCAGGCCCTGACCGATGAGCCGGCCGACCATCCATCGTGGGCAGGGGACTCGCGCACGCTGCTCTACCAGTCCAATGGCCGACTGCGGTTGCTCACCATCGACGCCTCCGGCTCGCCGTCCGGAGCTCCGCGAACCGTGCCGGTCACGCTGACGTACCGGCGACCGACGCCCGTCGACACCGTGGTGCACGCCGGGCTCCTCTGGGACGGGACCGGCTCCGAACCGCGCGCGGACGTCGACATCCTCATCAGCAAGGGCCTCGTGACGGCGGTCGAACCTCACCGCCCTGGCCGCCCGGCCGCCCGTCACGTCGACGCCTCGGACGGTACGGTGCTGCCCGGCCTGTGGGATTCGCACATTCACCCGTGGCAGTACACCTACGGTGCCCGGCAGGGAGCACTCCAGCTCGCGTACGGCATCACCACCACGGTGTCCCTGGGCGGGTTCGCGTACGAGCAGACACGACTGCGGGACGACATCGCGGCGGGCCGGCTGGCCGCACCGCGGCTGTTGGCCACTGGAGAGTTGCTCGACGGCTCCCGCGTCGGCTACAGCATGGGGCGTGCGCACCGCACGCGTGAGGGTCTCATCCGCTCACTGGCCCGGGCCGCCGCCCTGGACTGGGACTTCGTCAAGACATATGTACGATCCCCCTACTCGCAGATGGAAGAGGCCGCACGTCATGCCCACGAGCGCCTCGGAGTGCTCAGCGGTGGACACCTGTGCGCCCAAGGCCTGCTGGCCGGACAGGACCTCACCACTCACCTGCTGGCCACCGAACGCGCCGAATACGGTCACGGCGCGACCGCCGAAGGCCATACCCATCAGGACACCTTGGAGATCTACACCAGGGGCGACTTCCACCTGATCGCCACGCCGTTCACAGCGATGCCGCTGATCGGGCTGCATCCCGAGGTGGCCGACGACGCCCGTGTCACGACGATGATGCCGTCGTGGGACATCGCGGTCGTCGAAGGCCTCGCGGCCAGGCGACCGACTGCGGACGAACTGACGGTCCTGGAGCGGGAAGTCGACGTCTACCGTCGGGTCGTACACGACGGCGGCCGCCTGCTGCTGGGAACCGACGCGCCTCTGTCTCCCGTGGGGCTTCACCTGCACGTGGCCATGCGAGCGCTGCACCGATACGGCATGTCCCCGGCCGAGGTCCTGACCACCGTGACCCGGGCCCCGGCAAGCGTCTTCGGAGTCGCCGACCGTCTCGGTACGGTGGAACCGGGCAAGCTGGCGGACCTGACCATCGTCGACGGCAATCCATTCGAGAACTTCGACTCGCTGATCCGGATCCGCGGAGCCGTCCGTGGCGGTCGGCTGCATGAACGGGCCGTGCTGGAACAAGCGTTCTCGCACTCCGTAGCGCACGCGGCACCGCGCGGCGGCTGGGCCACCGTCTCGGATCAGATGATCCGAGACGGCTGCTGCGAAGGGCACCACCGCTTCTGATGTGGCTTGGCAGCCGCCGATGTACTTGACGTCTGGAGCCCGGCGGTCGCCATGCCCGTCCCCTTCTCAACCCGCGGCCCGGCGCCTTGCCCCGGTCAACGAATCAGGCGCCCGCCGGCGACGCCGGGCCTGCGGGTCTTCAGGATGCCGACGCGGCCGCACCGCCCGCCGCCGACTGTGCGGTTTCCGCCTCGGACGGGGATCGGGGACCAGGCACCGTGGCCGCCGTGGCGGCGAGGGTGAGTTGGGAGTTCATGTCAAGCTCGAACCGGCCGTAGGGGTTCACATGCGTCCAGAACAGCGGGGAGAGGGCCCGCCGGTCGGCGTCGGTGAGCCGCTCCTGCCACTTCTCCTCGCTCAGGATGTTCTGCAGCAGCAGGGTGTTGACGTGCACCAACGCGGACTGGAGCAGGTGCAGGGCGAGCATCGAGACTTCCTGACTCTCCTTGTCGGAGCCGGTCAGGTCACCGTCCTTGCCGTAGAACAGGTCGTGGTTGGCGGAGTTCCAGTTCTCCACGACCTGGAGCCCGTCGTTGATCTCACGGCGCAGGCCGGCATCCGCGAGGTAGTCGCAGATGAACGCAGTACGGGCCGCCCGCCCGAGTTCCTCGATCGCCCGGTAGGTGGGGTGCTTGGGCCCGCCGCGGGTGAAGCGCCGCAGGACCTGCTCGGCCTCGGCGGTGCCCAGGCGCAGGGCGGTGGTGTACTTCACGATCTGGTCGTACTGCTGGCGGATCAGATCCCAGTCGATCGTCTTGGTCGACAGCACCGGCGCCAGGTTCGACCAGGTGTCGTCCTCGCCGGCCGCCGGCCGGTACAGCCGAGCCGATCCGACGTTCTTCAGCCTCGGGAGCAGGTTGAAGCCGAGCATGTGGGCGAAGGCGAACCCGACGATGGAGGCGCCGTGCGTGTCGGTGTACTGCCGGTCGATCTCCACGTCCGTGCAGTGCCGCAGCACCCCCTCGATCATCGCGGCGACCTCGGAGGCCGAGCAGGACTTGAGCTGGCTGTAGACGCACAGCGACTTCCTCTCGACGTGCCAGTAGATCATCACCCCGGGCCCGCGGTACCGCTGGTGCCACTCGGTCATGAAGTTGCTGGACCAGGAGCCGAACTTCTTGGAGTCGCTCGCGCAGGCGGTGCCCTCGCCCCACCACGCCGCATCGCGGGCGGCGAAGGTGGCGTTGACCAGCCGCACCAGCGCCGCGCGCAGGTTGGTCCGGTTGACGAACAGGTGCCGCACTCGGCGCAGGACGGCCTCGCTCTCGCCGTGCTTGCCGGTGACCGCGACCCGCTTGATGCCCATGTTCGTACCCAAGGCGAACAGCACCAGCAGTAGCCGGCGGCGCAGCACCGCCTTCGGTACCGCCTCGCGTGTGGCGACCGAGGTGAATTCGCCGGTGAAGCCGGTGGCGAACTCGGCTTCCTTGAGGATGTCGATCAGGTCGATGGTGCCCCAGCGGCGTTCGATCTCCGTCTTCAGCGCGACCAGGTTATCCGGTTCCTCCTGCTTGCCCAGCGGCGAGACCTTGATCCACGGCTCGCCGTGTCGGCGGACGATGTCCACCCCGCCCGTGGTGCCCAGCTCCAGCGCCGTGTCGAAGCGGGTCAGGGCCTCGCGTAGCCGCTTCTGAAGGGCCTCGATGAACTTCTCCGGGTCCTGCGGCTGACGGATCGCGTCGTAGTGCACGTCGCGGTTGTCCTCGAAGTCCGGTGGCAGATCGTCCTCCGGGTTCTGCCACCGGTTTGCGCCCGAAACCCAGATCTCCCGCCGCCGCAGCGCGTCCCGCAGCGCCACGAGCACGCACAGCTCGTATGGGATGCGCTCGACCCGGCCGCGCTCGTCCACCACCGCCTTGCGCCACTCATCGCGCACCACCCCCGCCAGCGGGATCTTCTCCGCCTCGTCGAAGAACGCACCCTCTTTAGCGCTGGGCTGGTCCAGGTACCGCTTGAGCAGGTCGATGGCGTCCATCACCGGCCGGTAGGCGGTGTTGTTGCACTTCAGCTCCAGCGCGTTCAGCAGCGGCGAGAGCATCCGCCGCCAATGGCCCGAGTACGACGAGCGCAGCACCGTCCGCACCCGGGCTCGGTAGCGGGCCTCGTTCGCCGCGGCCTCCGCGGCGAGGGCCTTCAGCGTGGACTCCCCGGCCACCGGATAGATCACCTTGCGGACCGTGCCGCCCGGCTCGGCGACCGCCGCCTCCGCCAGCCGCAGCAAGATGCCCTCCTTGCCGCGGACCCGCTTCATCTCCTTGTTGAACTCGCCCTCGACCTTCCTCTCCGCCCGTGTGTTGATCTTCTGCACGAGCTGGATGAACAGCTCCACCAGCGAGTCGGTGATCTCCGTCTCCCGCACATGGCACAGCGTGGACAGCAGCGTGTAGCGCACCGGGTCGGCCGCCGCCCGCAGGTCTGAGGGGTACTCCTTTGACGCCCGTGCCCGCCAGGCGGCCACCAGCTTTTCCGACACGTCCCCGAACAGATCCGGCGGCAGCTCCAGCGCGCGGACCCGCTGGAGCTTGTTCACCTCCGCCAGGAGGCTATCCAGCCCCAGCGCGCCCGGATCGGCCTTCAGCTCGGTGAAGAACGTGCCCCCGCCTCCCGTGCTGTCCTCGCTCGCGTCGGTGTCCTCGGCGATCAGGTCATCCAGCCGGGACCGAGTCGCCGCGGACAACCGGCCGCCGGCACCGGCCCCGGCTCACTGCGCCTGGCCGCCCGCACCCTCACCCTCGCCGACCAACTGGGCATCCCCGCCGTGCTGACCAACGCCGTCCGCTACGCCGACGCCGACCAGCACCGCCTCGCCGACGTCCTGGACGCCGCCCGCCTGCTGCGCCCCATCGACCGCCGCCACCTCGACTCCGGCGAGCGCTGGCTGAAGCCCCCGGCCGCCATGGGCGAGATCGCTCGGCGGATCGCCGCGGCCGCCGGCCACGGTGACGACCGCGCGGCCCGCCTACTGGCCGACACCACCGCCACGGCCGACGCCTGCACCGTCGACCCCGTCGAGGACCTCGGCCTGGGCCGTCCCCACTTCCCCGAACCCGTCGTCGTCGGCGCCCCTGGAGGCCCCGAACACCCCCAACAGGTCCCCCTCGACGACCACTTCGCGTTCAAGCTCATCCAGGACGCACAGACGCTGGGCTTGTTTCAACTCGAGTCGCCCGGCCAGCAAGATCTTCTGTCGAGACTGCAGCCGCGCAACGTCGCCGACGTCATCGCCGACATCAGCCTCTTCCGCCCGGGCCCGGTCGCCGGCGGCATGCCCGAGCAGTACATCGCCGCCCGCCACGGCGCCACCCCCACCTACCCGCACCCCGACCTCGAGCCGGTACTCGCCGATACGTACGGAGTCGTCATCTGGCACGAACAAATCATCGAGATCATCGCCACGCTCACCGGCTGCGACCGCGCCCTGGCCGAAGTCGCCCGACGCGTCCTCGCCGACCCCGACCGACTGCCCCGCCTGCGGGACTGGTTCCACCGCACCGCGGCCGCCCGCGGCTACACCCGACGTCCTCACTCACGTCTGGAACATCATCGAAGCGTTCGGGGCCTACGGCTTCTGCCGGGCACACGCCGTCGCCTTCGCCGTCCCCGCCCTGCAGTCCGCCTGGCTCAAAGCCCACTACCCGGCCTTCCTGCTGGCCGGCCTCCTCGAACACGACCCCGGCATGTGGCCCAAGCGGGTTCTGATCCAAGACGCTCGCCGCCGCGGCGTCACCGTCCTGCCCGCCGACGTCAACCACTCCAAGACCACCTACACCGTCGAGCACGCCCCCGACGGCACCTGGGCCGTCCGCCTCGCCCTCTCCGGCGTCCGCGGCATCCACACCGACGAGGCCGAGCGCATCGCAGCCGGCCAGCCCTACGCATCCCTGTCCGACCTGTGGCAGCGCGCCCGCCCCAACCGGCCCACGGCCGAACGCCTCGCCCAGGCCGGCGTCCTCGACAGCCTGCGCGGCAACCTCACCCGCCGCGACCTGCTCCTACAGATCACCGAACTGCACCGCCAGTACCGCGGCCGCCCCCTCGGCGACGGACAACTCCCCATGGCCCTCGACGACCAGCACACCAGCACCCCCTCCGGCCTGCCGGAAATGACCAGCCGCGAAGCCCTCAACGCGGAACTGCACATCCTTGGCGTCGACGTCAGCCGCCACCTGATGGACCACCACCATCAGCTGCTGCGCGAACTCGGCGCCACCGACGCCGCCCACTTGAAGCGACTGCGCCCCGGCCAGCAGGTCCTCGTCGCCGGCGTCCGCGCCTCCACCCAGACCCCGCCCATCCGCTCCGGGAAACGGATCATCTTCGTCACCCTCGAAGACCGCTCTGGCCTGGTCGACCTGGCCTTCTTCGAAGACAGCCACGAGGCGTGCGCGCACACGATCTTCCACAGAGGACTGCTCCTCGTCCGCGGCAACGTCCAGCGCCGCGGCGAACGCAACACCGTCACCGGCTCGATGGTCTGGGACCTCGAGCAACTCGCCGCCACCCGCCGCGACCACGGGCCCGAAGCCGTCCAGCGCCTCCTCGGCGCCGGCGCCGACGTCCCACCGGCCCCGCGCACCGAGCCGCACCGCACCATCACCCACGAGACCGGCGCGACCCTCCACCCGTGGGCCGACCTCCAGCCCCCAGGGCAGCGCGCCGCCGACCTCACCAAACTCGGCCACACCAGCCCGGGTTCTCCAGGCTGATACGTGTCTCATGAGACACACCACACCCACCCGCAGGGGATGTCCTCGGCTCACTCTCGACGGGCGAGAGGCAGTGGGACGACGACGCCAGAGCGTTTGGCGAGTTGCTCGCGGAGTGCAGCGTTCTCCGCGAAAAGGGTGGCGATGACCGTCGCTGCGGCGTCAACCTGTTGCTGAAGGCGTTGTCGGTCTTGCCGGTTACCTCTCAGCTGTCGGCGGAGACGGGTGATTTCCTCCTGCTGATGTTGGTCGCGCAGGCTGGCGGGACTTCGGCCGAGGCGGTTGTCCCACTCCGCGAGGACGGCGGTCGCGCGGTTCATCGTGGCTCGGCTGACGCCGGCCTCTCGCCAAAGGTTGTTCTTGGTCAGCTTGCCGTCGGTGCGGGTGGGTTGGCCGGTGAACAGGCGCTCCATCGCCTCGCGCAGAGCCTGCTCAGTCTTGGCGGACACCGTTGGAGGGGGCATCGGGTGCCTTTCGTACCACGCGGTCGACTTCGTGGAGCTGTTCAGTGAGCAAGGCTCGGCGGTTGGGCGGGAGCTTGCGGGTGGTGAGTAGGTCGGTGAGCGAGGCTCGTTCCGCGGTCCAGATAGGCAGGTGAGCGGGGGCGATGACGCTGTTCGCGCAGCGGGAGGGCTGGCAGCGGTCGATGAGCGGGCCTTGGTGGCCTTCGGGGACGATCGCATCCTCGAGACATTTGGCACCGACCGGGTTGGCGTCGTCCATGGTGCAGTGGTTGAGCTTGCCGAAGCGGACGGACAGTCGCGTGCGGCGCAGGAGGTCGAGTTCAACGCGGAGATCACCGCGCTGCGCCTGGCTGGTCGCCTTCATCTCGGCGGCCTTGGCCCGGATGGCGGCGAAGGTCTCGCGCAGGCGGTCGGCGCCCGGTCCGTCGCCGATGGGCTCGCCGCGGCCGTCGGCGGCGAAGAGCTCGGCCAATCGCTCGAAGCGTCGCTCGCTGATTGCGGTCCGCAGGTGCTCGGCCCAGGCGGGCGCGGGCTCGGTGTAGCCCTGGGTGGTGGTGTTCGCGAGTGCCCGGGTGGAGACGTGCTTGAGCTGCATCCCGACGGCGATTTCCGAGCCGGGAAAATCCCGGGTGAGCATCGCCATGGTGCGACGGAACATGTGCGGGGCCAGCTTCTGTTCGGGGATCTGCGGAAGCCCGGTGACGTGTCGGTTGTCATTGACGTGCTGGACGAAGCAGGTGATCGCGTCGCCGCTGTCGAAGTGGTTGATGGGCGACTTGGCTTGTACCGACGCGAAGGCGTACTCGTCATCGATCGACAGTTCGGCCGCCGTGGCGATCGCTTTGGCCACCGGTTCGATGATCCACCAGTGCCGGATCGGCAGGTCCGGGTCCAGCTTGTGTTTGGTCGCCTTCACTGCAGGGCTGCCGTAGTACTCGACGACCGAGTCCTTGAGGATGTCGCGGACCTCGATGTTCCGCATCATCGACAGCCCGACCACCAGCACAAACGCCGCGTTGCGCAGAGCGGTGTACTCGATCCACAGGGCGAGCGGGTGCAGTGAGTGGCGCCAGGGGCCGCGGGTTCCATCGGGGCGTTCGACCTCGGTCAGGTCGGGCAGGAGCCCGGGCTGCGTGTGGCCGGCGGCGACCAACTCGGTCACCCTTGCGCGGGCCAGGCGACCCGCCGCCGTACCAGGGGCGAAAAGATTCGACGACCCGGCGAGGCCGAGCACGGCGGTCAGCAGTGCCCAGTTGACCGGCGTCGTGGCGCGCGGGTGGCGCAGCGGGTCAGCAGGATGCCAGACGGGGACCCGGCTGGCAGGATCGGCAAGCCACGCGTCGAGCCGGCGGCGCTGCTGCGCGGCTCCCAGGTGCAATCTCGTGGTCTGGAGGTTCTTCCAGTGCGCGCGGGCGCGCAGAATGTCGGGGCCGAAGACGTCGACGTACGTCCAAGCCGCGCGGATGAGCGGGAACCACGTCCGGGGCTCGACCACCGCGGTGCGTAGCTTCGACTCCCGCACCAAGCCCAGGACTTTCGCACCGGTCTGACCGGGCCAGGGGTCCGCAGGCAGGCCAGTGGTGAGCACAGGGGCGAACTGGTGCAGCAGTTTGATCACCGTGATGTGAGCGCGGACGGCGGTGTCGTCGGTGGTGCGGCGGCGCTCAGCGATGTAGCGGTGGAAGTCCTCCACCGCCCACTGGGCGAAGTCGTCGGGCAGGTGCTCGGCGGCGCCGAACGCGGCAAGTGCACGCAGGACCTGGCCGCGGGCCCGCTGGGTGGGAACCTTCCGCGGCGTTGGCGGCAGATGCACGCCTGCGGCGAGGACGGCGGGATGTCGCGGGTTGAACTCGAGCATCGCCAGTTCCCGGGCGAGGAGGTTCTGGCCCGGGCTGAGGTCGGTGAACGGCAGCTTCCACTGGCCCGTCAGGTGGCTCGTGGGCGACGCAGGACACCGTTGAAGTCCCAGCAGGTGTTCTCTCCGAAGTTGGGCGATGACGCGCCAGCCAGTAGCGGCAGGGACTGCAGGACGGGCTCGTCGTCGGCGAAGACGCTCGACCGCGGGGCAAGGGGGTGCTGTCGGCCGGTCATTCGAACTCCACCTGGGTGGCGAGCGGAAGGGTGAGGGTCAGCCCTTCGTCGGCGATGCGTTGACGGGCTCGAGTGATCTCGTCACTCGTGCGCAGGCCGAGGGCCTCGAGGACGTTGACGCGGCTCTGTCCCCATAGGGCATGGAAGTGCGTCGGGGACAGGCGGTGCTGGAGCTGTTCGAGATGGGCCGCGAACAACAGCAGTTGAGGGAGGTTGGAGGGTAGGACGAAGGCGTTGCGGCACTCCAGGCATCGGGTGGGAGCGACCGGGCACAGCTGGCCGGGGCGGCCGAATGGGGAGGCGAATGGATCCCGGCAACTGGAGACTCCCATGTCCAGTTCACCGGAACGCAGTTGCTCGACGTCCTCGGCGGACAGGCCAAGAGCCTGGGCGGCGCCCGGTTCTGCCAGCGCCCGCTCGTCCTCGTCGCTGAGTGCGTGTTTCTGATCCGGGATGCTGCGCCAGTGGCTGATCGTCAGGGTTAGGGTTGCCAGTTAGTCGAGAGCCTGTTCGGGGGATGGATGCGGCGGATACGTTCACTGCGCATAGTGGCCTGCGCTGGCCTGATGGGAGTAGCGGTCACCGCGACGGGGTGCACGGGTCGTTCGCACGATCCAGGGGCTACCGACATGTCGCCCAGTGCGCAGACCTACCTGTCGAAGGCGCTGAACATCATGGAGAAGCACTCTCTTGTCCGTCACAAGGTTGACTGGGCGGCCGTGCGAAGCAGGGCGTACTCGCAGGCGCGCGGCGCGCAGGAGTCGGCGGACACGCACGGGGCGATCGCCTCGGCACTGAATTCGCTGGGCGACGGGCACAGTGTTTTCTGGGGGCCGGATGTGGCCAAGGAGCGTTATGGAGCGTCTGCGGTCAAATTCGAGGGCCTGGAAGGCCGTTCCTCGAAGAACGGCGTGAGCTACATTTCCCTGCCTGGTGTTCTGGGGTCTCAAGAGGCCTACGACCGGTACGTGCGGCAGGGCCGACACACCGTGGCGAAGGCCCAGGCGACTGAGACCTGCGGCTGGGTGGTGGATCTACGCTCGGCCAACGGGGGCAACATGTGGCCGATGCTTGCCGTCGTAGGTCCGATCCTGGGCGATGGCAAGGTAGGCGCGTTTGTAGATGCCGACGGCAACGAGTCAGTCTGGTCGATCAAGCACGGCAGCCCATACGTAGACGGCAAGTTGGTCGGCTGGGGCGATGGCCGACCGCTCGCCGGGAGCACCCAACCGGTTGCGGTCCTGACCGGCAGGCAAACAGCCAGTGCGGGTGAGGCGGTCACGGTGGCCTTCCGGGGACGTCCTGGCGCCAGGTCTTTCGGCGAACAGACCAACGGCGTCCCCACGGGAAACAGGCCGTACCGCCTGTCCGACGGAGCTGTGCTGCTCCTCACGGAAGCCAAGGACGTGGACCGGACGGGCCGTGCGTATGACGCGCCGATACCTCCAGACGCGCAGATCGTCAGGGACTCACGCCCTGCGGCGCGCAACCGGGACGAGGTCCTGCAAGCAGCACAGAGCTGGCTCCTCAAGCAGGCTGCCTGTCGTCAACGGTGAAATGCTCCGCCACCTTCCTTGTCCAGTTGGGTGTGGCGCCCTTCCGTGCCAGGCGCCGGGTCATGAGGGTGATGGCTGCCCAGGTGATCAGAGTTTCGGAGTGCTGGACGAGCCGTTCGTAGTCCCGGGCATGGCGGCGTGCGTGCATCATCCACGCGAGACTGCGTTCGACGACCCAGCGGCGGGGCAGCACGACGAAGCCGGAGGCGTCCTTGGGGCGGCTGACGGGCTTGATGGTGAGGTTGAGGTGGTGTTTTGCCCAGTCGACGAGCTTTCCGGCGTAGGCGGAGTCGGCCCACACGATCGTGATCTCGGGGTGCATGAGGCGGAGGCGGAACAGGACTTCCTTGGCCGCGGCGGAGTCGTGCAGGTCGGCGGGTGTGACCATGACCAGCAGTGGAAGTCCTCGGGTGTCGACGACCAGGTGGCGCTTGCGGCCGTTGATTTTCTTGCCCGCGTCGTAGCCGCGGGTGGCTTTGGAGACGGTCTCGGCGGCCTTCACGCTCTGGGAGTCGATCACGGTGGCCACCGCTCGGGGCCCTTTGCCCAGGTTGCGGCGGATCCGCCCCGAGAGATGGTCACGGATCTGCCCGATGACTCCGCAGGCCGCCCAACGGGCCATGAAGCCCCAAACTGTGCGCCAGGGCGGGTAATCCGCAGGTAGGGCCCGCCACTTGCAGCCCGTGTCCACGACGTAGCGGATCGCGTCGACGATCTCGCGCCGGGGGTGCTTCTCCGGCCTGCCACCGCGGCTGGTGTCGCAGGCCGGGGTGGGCAGGAGGGGTTCGATCAGGACCCATTCGGCGTTGGTGGTGTCGGAGGGATAGCGGCGGCGACGCATGGCAGTTGGCTTTCCGCAGTGCCGCGGAGGGCCGCCGCCGTCCGGGCGGCCCCCGCGGTGGTCGGTCAGGAGCTGTTGATGAGGTCGAGGGTGGATTCGATGGAGTTGAGCTGGGCGGTGATGTGCTTGACCCACTTGTCGCCCGGGTGGGCGGCGGCGTGCGGGGCGACGGTGCCGGTGATCAGTCGGCGGAACTCAGTCAGCTTCTCCCTGATCACGGCCCGTTCGTATGCTTCCAGGGCGGCCCGCTCAGCACCGAGCTGGTAGCCGTCAGCTCTGGTCCAGATCAGCGGCGGCCAGCCCTTCTCCGTCGCCTGGTCCATCAGGGCCGCAAGCCCGGACCGCACCTGACTGGGGGACAGATCGCTCGCGCGTACCAGCTGAGGGAACAGCAGACCGGCGGGTCTGGCCTCGAACAACACGAACCGGACGGTATCCGCGTGCCGTCGGGCGGCATCGCCCCGCCGCCGCGAGGCCCGGGGCATACCTACTCGCCCTTCAGCATGCGGGCCAGTTCGTCGTCCATGTCGACCTTGCCGGTGTCGACAGCTGTCTCGATCCAGTCCAGGGTGGCCCGAACCCGGGCGACGTTCTCGTGCACGATCGTGCGTTCGTCGTCGTTGAGCGTCCGGTCGCGCAGACCGGGGACGGTTCGGCCGGCAGCGGCGACGAAGGAGTGGCAGGCGGTAACCAGGTCCAGGAACTCCACGGTCCGGTCGATGTGCCTGACGGCCGGGGCGACGGGACTGGTGCTTTCGAAGTCCTCGCGGGCTTGTCGGCTCCTCTCATTCTGGGCATGGTTGACCTGGAAGCGGGCGGTGTCGTCGCTCATCGCCTTGAACGCAACGTCCGGCCGGCGCAGCAGACTGGTCGCGGCGGTTGTTGCGACCGTCTCGTCACGGGTGAACTCCTCCACCACCTTGACCTTGTCCTCCGCCGACACTTTGGCCGCCACCTGCGGACGCTTGAGGAAGTCAGTGGTCACCGCCGCCGCGACCTCCTCGTCCTGGGCCAGCGAATGGATCGCGGTGACCTTTTCCTGCGGCGTCACGGGCGTTTCGACCCGCTGCCCCACCCGCCGGTTCGCGTCGTCCGCCGTCCACCGGGACTTCCCCTCCGGCAGCACCACGATCGCCGCGAACCGCTCCTCGTCATCCTCGATGTTCGCCAGCGACCGATGGACCGTGTAGGAGGCAATCTTGGGCTGCCGGTGTTCCTTCGGCCAGCGCGAGGCCACCCACCTCGTGGTCTTCACCGTGGCGACGCTCAGCCCGATGTCGTCGGCCAGACGGGCAAGCGACTGCTCGACCGTCCACTCCGTCTCCCCGACCGGACCGCCCCTCTGCCGCATCGGCTCGATCTCCAGAGCCCGGTCGCCGATCGTGAACTGCCCGCGCGTCTGTTGTTCGACCACGTCCCGCAATTCGGCCACGATCTGCTCGTAGCGGGACTGGCTGACGCTTCCGACCTTCTCGTTCTCCTCGGTCATGGTGTGCTTCACCACCAACGGCGGACCGGGGCACGGCGCTTGGGGCCATGACGGGACAAGGCCCGCTTCCGAACCGAGAGTCAGTCTGTAAATCCTAAGATCGCAACGATTGACCACAAATGACCGGATGGTGACCGGAGTTGGGCTCACCATGCGTTCGCTCATTGATTACTGTGACCGTTCGCCGAACGGTTCCTTCCGGTGCCTCCAGGCACTCACCTTGCACCGCGCCGAGCAGTACAGAGCGTCCGAGCGGCGGTCGACGCCGATCACCCACCGGGCCCCGCACTCGGGGCACTCAGCCTCGCCAACACCGGCCTGGACGGCCGCCAGGCGCTTACGCAACCGGCGTTCCCGCCGCCACTGCCTGGCGCGACACGCCGACGAGCAGAACATCGCCCCGGGTCGGGCATCCGGCCTCAGCCGTTCTGCGCAGCCCTGGCAGGTCCTCTCCCCGGCCTGTCCGGTGCCCTCGGACACCGGGCCAGCGTAGGACGCCAGGCTACTCAGAACCGGGGCTTAGAAACAGGCACTGAGCACGACAGGGCCGTTCAGGGCCTTGTCGAGCCAGTGCCGCTGGGCGGCGGTGATGACGCGGCCGGAGATGACGCGCAGGGTCGTACCGTGGGCGTAGTGGGTACGAAAAGTCTCGGCGGTGTGGTCATCGGCGATGTCGCTGATGCGGCCCTTGAACGCGATGGCCTTCTCGACCTTCCCGGATTTACGCAGCCGGCGGATATCGGCCGGGCCCTGGACCGTCACCTTCTTCGCCCTCAGCCAGTCCACGAGCCCCGCACCGCTGCCTCTTCCGACGAACCGCCGGATCGTCAGCGCGTAGTGGTCGACGGATGCGCGCAGGAACAGCGGGACCGGGGTGATGTCGGCCCGCTCGGCCAAGGGGCGGGCCAGCTGCAGCATCCGACGGGTCAGCTCAACGGCATCCAGCCGCGGCGCGGCCGGGTGCAGGTCACGTTGATCCTCCTCGGGGTCCGTACCGTAGGAGCGGCGCTGCACGGTGCGGGCACGGCGTTTCGTGAAGTCGATCAGCACGCTCTGGGGGCCGTACTCCAGGTCGTCCTCGTCGAGCGCGACGACTTCCTCGGAGGCCCTGCCGGTGGCGGCCATCAGCAAGATCCGGTAACTGTGCAGATCCATGTCGCTGGGGAACAGCATCCCCACCAGGCGGCGCAGCAGGTACCCGCGCGCCAAATGCGGCAGTACGTCGCCCGGGACGAGTTCGCGCAGCGCGGGCGGCCACTGCGGCAGTGCGGGCACATGGCGCGCGACGTCCTCGCAGGTCCACGCGTCGTTTGCCAGGGCCCACAGCAGGTTGCGCGGCTCCATCCAACCGCCATGGGCGGGATCGCAACCAGCGGCCGCAAGCGTCCATCCGGTTCTGATCCTCGCCTCGGTGGCGAGCCGGTCCGCCCAGGCGGCCTGAATGAGCTTCTTCTTGTCGGCCCGGGTGAATTCGTCGACCTCCTCGCCTTGGCCGCGGCGCAGACCTACGGCGCCCTTCACCCAGCCGTCCAGGTGTCCGGCGACCGGCCGGTCCGGGTGCGCGATCCGGCGCGCGATGAGCATCCTCAACCGGCCTGCGAGCTCGTACGGGCGCCGCGACCCTGCCTGGTAGCCGGCCGGCAGCAGCCTGATCCACTCCGTCACCGCGTGGTGCAGGTCCGGCACTTTCCGCGCCAGCGAGGCGTCCTGTGCCGCCGCGACCGTCGCGTCGACGTGGGTGCAGAAGCTGCTGATGGCGTGCTGGTACGTGCGGCACGATCCCTCCCGGAAGCCCGCCGACGCCGCCAGCTCGACCCACTCGTCCGCGAGCTCGCCGGCTAGCCCGGCGCAGGTGTGAGCTGCGGATCTAAAGCGACCGTCACCGGGCGGTCTTGCGGATCGAGCCCGGTCACCTGCCGCAATCCGTTACGCGTGTCCTTGGCCGACCGAGGCGTTCGGCCGGGAAACCCGCTTTTGTACTCACCCCTGCGTGGCACCGGCGGGCTCCAGATTCATCAGGCGGCGGGCGACCGTCACGTAGGAGGCGCCGCCCGCCGCGCTCCAGCGACGGAACGCGGCGTCGACCTCCCGCATCGGGTCCTTCAGGTACTGGATGTAGCGGTAAGTGGTGGAGGGATGGGCATGGCCGAGCCGACGCTGGACGACCAGCAAGGGGTTGCCGACCATGTGGTCCAGCAACGTCGCCATCGGCGTCTGCTCAGAATCGACGTCACCGAGAGCCTCGCGGGTCAGGAAGATCAGCAGCCGCAGGGCGAACGTGTGCCGAGTGTCGTGGAAGACCCAGCAGCGCCGCGGGAGTACCGGGGCCGAATGGTGCACGCTCCACTGCTTCATCCGCTTCCACGCCCGCCAGCGGATGCGGTCCCAGCCCGAGCCGGTGAGCATCCGGCCGCCCTGGCCGATGAACAGCGCCAG
>NZ_WWIQ01000045.1:0-52188 GCF_009862985.1 Streptomyces sp. SID5464 | reverse complement strand
GTCCCAGCCCGAGCCGGTGAGCATCCGGCCGCCCTGGCCGATGAACAGCGCCAGCGGATCCAGGCCGCCGCCCGTCTCCAGCACGGTGATCCGCCGCAGCCCCGGCTTCATGTCCTTCATCACCCGGGTCACCCTGACGCCCTCCAGGACCCCGCGGACCCGGGTACCGTCCCCCTCGATCCGCTGGACCACGAACAGGTCGCGCACCTGGCGCCGCAGCGTGCGCTGCGCTGTCGCCACAATCCCCGGCCTCTCCAGCAGCAGATAGGGGTCCAGCAGTTCCATCGCGTCCCTGGGCACGTAGACCGACCGCGGCCGTCCGTACTTTGCGCAGGCAGCCAGGTCGACGTCCGTGACCACGGGCCGGCGGCCGCCGGTCAGACCGAGCTCGGGCAGCAGCAGGGTCGACCACTCCTGGATCCGCATCCCCGTCATCAGCGCCAGCTCCAACGCCGAGCGGTTGCGGTGCGGCCGCCACCCCCGGAAGCCCAAGTGCAGGCCGCCGCCCGGCTCCAGTCCGCCGAACCCGACGTCCCGGAAGAACAGGTACTGGTCAAGCTCCATGTGCCGGACCCGCGGATCCCGGCTCACCCCACTGCCCAGGGACTCCCCACGACCCGTCGCCCGCCAGGGCCGCCCGCTCACGTAGCCGACCTGGGCCAGGTAGTCGTAGAGCCCGCCGATTGCGGCGGCGTCCCGATCCCAGGTGGCCTCGCCGACCGTCTCCTCGGCGTCCTCGCGCCGCCACCGCCGGAACTCCAGCACGTCATTCTCGGTCGCCAGCCGCAAGTCCAGGCCCCGTACTGTAAGGAAGTTGAGCAGCATCAATACGGTGTAGGCGTACGCGCGCATGGTCTTGGCGTCCAGGCCCTGCTGGCCGATCACCCGGAACCAGCTCGACAGTGGCTCTACCGGGCGCATCGCCTCGTCGAGAAGAATTGGCGTGCCCGTCGGAATCCGTCGCCGGTCAAGCAGCTCGCACAGGTCGGCAGGGCGAGCGCCGGGCACGTCCCCCACCTTCCAAACCTTCCGCCGGTCCGTGAAGAACAGCTGCACTGAGCCCCCAGAGCAAGGCACCTCGCGGGATCGAGGGACCAGTCAGCCACCCTGCCTGACCAGCACGGCAGCGGCCATGCTTGGCTCTCAACGTCACCCGAAGGGGGACCCGGGCACACAGCGGTCCCCGAGTTCAAGCCGCAGCCATCCACTTCAGTGGGGCACTTTGAGCGTCACAGGTGGCCACGGGAGCTGAGGTAGGGGGTACGCCGAACTACGCCGCTACCCGCCGCTGGAGGCTGAGGCGGAGAGACCGTCGAGCCGTCAGTCCTTCGGTGAGATGTGACCTGCGCCCTGTGACGCAGGCGAGCTGGCAGCCGGGGCATTTCCCGCCAGCACGGACGCCCCGCCACCTCCCCTCCACCGGGCCAGTCGAGGGGAGGACACTGCCCGCCAGAGCTGCCATGGTCGGCGTATTGGCGCAGGCGGCGCGGATCCCCGCGTACACGGACTCGGTGATCCACACAGGTCTGCGGCTGGACATGCCAGGAACTTGGCGCTGCAGGTCGGTGCGGCGCAGGGGCCGGGCCTCCAGGGCTGCGATCACCGCAACGCTCCGGCCCCCCCGGCCTGCAGCGGGACCTGCCCGGGCTGGCCGTGACCTCCAAGGCGCACATTGCCCTCTGGCACAGACATCAATGTGCCTTTTGTGTGGACTTCCTTGCAGGTCCATCATGAGGTTACGCACAAAGAGTAGGAATTGGAGTGGGTCATGAATATCCCCTTGAGCACCCCCCGGAAGGCCGCCCGCCTTCTGATCGCGACAGCGACGGTCGGCGCCCTGCTTGCGGGAGCCTCCGCGGCGTCGGCGGCCCCTCCGCGATCGACATCGGCGACGCAGGCGTACGGCGCGAGTCACCAGACAAGGGCGAACAAGGCGCTGGTTCTGCATTACTTCGACCAGCTCCTCAACCATGGGAAGCTCGCCGTGATCGACCGGTTCGTCAAGCCCGGCTACATCGAGCACGACCCGACGCGCGCCTCCGGCGCGAAGGCACTGCGTGAATGGGCGAGCGACCTGAAGACCGCCCACCCCGAGTCCCACGCCACGGTCAAGAAAGTCATCACCCAAGGCAACCTGGTCGTCCTGTACAGCAACCTCATCCTGGAGACGGGCTCCAAGGGGACGGCGCTCGTCGACATCTTCCGGATCGACAAGGGCAAGATCGCCGAGCACTGGAACGTGCAGCAGCAGGTCCCGGACAGCACGGCCAGCGGCCACGACATGTTCTCCACCCTCAGCACCCCCCGCCTGCCGGGCCCGGACCCACGCGCCTCGTCCACCGACAGCGAGAAGATCGCGCTGGGCATGATGCTCGGCCTCACCGTCGATCACGACGTGACCGCCCTGGACCGGTACGCCGCCGCCGACTACTACCAGCACAGCCCGACGGCAGTCGACGGCACGGCCGCCGCCAAGGAGACCTTCAGCAAGATCTACGCCCAGTACCCGGGCTTCACTGCGAGCCCCAAGCGGGTCATCGCCGAAGGCGACTACGTGGCGATCCACTCCCACTACAAGCTGGGCGCAGACGACGCGGGGATGGCAATCGTCGACTTTCTCCGGGTCCGCAACGGCAAGGTCGTCGAGCACTGGGACGTAGTCCAGCAGCTCCCGGCAACCTCCGCCAACGACAACACCATGTTCTAGCCGATGATGTCCGGCGGGCCGGCAGAGGTCCGCCGGACATCATGCCGTAAGCCCACGCGGTTGCCGCCGCTGGCCATCACCTTCACCACCTCGCAGCCGCTCTCGGCGCGTTCTCGCACCGCGGCCAGCAGCGCGTCGGCGCCCTCCGCCTGGCCGCCCGGGAAGGGGCAGTGGCCGCCGCGGGTGGTGCTCGGCGGGCCCGCGGCGACTGGGAAACTGCCGCAACTTGGTTAGAACATCGAGTTGTCGTTGGCGGATGTCGCCGGGACCGGTTGGATGGCGTCCCAGTGCTCGACGATCTTGCCGTCGCGGACGCGGAAGAAGTCGATGACAGCGAACCCAAGGTCGTCCGCGCTGGTCTTGTAGTGATGGTGGACCGCGACGTAGTCGCCCTCCGCGATCACCCGCTTAACGCTGATGGTCAGCTCCGGGTGCGCGGCGAAGGCCGAGGTGAACAGCTCTTTGGCGGCCGGGACGCCGTCGGCATACTGCGGGTTGTGCTCGTAGAGCGGGTCGACGGCGTACCGGTCGAAAGCGGCGGGATCACGTTCGACAGCGATCGTGTGGAACAGTGCCTCCACGACGCGCTTGCTCTCGGCGGTGGGCGCCAGCGGGTCCGGCGAGTTGTCGGCCGGAGCGCTGAGCGTGGTGAACATGTCGTGGCCGCTGACCGAGGTGGCCGGGACTGGCTGGATGACGTCCCAGTGCTCGACGATCCTGCCGTCCTCGACCCGGAAGATGTCGACGACTGCCTGGGGGGCGGTGCCCGGCTCCAACACGGCGCGGGAGTGCAGCAAAACCAGGTCGTCTTCGGCGATGACCCGCGCGACGGTGTGGTGCATGTTCGGATTGGCGGCCCTGAAGTAGCTCACGAAGCGGCGCAGTGCCTCGGGACCGTCGCCGCCTTGCGGGTTGTGGTTGGTGTAGGTACTGCCGACGAACTTGTCGATCACCTCAAGGTTGCCGTGGGCGAACAGTTGGTCGTAGAAGTGGGCCACCATTTCCTTATTCTCCGCAGACACAGTCGCGCCTCTCTTTCTCCTGAGTGGTGGTTACTTCTTGTGCGTGACCTCATGATTGGTCACTACGAGAAGAGGTGGAAGGAGGCACTTTCATGTCAGCCACGCACACCGATGTGCCGGTCGACGGCCCTGCCGAGCAGGACTGTTCGATCCGCGATGTACTTGACCGGGTCGGCGACAAATGGAGCGCCTTGATCGTGCTCAGGCTCAGCGACGGCCCCCGACGGTTCAGTGAACTGCACCGTGAGGTCGACGGGATCAGCCAGCGGATGCTGACCCTGACTCTGCGCGCACTGGAGCGCGACGGCCTGCTCAGCCGTACCGTCTATCCGACCGTGCCGCCTCGCGTCGACTACGAACTCACCGACCTGGGCCGCACGCTGCTCACACCGATCGCCGCTCTGCGCGAGTGGGCCGTGGCACACCGGGACGACATCCGACGCGCACGCGCCCGCCACGACCATCCGACCAGCGACCCCCATGCGAGCCCCGCGCCCGCATCCTGACGGCACGCTCGATCAAGAGTCTGAACACGCCCGACGTCAACGTCCGCCCCGCCGCTGGGTGGTGGGACGGTCGCTGTCGTGGATCATGCGGGCACGTCGGCACTGCCGCGACGCTGATGATCCGCCGCCTGGCCCAGAAATCCGTGGATGCTTAACGGACCTTCACCTGCCGGGGCTTACTCTGTGACGGCGTCGTCGAGGGTTGCTACGGACGTCATGGTCGCCGCGTCCGCGCCGACGTGAGCCCGCTCAGCGGATCACGGGGCCCTGCGGGCCTCTCAGGGGTGCCGGGGGTGGCCGGTGAGGGCGTGAAGATTGATGGTTCCGCGCTGCAGCTTCGCGTCGTGGGGTGCCTCGAAACCGGCGTCGGCGATGTACAGCTGGTTGCCGCTCACAGCGGTGGTGGTGGGGGAAGCGAGGCCGTCACCAGCGGTCAGGGCGGTCTGGGTGGTCCCGTTCGGGCGCACGACAGTAACCCGGTCGGTCGGGTCGTTCTGCGCAGCGAAGACGATGTTGGAGCGGTTGTTGAGGAAGGAAAAGTCGTCGAAGTCGGGAATGTTGTCGGCGACGGTGCGGATGCGGCCGGGGCCTCCGTGGGCGGTGACCGGGATCCTGAGCAGCGTGCCCTGGCTGTAGTTGCTGAGCCATACGGCGCCCTTGTGGAAGCGGACGCCGTTGACGCCCAACGGCAGGGAGCCGTGGGGGTCGGCTGCGAGCGCTGAGCCGCTCAGCCAGATCTTCGCCGGGCCGCCGGAGACGGGCACGGCCCACACCGTGGCGTTGTAGCTGTCGGCGGCGTAGAGGGTACGGCCGGTCGCGTCGATGGCCAGGCCGTTGGGCAAGCCAACCGGCAGGGCGGCCAGGCGCTGGGGGCGGCTGTGCGGGGGCAGTTTCCAGACACCGTTGCGGGAGGCGTCGTCGGAGTCCACGTTGTAGTAGACGGTGCCGTCGCTGCCGCGGGTGTTGCCGGTGATCTGATCGCCCAGATGGCCGCCGACGAGGGTGGTGCGCTGCCCGGACGAGGTGATCCGAACCAGCTTCGGCGGCTTGTTCGCGGGCACGCCCAGCATGGACACGGTCAGGGAGCCGTCAGGGTTGACGTTGATGTTCTCGGGTGAGTCGCCGGCGACGAAGTCGAACTTGACGGCGGTCTTGACCTGGGTGATGACCGGCTGGGTGCGGTTGCCTGCGGTGGCGGCGGACGCGGACGGGGGCGAGACGAGAACAGCTGCCAGAGCAGGGATGGCGGCGATGTGAGCGAGGCGTATGCGCATGGTGATGCCGTCCTGGGGGTGTCTAGGGGCGGGCTGGCAGAAGCCCCCGGCCAACCGCCTCGTGGCCGGGGAACCGACTGCGGATCTGTGACTACCGGGACAGTGGGGTTTGGCCTGGGGTCAGGTGTCGAACCGAACTCCACCCAGCCACGTGACCTTTTCGGGATCGTGGTGGTCGAAGATGGGGCTGCGGCCCGTGTCCAGCGTGGTGATGCGCTTCATCTCGTCGTCGGTGAGCTGGAAGTTGAAGACGTCGATGTTCTCTGCCATGCGTTCGGGCCGCACCGACTTCGGGATCACGACGATGTCCCGCTGGACGAGCCAGCGCAGGGCGATCTGGGCGACGGACTTGTCGTGGGCGCGGGCGATGTCGACGAGCAGGGGGTTGTCGAAGAAGCCCTGGCCGCCTTCGGCGAGCGGTCCCCAGGACTGGTGCTGGACGCCGTAGTGGCGCATTAGCTGCTGGTCGTCGGTGCGCTGGAAGAAGACGTGCGTCTCGATCTGGTTGACCGCGGGGACGACTTGATTGTGGCTGATCAGGTCAGCGAGCCGGTCAGGGTAGAAGTTGCTGACTCCGATCGCCCGGGTACGACCGTCGCGGTTGAGGGCCTCCATGGCCCGCCACGATCCGTAGTAGTCGCCGAAGGGCTGGTGGATCAGGTACAGGTCGAGGTGGTCGAGACGGAGGCGGTCGAGCGAGCGGTCGAAGGCGCGCTTGGCGCTTTCCTCGCCGTAGTCCTGGACCCACAGCTTCGTGGTGACGAACAGTTCGTCGCGGGGTACGCCGCTGGCGGCGATGGCGCGGCCGACGGCGCGCTCGTTCTCGTACCCGGCGGCGGTGTCGATCAGGCGATAGCCGGCCTCCAGCGCGGCCTCCACCGCCTGCTGGGTCTGGTCCTCGGGGATTTGGTAGACGCCGAAGCCGAGGATCGGCATCTGCACGCCGTTGTTGAGGGCGACCTGAGCAACCTTGCTCGCCATGGCTGAAACCTTCGCTTTCTGACGGTGGGGGGACGTCGGCCGGGCAGCAGCCGGTGGGGCGGCGATGCTGGTGCCGGCCTGGGCGGAGACGGCAAGCCGCCCGGCGTCTACCAGGTCTGGCGTTCGAGCCAGGTTTTGATGCGCTCGGCCGTCTCGCGCCAGCCCGGCTCCAGGAGCACGTTGTGGGTGCGGCCGGGGAGGAAGAGGTAGTCGGAGCCGAAGTAGGCGGCGCTGCGGCGGATTGCTTCGGCGGGGACGACGACGTCGTTTTCTGCCGCAATCACCAGGGAGGGGCCGCCGATGCGGGTGCGGTCGATGCTGAAGGAGGTGGAAATGGTCTCCTGGATGGCGAGGGCCGATTCCCGCGACAGCAGGGCGTGGTAGCGGCGGGCGTCTTCTTCCGGACTTCCGGCGAGCACACGGGACCACTCGTCCTCGAAGGAGCCGACTTCGATCGGCTTCGACAGGTCGAGCTTCCTCTCGGGGTGGAGTCCTACTTCGGCGCAGATGGCGGGCGTGATGTGCACCTCGGCGATGACCGGGTGCTGTTCCGCGTACTTCTGGCCAACAAGCGCGCCCATGCTGTGCGTCACCAGGACGGGCACCTGGCCGATATGGTCGACCACGATCTCCAGCTCTTCCACGGTCTCCGCCATGGAGCGGGCCGCGAACTGCTCCTCGGGCAGCTCGTGGGAGCGGTGGTGGTTGTACCAGCTGAAGGCGTAGCAGTCGCGGCCGGTAGCGGCGAAGAAGGGAAGGTAGTTCTCCCACACCCAGCTGCCCTGGCCGCCGCCGTGCACGAAGACGATGGGTGCACCGGAGGGGGTGCCTTCAGCGCGGACGTATTCGATGAACACGCCCTTGACGGTCGTGTTTTCAATCTTCACGATGGTGCCTTTTCGATGTCGGTGGGAGTCGTGTCGTGGGGTGGGGGTCGTCAGTTGCCGCGGCCGCCGTGTGGGGCGGGCAGGGCGTTGAGCGCTTCCAGGTCGGACTCGCTGAGCTGGATGTCGGCGGCGCCGGCGTTGTCCCGCAGGTACTTCGGGGTCTTGGTGCCGGGGATCGGGATGACGTACTGGCCCTGAGCCAGGACCCAGGCCAGGGCAACCTGGGCCGGGGTGACGTCGATGCGCTCGGCGATCTCGCGCACCCGGTCGACCATGGCGAGGTTCTGCTGGAAGGCGTCCTGCTGGAAGCGCGGCATCCGGCGGCGGACGTCGTCCTGGGGCAGGTCGTCCACCGAGGTGAAGCGGCCGGTGAGGAATCCCCTGCCCAAGGGGGAGTAGGGCAGGAAGGCGATGTTCTGCTCCTGGCAGTAGGGCAGCACGTCGTGCATCCAGTCCCTCGTCCACAGCGACAGCTCGCACTGCACGCTGGCGATCGGGTGCACCGTCTGGGCGCGCTTGATCTGTTCGACGTCCACCTCGGACAGGCCGATCGCGCGGGCCTTGCCGGCGGCGACCGTCTCGGCCAGGGCACCGACGCTCTCCTCGATCGGGACCTCGGGATCGACCCGGTGCAGCTGGTAGAGGTCGACGTGGTCGGTGCCGAGCCGTTGCAGGCTTTCGTCGATGGAGCGGCGGATGTGATCCGGGCGGCCGTTCTCGGCTCGGACCGGCTTGCCCTGTTCGTCCCGGGACAGGGCGCCGACCTTCGTGGCCAGGACCGCACGGTCGCGGTAGCGGCCGGACAGCGCCCGGCCGACCAGTTCCTCATTGGTGAACGGCCCGTACACATCCGCAGTGTCGATCAGGGTCACGCCCAGATCCAACGCCGTTCGGATCACCGAGACGTACGTGTCCTCGTCGCGGGCCGCCGCCATGTCGTAGGCGTAGCTCATGCCCATGCAGCCCAGACCGATCACGCCCACTTCGGGACCGCCCGGCCCCAGTGTCGTCGTACGCATGTGATTCCTCTCTGTATGCCGGGC
Organism: Streptomyces sp. SID5464; assembly: GCF_009862985.1. NCBI lineage: Bacteria > Bacillati > Actinomycetota > Actinomycetes > Kitasatosporales > Streptomycetaceae > Streptomyces > Streptomyces sp. SID5464. The sequence goes on along the minus strand of NZ_WWIQ01000045.1, from coordinate 43,768 downwards.
GGGAAGGGACCCGGCCTCTAGTGCGGTGTCAGCTCTGCGCCGATTGCGCTGTGCGCTGCGAGGCAACCAGCAGGCCGAGGGGCAGCAGGGCCGCCAGGGCGAAGGCGAAGCCGGTTAGGGAGGGGCCCTTCAGGTCCAGGCTGGAGTTCAGGGCGATGCCGCCGAGCCAGGAGCCGGTGGCGATGCCGATCTGGAACGCGGAGGTGGCCAGGGCTACGGGCAGGGACCGGCCCTGTCCGGCGATCTTGACGACCTGGCTGACCACGATGGGGTTGCCGGCGAAGCCGGCGGCGCCAAGCAGGAGGATCAGGACTATGGCCACGACGCTGTTGGTCGCCCACAGGGTGATCGCTCCCAGAGCGGCAGCGGTCAGGGCGGCGGTCGGGATGAGCGTGCCGTAGGGCCGCCGGTCGCCGAGGCGGCCGCCGACCGTGGTGCCGGACAGGGCGCCGATGCCGAAGCCGAGCATCGCCAGCGGCACCGCCGAGCTCGCCAGGTGGGCGCGGTCGGTCAGCAGGGGGGCAATGTAGCTGTAGGCGCCCATGATGCCGGCCTGGAGCAGGGCGATGGACAGGTAGACCAGCCACAGCCGGGGCTGCTTGAGCGCGGCCGCCTCGGCGCGCAGGGAGGTGTCGGTACGTGTGGTGTCGGCCGGGATGCGGCGGGCGATCACGGCGGCGGCGGCCACAGACAGTGCGGCGAGCACCCAGTAGGGAGTCTGCCAGCCGCCCAGTTGGCCGGCTGCTGTACCGAGGGGGACGCCGATGATGTTGGCGAGCGTGATGCCGCCGACCATCACGCCCGTGGCGCGGGTGCTGGCGGCGGGGCCGGCCGCGGCGGTGGCGATGACGGCGCCCACGGCCCAGAAGGTGCCGTGGCCCAGTGCGGCGGCGATCCGGCCGACGATCGCGAGGGTCAGGTTGGGGCTGAGTGCGCTGAGGACGTGCCCGGCGGCGAAGACCAGCAGCGCGGCGATGAGGGCCGAGCGGCGGGGCAGGCGCTGGGTCGCGATCGCCATCAGGGGAGCGCCGATCGTCATGCCGATGGCGAAGACGGTGATCAGCATCCCGGCGCTGGAGACGCTGACGTTCAGGGCGGCGGCTATCTGCGGCAGAAGGCCGGAGACGACAAATTCGCTGGTGCCCATGATGAAGGTGATGCCGCCCATCAGCCACACCACGGACGGCAGCTTGGCCTTCCCGGCAGGCACGGACGTGCTGTTGTCGGCCGCGAGCGGGGCGGCGGCCGAGGTATCCGGCTTCGTGGACGAGGGGGAGCTCACTGACGATCCTTTCCTGAGGTGGCGCGGGGCCCCGGTCATCGAAGGCGGGCCGGCAAGCGTCATACGCGCCGAGAGTGGTGCGGGGCGGGCCCCTTCAGGCCCGCCGCAATCCACGAAACCAGCCGGTGAGCAGCTCAGGGAGTCACGCTTGTGAGGGGTAACAGCAGTGACCCCCTCACGCCGAGATCGTCAGTGAGTACACGCTGATGCGGGGTATCCGTCCGCGGCACACGATGCGGGCGGGCCGATGACTGCCCCTGGCGGCATGTTGAGCGCTGTGCGTGGTGCAGCGGGCCGCACGCCGCAGCGGTGGCGCCGGCACGGGGGCCGTCTGCTGGGGTGTCAGTGCTCGGAGTCAGTCCGGGAAGCGGCAGCGTCCCGGCCCTCGCTTGCCGCCCAACTGGCCAGCAGCTTCAGGGTGTCCGCCGCCGGGGTGCCGGGCTCGGCGCTGTAGACGGTGATGGACAACCCCTCGTCACCGGGCAGGTCAAGACTTTCGTGAACGAGTTCCATCTCGCCCACCGCCGGATGGTGAAACCGCTTGGATCCCCTGGTGAAGGAATGCACGTTGTGCGCACCCCACATGGTACGGAAGGCGTCACTGCGGGTGGACAGCTCACCGATCAGGTTGGACAGCTCACGGTCGTAGGGATTCTTGGCGACCTCGAGGCGCAGCACCCCCACCGCGTCGCGGGCCACGCGTTCCCAATCGACGTAGAGCCGCGGGGCGCGGGGGTCGAGGAAGCAGAAACGGCAGGTGTTCGGCTGTTCCATCTCGAACACGTCGCTGTGCAGGATGCGGGCGAGTGCATTGGCGGCCAGGATGTCCATCCGGTTGTTGCGGAGATACGCCGGCTGATCCTGCAGGCCCTCGATGATGCGCAGCACGCTGGGTCGCACGCTCGCCTTCTTCGGTCGGCGTCGGGCCCTGGCCGGGGTCACGTGTGCTGCGCGCGCCAGGGCGTAGAGATGGTCCCGTTCGGTGTCGTCCAGCTTCAGGGCCTGCGCGAGGGCGTCCAGGACGCTCTCGGAGACTCCGCCGAGATCACCTCGCTCCATGCGCGTGTAGTACTCCACGCTCACCCCGGCGAGCATCGCGACCTCACCCCGGCGCAGCCCGGGCACCCGGCGGTGCCCGTACACCGGCAGACCCACCTGTTCGGGCGTGATCCTGTCACGGCGGGACTTGAGGAATGCGCTGACTTCGGCCCGGTTGTCCATGGAATCCAGCGTAGAAAGACGGCACAGCCGGTGGGGGTCCCTGTCAGTACCCCTAACAGCAGGGGCTCCCGCACTTCGGGCTGGGTCCGTCGACCCACCGATCGACGTTCAAGCACAACGCCGTGCGGTGGAGCTCGGGGACGGACCTCGCCGGCGACCCGGTCCGGTCACGGACCGCGACACCGCTGGCGTCCGATGACGACTGCGGTGACCAAACCGGTTTTCGCCTATGACGGCTTCAGTAGACGGAGGAGTCCCCGGCCAGGTGACCGGCGCGAGGCCCCTTCGCCTCCGGCACGGTAGGCCTGAGGCTGCGGTCACAGCGCCCCCCAGTCGGTAAGTGCCGCTCTGACCTGTTCGGGCTCCGCCCTCGTCCACGCGCGGGCGATGTATCCGTCGGGCCGTACCAGCGCGGCCGCCAACTCGGACCAGGGCGCGGCCGGGATCACCTCCACCAGCGGTGAGCCCAGTGCGGCCAGCTCCACGGCCGGGGTGAAGTCCAGCAGCAGGAAACGGTTGACGCGCAGCCGGCGCAGCAAGGTGTCCCCGTCTGGCAGGCCCAGGTCCGGCGCGCGATGCCCGTCCAGCGGATGACCTCCATCGGGGGCGTCGTAGGAAGCGCTGAGCCCCGACAGCAGTCCGGCCAGATGTGCGTTGGTCTCCGGGCGGGCGAGCAGCGTGCTCATCAGCTCGCGCAGGGCCGCGCCTTGGGGGGTGAACGTGGTCATCAACGCGGTCTGGGCCTGCGTGTTCTGCGCGAGAGACACGGCCACCGGGCGGCGTTCACGGTCGTAGGAAGCCGCGCCGCCGGTGATCAGAGGTGTGGCCCAGCCCTTGACCTCGGCCGCAAGCTTCCATGCGAGGTTGACAGCGTCCTGCATGCCGACGTTGACTCCTTGACCGCCCGCCGGGAAGTGCACGTGCGCGGCATCACCGGCCACGAAGACACGGCCGGCCCGGTACTGGGTGGCGTGGCGGGTGGTGTTGCCGGCCGTGGAGATCCACACCGCGTTGCGCAGCCCGTAGTCGGTGCCGGTGACACGGTTGAGGATGCCGCGCAGGTCATCGAGGGTGAGCGGCTGGCTCCGCCGGGCGGCGACCTGCTCGGGCGCCAGGCCGGTGTCCTCGGCCAGAACGCCGAACACGCGGTGGATGCCGTCGAAGAGCGGCACGACAGCGACCCAGCCGTCCACCGGATCCCAGACGTGGGTCGCGTTTTGTGGAGCCGCATCCAGGTGGACGTCCGCAAGGTAGGACACCGTGTTGCCGGGCGTGCCGGGGAACTTGATGCCGGCCTGCTGCCGGACCTGGCTCCACGCGCCGTCGGCTCCGACCAGGTACCGGGCCGCGTGGACGGTGCCGCCTGCATGCACGCGCACGCCGGTGTCGTCCTGCTCGAATCCGGTGACCTCCTGGCCGTAGTGCACCGGGATGCCACGCGCTTCAACGAGCGAGGCGAGGACCCGTTCGGTGGTGGCCTGGGTGATCTGCAGGATGTGGGGGTAAGGGGTGTCCAGCACGGAGTAGTCCAGCAGCTGCGGCAGCATGCCGAAGTGCGTCCGGGGCACCGCGCGGCCGTGCGACAGCAGAACGTCGGTGAGTGTGCGGCCGTCCCCGGCCCGCACCGTCGTCAGGATCTCCAGCGTGCGGGGATGCAGGACGGCGGCACGGGAGTTCCCGCTGCGCTCGGTGAGCCGCTCGAGGACCTCCACCTTCACCCCAGCTGAGTCCAGGAGCGCGGCGGTCAGCAGCCCGACGGGCCCCGCGCCCGACACGATGACGTCGGCACTCATGCATGCCCCCCGTTCTCGACCGTGGGGACCGCCGCCGGGGCGGTCGGCCACGGAGGCGGTATCCGTCCGGTGATGCTCATGCAGCGCACTTTTGGTGCTGCTGTCTGCATCTCACTCCTCACTGGGTTGAGTTGATGGCTGCGACCGACTCCCTCACCGCGACGCCCGAGGCCGCGGCAACGGTCCGCGGCCCAGCTCCTGCCCCACTGCCGATGACAGGGACGTCCTCGCGGCCCCTACCTGGGCGCGGCATCTCCGCCGCGTGGTGCGGGGCCGAGCACCGGCGGCCTCTCGTCGTGGCGGCGGGCCCGTCGGTCAGCGCAGGAAGTCCAGCAGCGCCCGGCTGACCTCCTCCGGCGCCTCTTCGGGCAGGAAGTGCCCGGCACCGGGGATGACCAGCCCGGTGACGTCCGGGGCCACCAGCCGCATGGTTTCCTCCGGCATGGTGCCGGTGCTGTACTGGCCGCCTATAGCCAGGACCGGGATGGTCAGCGGCCCCTCATCGCGCCAGCGCAGGACGTGCTCGGCCGATGTGTCGAGGGTCCGGTAGTACTCGAAACTGGCCCGCAGTGCGGCCGGATCGCGCAGCGAGTCGACGTAAACGTCGATGGCGTGCTGCGGGATGGCGCCGGGGGCGGCCGTCTTGGATGCGAAGGTGTGGCCGAAGTAGATCTCCTCACGGCCGGCGACCATGCGCTCGTTGATGTCCGCGAGGCGGTTGAAGGCGAAGTGCCACAGCATCTCGTTGGTCGCCGGGTCCGACAGCAGCGGCGGGGACGGCGAGAGACCGGGGAGAATGGCCTCGCTGACGACAAGGCGGGTGACGCGGTCACGGTAGCTCGCGGCGAGCGCGTAGCCGACCAGCATGCCGAGGTCGTAGCCGACGACGGCGAAGCGGTCGTGGCCCAGGGCGGTCATCAGCGCGGCCATGTCGTCGGCGAGCGTAGCGGCGTCGTAGCCGGTGGCTGGCTTGTCGCTGGCGCCCATGCCGCGCAGATCGGGGGCGATGACGGTGAAGTGCTCGGCCAAAGCTGGCATGACCAGACGCCAGCTGTACCAGAACTGGGGCCAGCCGGGCAGGAGCAGCAGCGGCGGCCCGTCACCGCTGACCACGGCGTGCAGGGTCAGCTCGGTGGTCTTGACGGTGCGGCTAGTGAACGTATCGATGAACCCAGCGGGCAGGTCCGGCACGTCGGTGACGGTGAACGACACGGTGCTTCCTCCTCGTGGCACGGGACCACAACAAGCGGATGATGTATCCACTTCACGCTAACATAACCGGATGAGTCATCCGCTTAAGCTGTGCACATGACCAATGCACCGATGCGTAGGGACGCCGCCCACAACCGGCAGCGCATCGTCGACGTGGCCCGGCAACTCGTCGACGACGACCTCCCGCTGCAGCTCAACGACGTCGCCCGTCTCGCAGGCGTGGGGGTGGCCACCGTCTACCGGCACTTCCCGACGCCGGAAGCACTGATGGAGACCGTGGCGACTCCGGGCCTGGAAGCGCTGATCACCCACGCGCAACGGGCACTGACGGAAGAAGACCCCTGGAAGGCTCTGACTGGCTTCCTCCACGTCACCTTGGAAGCACAGCTGACCGACCCCTCACTCACCGCCGTGCGCGCAGCGCCGCGCCGCGTCCTGCCCCGCACTGAGGAACTGACGGCCATGCTGGACTCACTCGCCGGCCAATTGCTCGAGCGGACTTCGGCGGCTGGTGCGGTACGCGACGTGGTCACCTGGGACGACCTGCTGCCGCTCATGTGCGGGATCGCCTTCGCCGCCAACGTCCACGCCGACGACCAGCAGACACGCCTGGCGTCCGGCCGACGCTACCTGGAAGTGGTGCTCCAGGGGCTGCACAGCTGAGCCGCCGCCGGTCCCGCGCAGGACCCATGTCGCAGGCGAGCCTACGCGGGCTACGCTCAGATATTGTCCGGACAGGTAATGGCCTGATCGACCTTGAGATCCCCTCGCCATAGGCCGCCGCGCGCCAAACAGCCTCATGTAACTACGGCCTGGTAGCGCGTGACGCAGCTCACGCGCGCATGAGGGAAGGCTGTACAGGCAATGCTTGTTCGAACAAGTAAATCCGTTAGGACGCCACGCGTCCGTAGAACACTCGTTCCCTTCCCGAATAGAGATGACGATGTCGAAGGCCTTCGAGCCCTACGAGCTGGGCGGCAAGCGCCTGGCCAACCGCCTGGTTATGGCGCCGATGACCCGCAGCCGCGCCTACGGCCCCGGCCAGAGCCCCATGCCGCTGATGGCCGACTACTACGCGCAGCGCGCCTCCGCCGGGCTGATCGTCACCGAGGGCGTCCAACCCTCCAGGGTCGGCCAGGGCTACCCCGACACCCCCGGCATCCACACCGCCGAACAGGTCGCTGCCTGGCGCCACGTGACCGACACGGTGCATGCCCAGGGCAGCGTGATCTACCTGCAGATCATGCACACCGGACGGGTCGGACACCCCGCGCTGACGGGCCTGCAGCCCGTCGGCCCCTCCGCCGTCGCGGCCGCCGGACAGGTGTACACCCACGAAGGCCCCCAGGACTTCGTCACCCCGCACGAACTGACCGACGCCGAGGTCCGCGCCACCATCGCCGACTTCGCGGCCGCCGCCCGCAATGCCGTCGAGGCCGGCTTCGACGGCGTCGAGCTGCATGGCGCCAACGGGTACCTCATCCACCAGTTCCTCGCCCCGAACAGCAACCAGCGCACCGACGCATGGGGCGGCAGCCCCGAGAATCGCATCCGCTTCGCCGTGGAGACCTCCAAGGCCGTCGCCGAGGCCATCGGCGCCGACAAGGTCGGCTTCCGCATCTCCCCGGGCAACGGCTTCAACGACATCGACGAGTCCGACGCCGCCGACACCGAGGCCACCTACAGCGCGCTGGTCGAGGCCCTCGCCCCGTTGAACCTCGCCTACCTGCACCAGATGGAGGCCCCCGGCATCCGTGACCTGACCCTCCGGCTGCGCAAGGCATGGCCGACGACCTTCATCCTCAACCCCTTCACCGGCCAGGAGCCCACCGGACCGGCCGAACTGGAACTCGTCGAGAACGGCACAGCCGACCTGCTCGCCTACGGCCGCCTCTTCCTCGCCAACCCCGACCTGCCCGCCCGCCTGGCCCAGAGCGGCCCGTTCAACACCCCCGACCCCGCCACCTTCTACGGCGGCGACGAGGAGGGCTTCACCGACTACCCCACCCTGGGGGAAGCCCGCGCCTGACGGCTCGGCCACGGACTCGGGCCGGCCGCGCCTGAGCAGCACCTACCCTGCTCTCAGGATGCGGACCCGAGGGCCTGCCCGCGGCAGTCGGCCCCAGCGCCGGCTGCCGCGGTCGGCCCCGTCAAGGACGGCCGCACGGGAAAAGGCAGAAGGAAGCACCATGGAATCCGAGGCAATGCCCCAGGTCCCCGAGGCCGGGGAACTCCCCAAGGCCGCACGCCGCGGACCGATCAGCCATGCAATCTTCCGAGTGGCCCGCCTGCACCGCATGCTCGCCGGCCAGCTGCTGCGCGAGGTCGGTCTGCACCCGGCCCAGGAGCTGGTCATGATGCAGCTGTGGGACCGCGGCCGGATGCGCCAGACCGACCTGGCCCGGCACGTCGACGCCGACGCCGCCACCATGACCCGCACCATCCAGCGCCTGGAGAAGGCCGGCTTCGTGCGCCGCGTGCGCTCGACCAGCGACAAGCGCTCCGTCCTGGTCGAACCCACCGCCGCCAGCCAGGCCCTGCGCCAACAGGTCGAAGACCTCTGGGCCCGCCTCGAGGACTACGCCGCCGGCGACCTCACCGACGCCGAACGCGGCGGGACCCTCGCCGTCCTCGAACGCCTCGAAACCAACCTCGCCGCCCACATCAGCGACGCGGAACCGCCCTCGCGCCCCGCCGCGCCCGACGCCTGACCGGGCGACCGCGGACGGACACAACCGCCACCGGGCAGCACATCCAGCGCGATACAAGGCCATGGACGAACGGCGCGCAATCAAGGCGCTGCGCACCTGACAACCACACCTCCCTACGCGTCGGTGACGAACGGCGCGCGGCCGATCTGGGAGGCGTCGGTGAGCTGTTCGAGGAAGTACGCGGCCGCGTTGGCCCGGGAGAGGCTGAGTCCGCCTTTGTCGCCGACATTGCGGACGTTGACCGAGGCGGTTCGGGGGCGGTTGGTGAGCCACGGGAACCGGACGATGGTCCACTTCAGTCCCGACTCCCGCACGATGTCGCCGATGGTCACGATGGCGCGATAGGCGGGCGGCAGGAACGTCCGGATGCCCGTGACCATGAGCCCGACCTTGAAGTCCTTGCCGTCTGCCGGGTCAGTGATGCTGGGTGTGCCCATCGCGATGAGCCGTTCGACGCCGTGCTCGCTCATCGCGGCGACGATGTGGCGGTAGCCGCTGATCAAGGGTGGGATGTCGGACTTGGGCTTCGGCCCGAGCAGGCTGAGCACGGCGTCGCTGCCGCGTACCGCCTCGCCGATGGCCCGGGCGTCGTCGAGCTGTCCCTGGACCCCGGTGAGCCTCTGGTGGGAGGGCAGCTTGGCGGGTGTGCGGGCGTAGGCGACGACCTCGTGGCCCTCGGCCAGGGCCTGCTCGATCAGGAGCAGGCCCGTCGGGCCGGTACTGCCGAAGACAGTTATGCGCATGGGTTCACCTCTACGGGGCTGTCCCACAGGGCAGGGTTCATCTCTGCACTCCAAACGCTGTTTTTGAGAGCCATGGGGGCGTCCTCACGACCGCGTGGGCGGCACAGCTTGCTGCGCCGCACGCCGAGGGACAGTTGTCGCGGTGGCGATGGTGAGGTCGAAGTGGGCGGTGTGAAAGAAGTCGTGGCCCTGGAGGCCTCGGGCCTTCAGCTCCGCCGGTTCATGGTTGGTGACGGTGGGCATGGCCAGCCGGGTGTGGGCGTTCTGTCCGGGGTCGGCCTGGAGGTAGGGGTCGCCCTGGAAGTACAGCTGCGTCATGAACTGGCCGTCAGCGGCGATGTCTTCGTGACGCACCTTGAGGTGGATGTGGCGCGGCCTGTAGTGGGCCTTGCCGAGGGCGTCGTAGAAGTCGAGGATGATCTGCTGGATGTCGGCGGGCATGTACGGGACCGGCCTGATGGTGCGGAACTCAAAGCGACCTTCTTGGTCGGTGTGGAACCTGCCGCGGAGATTCCAGTCGGGCTGGTCGTCCATGCCGAGCATCGAGTAGACGCCCGTGTCGGCGCACTGCCAGGTGTCGAGTTCTGCCATGGCCAGGGGTTTGCCGTCCATGGCGCGCACCTGTCCGCTGACGATCAGCGGGACACCGGGCTCGTCGGAGCGCATGGGCAAGACGTAGCAGGCGCCGGGCCCAATGGATTTCAGCAGCGGTGCTCCCGGGACGTAGTAGGGGCCCTCGGGGTTGGAGGGTGTGCCCTCCCAACCGTCGGCCGTGGTCTCGTCGGTGAGGCGGTCCAGCCAGACATCCAGGAATCCCTCGACGGCGTTGGACCGCTGGAGCACCCGGATGACGTCCCGGAACAGTTCGTACTCGGCGTGGGTGATCTTCTTCTCGCGGAAGACGGGAGCGATCGCGGCGACGAGGGCCTCCTCGATCTCGATCAGCCGGTGATTGAGCTTGGTTTCGTCGATCTCGACCGGTGCGTCCGGGTCGGCGGGACGCAGGAGTAACGGCTTATCGGTGCTGGACAAGGTCATATTCCTTCCTTCACTCGGTGCAGTGGCCTTGGGCGTCGCAGAACGCGCCTTCCGGGGCGCTGATGAGCGTGAGGGTGGGTGACGGTGTGTCGTGGGAGTCGCCGTCGCCGGTCGCCTCGAGGGTGTCGTCGTCGGCCGGCTCGGTGTGATGCGTGGGTGCGCTCATGCCGACACTCCGAAGGCTTGCGTGATGGCGGTTGCGTAGCCCTCGACGCTGGTGGCGCCGGCAACGGCGTGGGTGCCGTTGAAGACCGCGAACGGCACGCCCGTGATGCCGAGCGCCGCGCCCTCGGCCCGTTCGTCGCGAACGGCCTGTGCGTAGGCGTCCCCGGACAACGTCGCGCGGGTCTCCTGCGCCGGAACTCCTGCGTCGGCGGCGACCTGGACCAGTACCTCGTCGTCGAACGGGTTGACCTCGCCGGCGAAGTAGCCACGCTGCAGCGTCGCGAACAGCGGTGCGGCCACCCCATGAGCGCGGGCGAGATGCAGAACCCGGTGGACGTCGAAGGAATTCGCGGCCGGGCGGTCCACGCTGTACGGCAGGCCCTCGGCCTGGGCCAGTTCGGCCATCTGCGCTTCCATCCGGCGGGCGTGCTCGGCCGTGCCACCGTGCTTGGCGACGAACACCTCGGGGACCGATACCGGTGTTGCGGCCATGTCCGGGTCCAGCTCGAAGGAACGGAGAACGACCCGTACCTGGCCAGCTGGGACTGTGGTGGCGATGGCCTGCTCGAGCCGGTGCTTGCCGATGTAGCACCAGGGGCAGCCCAGATCGGTCCACAACTCGATGATCAGAGGGGAGCCGGTGTCTGGTGCCGATGACTCGAGCGAGGTTGACGTGGTCATGGGAGCCTCATTTCTGTGCAAGCCGTGTCCCCGGGTTGGTGTGGGCCACGGAGACGGCCAGCGGCGGGGTGCGGGTTGGGTCCGTACGGTCACGCGGCCGAAGGACAGGTGTCGGCGACCTGCTGGAGGAGCAGGAGACCGCATCGGCCTGTGACGGCGGGTTCCGTCCCGCCAGCGCAGCCGGGCCTTCGCGACGCTCTGGTTCCGCAGCCGTGCGTCGAAACGGACAGGACGGCCGAGGGAGCTCAGCACCGGGTGCGGCGAAGGCGACCCTTTCGGCCGCTACAGGGCGGCCTGGAAGGCGTCGGCCAGCTTGCGGGCCTGCTCATGGGAGTCCGCCAGGGACGCCTCGTGCAGCGGTATGAACTCGGACATGTAGGGAACGACGGGGGCGAGGGTGAGCTCGGGCGTCAGGATGTTCACGTCGAGGCCCAGCGTCAGCCGATGGCCCAGGACGGTTTCCAGTGCGGGTACCACGTGGTCCATGCCGTGGTTGGGGGTGCCGGGGCCGTAGCCGCCGCCGCGGGCGGAGATCACCAGGGCCGGGCGGCCGGCGGCCGGCGGGCTGTCGGGAAGGGCCATCGTGACGCCCACGACCATGATCTGGTCCAGCCATGCCTTGAACACGGAGGGCATCGAGTAGTTGTACATCGGCACCGTGAACAGGTAGGCGCTCGCACCGAGGAACTCCTCAATCAGTTCCTCCTGGACCGCCGCGATCGCGGCCTGCTCCGCGGTGCGTTCGGCCTTGTCCGTGCGGTGGGCAGTGATGACGGCGGCACTGAGGTGGGGCACCGGTGCGGCTTCGAGGTCACGGTGGACGACCGGCCCCCGCCAGGAATCCCGAAACGACCGGGCGACCTGCCGGGACACGGAATCGGCGCCCCGGGAGGAGGAATCGATGTGCAGCAGATAGGACATGAAGGCGCCTCCGATACTTATCTTTTGTGCGCAGCGCCATCATGCGACAGTATGGAGACCTCTACAAAAGGCACATTCGTGTCTGTACCGAAAGGGCATGTGCGCTATGGACACCGCTGCTGTACCCGGGACCACGATGCCGGCGGGGCCCTGCGCTCGTATCCCGGCAGGGCAGTCCGGCTTCATCCGCGAGATCCTCGACCGCGTCGGCGACAAGTGGACACTGCTCGTGATCGCCACCCTGCAACGCGGGGTGCGCCGCTACTCCGATCTGCAAAACACGGTGCCAGGCATCTCCCAGCGCATGCTCACCCTCACCCTGCGACAGCTCGTCCAGGACGGCCTGGTCACCCGAACCGCATACGCCGAGGTCCCGCCGCGCGTTGAGTACGCCCTCACGCCCCTCGGCATCAGCCTCCTCGACATCGTCGGTTCCCTGATCGACTGGGCCTCGGCCCATCACGACGAAATCCGTGAACACCGCACTCGCTTCGGTCAAGCGACAACGAAGCCGACGAGCGCGACAAGCTGACCCTTCCGAGGGTCCTGAGCAGTCGGAACGCGAGACCTTCGTGGCCTTTGCGAGCCGCCGTGGCGGCCGGGTCTAGGCAATCGCATCTGGTCGGAGCCACACCGTTCGAATCATGTTCGATATGATGCTATTGGGAGGGGGGACTACCTCAACCCCTGGAGATGGGTGCGTGACGAGGTGCCTGCGCGAGATTGCTCTGCATCCAGCGTCTGCCGTCAAAGCCCTTCCCGCGACGCGGTGGCGAGACAGTTTGAGGCGTCTGGTGAACCCGGGAAGCGCCGGGTGATCACCATGCGAGGCCGCTACATCCTCCACCTCCGCCTCGACCTCCAGCCCGATCCGGATGCCGACCTTCCCGAGCGGCTGCGCCACCTGCTGGAGAACATCACGCCGCGCGTGCAGATGATCGAGCCGGACAGTGCAGCCCTCGACATCACCGGGGCGATTCCGTACTGGAAGCGGGATGCCCGCGGGCTGACCGAGTTGGTCCAGTTGCGCGTGCTCGCCCACTTCGGCCTGCGCAGCTCGGCGGGTTGCGCACCCAACCGGATGCTCGCTGCGATGGCCTGCGCACTGACCCCGCCCGGGCAGCGCACCATCGTCGACGACTCCCCCGAGGCGATCGCCGCCTTTCTGTCCCCGCGCCCGGCCCGGGAGTTGCCCGGCGTGGGGGCGAAGACGGCCATGACGCTCGGCGAGTACGGCCTGCACACCGTCGGCGACGTCGTCGAAGTCCCCAGCTCACGCTGCAACGTCTGCTCGGGGCCCGGGCCGGCCGCGCCCTCCACAAACATGCGCGGGGCCGCGACACCCAGGTCGTCGACCCCACCCCGACCCCGGCGAGCATCAGCACCGAGCACCGCTTTGTCCGCGACGAGCTCGACCCGGCCGAGCACCGGCGCGCCCTGCTCGCCCTCGCAGACGACCTCGGTGCCCGCCTGCGCAACGCCGACCACATCGCCAGCGGCTTGACCTGCACCATCCGCTACGCCGACCACAGCTCAACCCGCCGCAGCCGTGCCCTGCCCGAAGCGACTCAGCACACCGTGCTCCTGGCCCGCGCAGCCTACGCGGTCTACGAATCGCTCGGCCTCCAGCGCGCCCGAGTGCGCAGCATCGCACTGCGCGCCGATGCGCTTCGCCCGGCCGGGCCACGCGACAGCTCACCCTCGACATGCAGGACGACAAGCCCCTCGCTATCGAGGCCGTCGCCGATCGCGCCCATGCTCGCTATGGGCACCACGTGCTCTATCCCGCCGCTCTCGCCGTGCGACATAAGCGCGACAGTCGCGGGCGTTGGTAGGCACTCCTGCGCTCGCCGCCTCCAGCGCCGACACCGGACAGGAAGTCCTCGTCCTCCGCGGGCTACTCAGGCGAGAGGCAGCTGGCCGAGCGGCCGCCCCGGGTCGGCCTGCGCCTCCACAAGGGAGGCCACTTCCGGGTCCTTCGTGAAGGTGGGGCCATTCCAGTACGCCGGGACGGGCACGGGCGCGAGGCGCACCTCGGTGCCATGGATGTGCGCGGCGTCGAAGAGGGTCTGCAGCACTCGCATGCCCGCCAGGTCCAGCGCGCCGAGGCGCGCATGCCAGGTCTGGGTCTCTCGGTCGTACGTTGCGACCGGGCGGAGCCTGTCCAGCTGTTCTTGCCAGCGGGGATCGGCGGCCGGCGCTGTCCGGATGATGGCCTCCAAAACCCATGCGCTGTCACGGGAGTTCGGCGAAGGGGTCATGCCTTTGACGGTAGATGCCGGCACTGACATTTCCTTCGGTCGGGTGAATCCCGAGCCTGAAGAGAACGTCGGCGTGTCAAGCACATGTGGCTGAGCCGGGCCAGCCTGGCGTACGGCTGCGCCTGTACGCCGAGCTGCGGCAGGTCCTCCCCCCGGCCTCCCCACCCGAGTGCGGGCCGGGACACCGGCACAGACGACACACAATGAGGCCGGGTCCGGCACCACGGGGGGGGGAGGGACGGACCCGGCCCCACGTCAAACGGTGCCACACCCGTCTCTGACGCGCGCGGTCTCCAGGTGCTCCAGCGCCTGCAGGCGGCACAACGAGTGGAACAATGGGGTGGCCCGGTGGTGGGGCTGGTCGTAGACGAGACCGTCCATCACACGGAAGCAGTGTCGGGCACGGGCGGCCTCGATCGATCCCCAGTCCGTCACGTCCGGTCCCCCAGCTGCGTGCGGGCAAGCTCCAGCAGCCACGGAAGATCAATAGGCAGGTCCACTGCGAGCGGTCCGCCTCAGGCTGCGGTTGCGCTGGGCCCGGGCGCGGGCCGAACCGCCGGGCGAACTCCTCGCGCATCCCGGGCACGGCCAGAAACTCGGCGCAGCCCTCGAGGAACCGCGCTTTGTGCAGCCCCTGCGTCAGGACGCGACCGGCGTACGTATCGGGATCCTCATGCAGCTGGTCGCCTCGCGCTCCAGCTGGGCGTACTGCTCGTCATCGACTTCGATGCGGATCTCCTTGGGCATGCCTCCACGGTAGCCGCACGGTGCGGCTCTGGGGGGAACCCAATGTCTGCCCAGGTTGAGTGAACGCCCGCCGGTCCACTCAAGAGGAGCCTCCGCCGCTGTGACCAGGGTCTCAGGCGAACCAGGCGAGACTCCCGTAGCGCGGCTCGGTCGCAGGGCGTGCAGCCAGCGTAGGGAAGGATGATTGCTGCCCGTGGGGAAAGAGCCGGAGTTCGCCCGCACGCGTCCGCGCGAGCCGGGCAACGGCCGGAGCCCCGCACGAGGCGGGGCTCCGGGTAGATGATGGTCCGGTGTCCGGGGCTGTTGACGGCAGTCCCGGACACGCTCTACTGCTGCTGGCTTCCGGCTGCTGTGGCGTCGGCGCCGTCGCGGAGCTGGCGTACCGACCGCCGGGGCACCCGGGCGCGGATGGCGACTTCGCTGTCGGTCCGGCCCCAGCTGATTGCCGCTGCGACCGGTTCGTGCGCTCGGCGCGCGCTGGCTCCAGTTGCTTGTCGGGGCACGGGACGTCGGCGTCTTCCATGCCGGCGATGTCGGCGCTGACCACCGCCAGGAGGTCCCAGGCCGGTCGGACAGCTGCGCCCGGTACTGGTAGGCGGCCTCCTGCGCAGCAGGCGCCAGCCGTGGCGCGCGGCGTTCTCCTCCTCGAGTTCGGCCCAGGCCTCCAGCTGGGTGTCCGTGGAGGTGGAGGTGATCTTGCTCGCGGTCAGCCGCTCTTGCTCGGCATCCCAGTGCGCGAATTCCTTCAGCGGCCGGGGATCGCCGGCCTGGAGGACCGGCCGGTACCAGGCGCGGACCTCCAGGACCTCCAGGACCTCCAGGCCGATGCCGCTTCCGCCTTGCTAGGGAGCCCCGAACACCTTCTTGTTCTCTTCGTTCCAGTACTCGTTGCACCCCCCGAGGTACCGGGTGATCGACTCGCAGCCGTCGGCGAGCCGGTCCAGCGACCTGCGCAGCAGTTCAGGCCGGGTAGGCCTGCGGGAAGCGGGAGATGATCTCGCCGTAGTCGACCAGGTCGCCGTCGACGTCCGGCGGGGCGGCCTGCCGGTGACGCGAGCACAGCCTGCGGATGTTGCGGCCAGCGCGTAAGGAGGCGGCGGACCAGTCGAGGTTGCCTCCAGCCTCCCCGTACGACCAGCCCGGCCTCGGCGGCCCGCGCGCACAGGGCCCGGGCGAGAGCCGGGTCCGCGACGAATCCGGAGACGAATGCCCGCTGACGCCACGGCAGTCATGGAACGTGGAACTTCGCCGGGCTGAGAGCCTTCGGTGAGGCCCCCCGGTCGTTGGCGGCCGCGAAGACCTCCACCAAGGGCAAGGTCTCCGGATCCGGGCCGCGGGACCGAGGCCCCGACCTCACAGCAGGGTGAGTCCCGCCTCTGACCTGACCGTCACACCGAAGCTCCCCCGCCGGAGGGTTCGATGCGGATCACGATGGATTTGGTCACCGGCGTGTTACTGGTGTCGGCCGTGGAGTCCAGGGCGACCAGCACGTTTGTCTCCGGGTAGTAGGCGGCGGCGCAGCCGCGCGGCGTCGGATAGCGGACGGCGCGGAAGCCGGGGGCGCGGCGTTCACCGTCCGGGTTGACGCTGATCAGATCGACCAGGTCGCCGTCGTGGAGGTGGAGGTCGCGGAGGTCCTTCCGGTTGAGGAAGACGACCCGCCGTCCTCCCTTGATGCCGCGGTAACGGTCGTCGAGGCCGTAGACGGTGGTGTTGAACTGGTCGTGCGACCGTACCGTCGTCAGCAGCAGGTGTCCCGGCGGAACTTCGGGCGCGGTCGGTGGGTTGACCGTGAACTGCGCCTTGCCGGTCGACGTGGGAAAGGTGCGGGAGTCGCGCGGTGCCCGGGGGAGCATGAAGCCGCCGGGCTGTCGGACGCGCTCCTCGTATGCGTGGAATCCGGGGCAGACATGCTCGATGTGGCGGCGGATCACGGCGTAGTCGTCGCGCATGCCGCGCCAGCCGAGGTCGTCGCCGAAGAGAGCGTGCCCGAGGTCGGCGATGATCGCGACCTCGCTGCGCAGGTGCGGTGATCCCGGAAGGAGCCGTCCGTGCGACGAGTGCACCATGGCCATCGTGTCCTCGACCGTCACGAACTGCTCGCCGGAGACCTGCCGGTCGCGCTCGGTGCGGCCGAGGCAGGGCAGAAGCAACGCCTCGGTGCCGTGGCACAGATGGGACCGGTTCAGCTTGGTCGCGACGTGGACGGTGAGGGCGCAGTTGGCCAGCGCGGTCTCCGTGACCTGCGTGTCCGGCGTGGCCGCGGCGAAGTTGCCGCCGAGGCCCATGAACACGTCGACCTCACCGTCGCGCATGGCCTTGATCGAGCCGACGGTGTCCAGGCCGTGGGCACGGGGCGGATCGAACCCGAACTCGTCGCGGATCCTGTCCAGGAACGGTTGCGGCATCCTCTCCCAGATGCCCATGCTGCGGTCGCCCTGGACGTTGCTGTGCCCGCGGATCGGGGCGGGCCCGGCACCGGGGCGCCCGATATTGCCGCGCAACAGGAGGAAGTTGACGATCTCGCGGATGGTTGCCACGGCGTTGCGGTGCTGGGTGAGGCCCATCGCCCAGCAGACGATGACGCTGTCCGCGGCGAGCACGTCGGCCGCGCAGTCCTCGATCAGGCGGCGGGGCAGGCCGGCCATCGTCTCGATCTGCGACCAGTCCAGGGCGCGCCATGCCGTTGCGGCCGCTTCGAAGCCGTCGCAGTACCGGTCGATGAAGTGGTGGTCGAGCACGGAGCCCGGCTGGGAGTCCTCCCGGTCGACCAGGGTACGGTTCAGGCCCGCGAAAAGGGCCAGATCGCCGTTGATGCGCACCGGGAGCCAGCGGTCGGCGAGCTGCGTGCCCGGGCCGACCAGGCCGCGCGCGGTCTGTGGGTTGTGGTAGCGGCCGAACCCGGCTTCGGGGAGCGGGTTGACTGCGACGATGCGGGCGCCGCGCCGCTTGGCCTGTTCGAGCGCGCTGAGCATGCGGGGGTGGCAGGTGCCGGGATTCTGGCCCACGATGATGATCAAGTCCGCGTAATCGGTGATGTCGGAGATCGTGATGAGACCTTTTCCGACGCCGATGGTCGCGCTCAGGGCCTCGCCGCTCGACTCGTGGCACATGTTCGAGCAGTCGGGCAGATTGTTCGTGCCGAGCCTGCGCGCCAGCAACTGGTAGAGGAAGGCGGCCTCGTTGCTCGTCCGGCCGCTGGTGTAGAAGACGGCACGGTTCGGATCGGCGAGGCCGAGCAGGCGATCGGCGGTGAGCGCGAGCGCGTCCTCCCACGAGATGGGCGCGTAGTGCGTCGCGCCGGGGGCGAGGTGCATCGGCTGGGCCAGCCGGCCCTGCGACTCCAGCCAGTGACCGTCCCGCTCCCGCAGGTCAGCGACGGAGTGCTCGGCGAAGAACGCCGCGTCGACGCGTTTGCGCGTGGCCTCCCACGCGACGGCCTTCGCGCCGTTCTCGCAGAACTCCGCGATCTTCCGGTGGTCGGGATCGGGGTCGCCCCACGCACAGCTCGGACAGTCGAAACCGTCGACGTGGTTCACCTTCAACAGCGTCTGCAGACTCCGCTTCGGCCCCATTTCGGCCATGGAATACCGCGCGGACTCGGTGATGCCGTGAATTCCGACGCTGGCCTTCTCGGGTCCTGACGAGGTCACATCCGATACGGACGGTTTGATCGGTTTCTCAGCCATGACTGCCTCTTTGCCCTATACATGGACTATCGTATGCGAGAGCAACGTCGACCGCAGCCGTCGCCTCACTCCGAGCAATTGGCGGCCGTCGGAACAGCCAGTCTTCTACCGGGCGTATCGGGCAAACTGCAGCCAGGTCCGGCACCCTCACCTGACGTCGACGAAGTCGCCGGCTGCCGTGGACGGGCGGCCTGGTCGGAGAACCGCAGTGGTGCTTCACGTCGTAGACCCGGTCTCCGACGAGACCGACCGCGCCGGTGCCCTTGGGGCCGGGGGGCGATGACGGCGACCGGGCCGTCGACGGGTCGCTTGTCGAGGCCTGTCGCGCTGAGAGCCTTCCAAGGGGTGGGGCGGGGCCTGCCGACATTGGCGGAGAGCAGCTTCACCGCCGGGGGTCAGGCCGGCCACTCTCGGATCACCGGGGCGTTTCGCAGGTGATCTCGTCACGTGGGTGTAGTGGGTGCGGAACGGCTCCCGTCGCACTTCCTTGCCGTCGTTGTGGAAGACCCGCTCGACGGTGACGTCGAAGCCCTCGAGCGGGGTCTGCGGCACGCATTTCTTGTCGGCGCTCACCTTCTGCTCCGGCTCTTTCACATTGCTGCGGGGCCCCTTGACCGATGTGAGTCCGGTCATCCGCGGCCGGCGCCGTGGCCGCGTTCGAGGAGCTGCTGGCAGACACGGTGCGGGCGCTGGGCCCTGACCACCCCGACACCCTGACCGCCCGCAAGAACTTCGCTCGGTGGCGGAGTAAGGATGATCGTTGATGAAACGACCGGTTGTTGGACGGCGGTCCCCAGCTGCAAGCTTGAGAGAGCCGGACGTTGTCGACGGTCATGGAATTCCCCACGTGAAGTGTTTCGGCATCAGATAATTCCCCACCCTCACGATCACGTTTCCCCAGGGGGATGACGGTCGCGTGGGCGACGTACGGGCCTTTGCTGTGAGCCGTCGGCAGGCTGCTCAAGGACAGGGCATGCTCATGTAGAGGGCTTGTTCGCCCGATGAGGGTGTGCCGTCGTAGAGCGTCGCGTCCAGGCCGCAGAAGGTGAATCCCATCCGCTGGTAGGCGTGGATCGCCGGGACGTTGATGTTGGTGACTTCCAGCCAGATGTGGCCGGCACCGGACTCACTGGCGAATTTGACGGCGTGGCCGATCAGGGCGCGGCCGACGCCCCGACCCCGATGTGCCGGAGCGACTTCGATGTCCTCGATGGCCAGCCGTCGGTTCCACGAAGCGTAGGAGGCAGTGGCGAAGCCTGCCAGACTGCCGTCGGTGCCGACGGCGACGAAGGTGCGGCTGTTCGGATCCCCCTCGGCTACCGGGGCATCGGCGTCGTCGGTGTTGTCGGCTGGGAAGACCTTGTGGATGGGCGGGTCCACCAGGATTTCCTGGAGGGTGAACCCATTCTCGGTGATGGCCACCTGGAAGATGGTGTGGGTGGTGAAGGACCCGTCGAGTGCCTCGATGGCCTCGGTGTCCTCAGGCCGGGCAGTGCGGAACACGTAGCCCATGTCGTCGACGGTCGTCATGGCATGAACTTATGACCGGTCCGACCGGCATGGATCGAGTTCTGGACGGCTTGCAACCCGGGCTGCTGGGCAGGCCGCGGCGACCAGTGCACCTGAGGCAGATCCAATGCGCCAACCCATGCTGAAAATCAATCTCTTCACCATCTTGGGAAGGTTTGAGCGTTATGTGATTTTCTATCCGAATCCTCCTGGCTTCCTCGGGCAGTCGATCAACCCGCACACCGGCCGACGGCACCCTTCCTCCAGGTCCTCTGCCAGGACGAGATCACCCGCCGGGAGACCGTCGCCTCCCAAGACGCATATCGCCCAGGCCCTCGGTCATCTGGCCGTCCGTCAGGGCGCCCAGGTCCGGTTCGCCAAGACAAGCCGCATCCTGGCGGACCTCGCAGGCGGCCACGCGGACCGCACCTGGGAGAAACGGACCCGCGAACTGGTACGTCCCGACGTCCTCATCCTCGACGACTTCGCCATGCGCCAGCTCAACGCGACCCAGGCCGATGACCTCTACGAACTCGTCTCCGAGCGGCAGAAACGCTCCCTGATCATCACCAGCAATCGGGCACCCAGCGACTGGCATCCCCTCTTCCCCAATCCCGTCGTCGCCGAGTCCCTCCTCGACCGGCTCATCAACACCAGCCACCAGGCCATCATGAACGGCCCCTGCTACCGGCCGAACAAACACCCCAGGAACCGCACCGACAAGCAGGACAGCCCCAAGATCAAGTAAGCGTCACCGCTTCCAGGGGCTGGGGAATTACGTGACCTCAGCCCCGGGGAATTACGTGACCACCCACAACGGGTTCTTCTCGCCTGACTTTACGGCGAGCTCACGCACTACAGTCCTGCAGGGTGCACCGGTAACGAACTTCGGACACGGACACTCCGTCGTAGACGTCAGCCTGGACAGCACCGTCAGCGATGTAGCCCGCTCGCTCGTAGAAGTGACGTGCCCGAGTGTTGTCGGTGAGGACCCACAACAACATCAGGCTGAAACCATCCGCGTGAGCGTGCACGGCTTCGAGGAGCGTGCGACCGATTCCCGACCCAATGAGTGAGGGCTGAACGTACAGGGCGTAGAACTCACCCATGGCCGTACTCGCTCCATTGCCGCGAAAGCGTCCGAAGCACGCCCAACCCACCACTCGTCCATAAGCGTCGACCGCTACCAGGTTCGGCCTACCTCGATGGACTGACGGTTGAGGCCGATGTTCAGCAGCACCGTCGGCACTTTGAAAGGTCGAAGGAGGCCACGTTCCGTCATAGCTCGTACAGTCAGCATCTCGGCACCGTAGGAGACCCGTGGCCACGACCTCCGGGGAATCACGACCGATGTAGCCGCAGCAACTACACAGATTGGCCGCCGCACGGAAACTGTGCCAGAACCTCAGAAAGGGATCTGGCACAGATCTGGGGAGCGGTCGCGGAGGGTAACTGAGGTCTTGTCGGCAACATGACGGTTACGGAGTGACGAGGGGATGGCCGCTCGCGGCCTAATTCTGCGGTGCCAGGGTGCGAAGGACGCAGAACTCGTTGCCCTCCGGGTCTGCCATGACCACCCAGTTTCGATCTGCGCCTTGGCCCACGTCCGTCTTGGTGGCGCCGAGGTTGAGCAATCTGGTTACCTCGTCCTCGGTGCTGCCGTCGATCGGGCTGACGTCGAGGTGAAGCCGGTTCTTCACGGTCTTGCCCTCGGGCACCTGGATGAACAGCAGGGTGGGCGACATCTGGCGGGCCCGAACATCCTCAACAGTCGGCACCCAGGAGCCGATCTCGACCTTACCCTCGCTCCGGTCGATCACCTTGAAGTCCAGGACGTCGCACCAGAAGGCCGCGAGTCTCTCCGGATCGTGGCAGTCAACGGTCAACTCGGTGAACCTACTTGTCATGACTCTCCCAGATAGTGCTGCGGGACTCAGAGAGAATGCTGCCGCTCCGTGCGGACCCTACGAGCTGCTGGATGCTCCAGCGGTGCGGATGGTCGGGATCAGTGGGGCAAGCCAAGACGTTGAGCTCGCCGGAGCGGCCCACGGTGACCTCGGTGGAGGTTGTGGACTCAAAAAGCGGGCACGTCTCGGCCCTAGCGGCCGGCCGTCGGCGTGCCCGTCGTGTGCCACTCGCGGCGGAGGAGGCCGAAGACCCAGGAGTCGGAGACGTCGCCGTTGACGACGCAGTCCTCGCGGAGGGTGCCTTCGCGGACGAAGCCGAGCTTCTCCAGGACCCGGGCGGACGCCACATTTCGGGTGTCGGTCTCGGCCTGGACGCGGTTCAGGTCCAGGGTGTCGAACGCCCACTGCAGTACGGCGTGCGCGGTCTCCGTGGCGTAGCCGTGGCCCCACGCAGCGGCGTCGAAGACGTAGCCCAGGGACGCGCTTCGGAAGTCCGGGTTCCAGCTGGTCAGGCCGCACCAGCCGATGAACGCGCCGTCGGAGACGCGGTCGACGGCCACCCGCGCTCCCGTGCCTTGCTCCTCGATCGTCCGGCAGCTCGCGATGAAGCGCTGGGCGCGGGCCGGTTCGGTCCACGGCGGGGAGTCCCAGTAACGCAGCACGTGGGTGCTGCTGTGCAGCGCGTAGAGCGGCGCCGCGTCGGCCTCGGTGAACGGCCGCAGTCGCAGGCGGGCGGTGTGCAGCTCGGGGGTGGGTAATGTCATGCCGAGCATCCTGCCGCGTCACGCTCGCCCCCGACCATCCGTTTATCTGGACGGTCGGGGGCGCGTACGTCCCCGGTGAAGCCGGACGCGCCGCATGGGCGGGTGAGTCCGCAGTGCCGTGCCGACATGGCGAGCAAACGGCGGCCGTACTGGCGTGCCCCCGGGAGATCGACCAGCCTCGTCCTGTACCGGACCCGGACAGATGGAGGTACGCCGTTCACTTCACCGGGTCGGCCGGCATTGCCGACGGCGCACTCGCCGGTCCTCGGCCCTCGGCCCTCGGCCGAGCCGGACATCGCGCAAGCGACCTGGTTCAGAAGGCGGAGGAACTCGCCCACCGCCGGCTCGACGTCCTGTGGCACGCACCCGATCAACCTGACTGGTGAACCGGCACGGTCACCGACGCAGGGCCACTTCCACCCGCCTGAGGGAAACCCGTGACCATTTCGATTCCCTCTCGGGCGGCGGCTGCCTCCCAAACCGGTGCACATCCGCTGCCCGTTCTCGCGGACAGAGCCAGCCAGCTCTCCGCGATGACGACATGAAGGATGTGCGTCCTACGCCCATCGACGCAACGCACATACAACAGGCGGTCGGTCATACCATTGGAATGCCGCCGTTATCCCAGATCCGTCAGCGCCTCTTCGCGCGGCAGCAGCGGTCCGGTGACGCGCTCGGCGCTCCAGGCCGGATGGCCAGAGCGCTGGCGTCAGGCCCTGCCGACGTGCAGCTTTTTGCCGGTCGTGCCGTCGGAGACGGGGCGTCCGTGCAGTGGCGTGTGCAGCTTGACGCTGACCGGTCCGAACCTCACGTCGGCCGGGCAGGGGTGCTTCGCGTTGCTCTCCCGCGTGGTCAGGCGCAGGGTCAGGGTGACGGCGCTGCCGGTTTCGTCGGCAGTGAGGCGCAGGGTCTGGCACCCTCCCGCGGTACCGGCCGTGGTGAGCGTACGGCCGTCGGCGCCGACCGTGACCGGGCGCGTGATGGCTTCGCCGGACTCCTGGAGATCGCCCGAGGAGTGGGACGCCGCGCTCCCGCAGGCGGTGAGCAGGAGGCAGGAGGCGGCTGACGCTACGGCGGCGGCAACGGGGCGAACCCAGTGGTTCATGGCAGAGGGACGTGCGCCGGTCATGTCTGGCTCCTCCTGGTAAGGACGGCGCTGTGCGGCGGCTCCACGCCGTCCCGTGGTGGCCCGCGTGGCCGCGTGGGGCCTTGCGCGGTCGTACGGGACGGCGCGGTTTGCCGCTGGGGCGGCTGTGCGGTCGTTACGTCGTCGGGTTGAGCTTCAGTCCGAAGTGGCCGAGAATGTCGGGCGCCTCGGTCCAGTAGATGTAGCTTCCGCCTTCCGTCTGGTAGGGGTCGGTCAAGGCCGAGACGACTCCGCGTGCCTGGCGGGTGGACCCGGACACGGCGAACACCATCGCTCCGCTGTCACCGTGGCCCACCGCCCACTGCTCGCCGGGCAGCCTGGTCCCCTCGACTCCGCGCACGTTGTGCGTCCCGGACCAGTCGGTGAGCGAGTAGGTGATGTCCTGGTTGGTGACCTCGATGGCGCAGACCGTGCCGTACCCCATGAAGAAGGAGGCGGCGCCGTCCTGGCAGACGTAGTCGCCCGTGTACGAGTACGCGTCGCTCGTCACCGGCTCCCACGTGGTCGAGTCGCTCTCGTCGCTGTTGTTGTTGGCGCCGTCCAGTTCCTCCGCGTCCCAGCTCCCGCTGGTGCCGGTCACCGTACCGACGTAGTTGCCCTCCTGGCCGTTGAGGTCGTTGTAGAAGTTGCCGGTGGTCGGGGTGGTTCCCGCTCCGGTGTAGACGCGGTCGCCGGTGGGGAAGCAGTGGTTCGCGGTCACCATGATCGGGTGGCCGTCGCTCGTGCGGACCGCGGGCAGGCCCGCGGAGCAGTAGGAGGAGCCGTCCGTCAGCACATCACCGCCGATGAACGGCGAGGAGTCGTGCCATTTGACGTCCGCCCAGCTGGCCGGCGTGATGGGGCTGCCCTGCTGGAAGACCACGGTGACGCCGTCGAAGGTGTTCGCCTGCCGTCCGTCGGTCGCCCCGGCCGCGGGCAGGTCGGCCCGGGCGGTCACCGGCTTGTCGACGGCGACGTCGAGCGCCGAGCCGTCCGGGGCCACGGCGACGGAGTACACCTCGTACGGCAACTCGTGCGCGTCGGCTTCGGCGAGGAGGGAGGAGCGTGCCGCGTGCAACGCCCGCAGTGTGAAGGCGGCCTTGTCGACCTCGACGCGCGAGGTGTCGAGACCGGGGTCGGTCCGGCGGGCGGCCTGGAGCAGCCCCGGCGCGTCCGCCGGGACCGTGGTGTAGAGGTGCACCAAGCCGGCGGGCGCGTCGATGCGCACGCCTGCGTAGCTGCCGGGGTCGCTCTTCTCGCCTGCCGTGTCGACCGCGCCGGCGATCGCTCGCAGCGGATCGAGCAGGCGGTTCTGCGCCGCGGGGCTCATCATGGCTATCTGTGCGGCGGTCGGCCGAGCTGACATGGCGGTCCCGGCGGCCTGGGCCGCCGTCGTCGGCGCGGCCAGCAGTGCCGCTCCTGTCGTACCCAGAGTGAGAACCACTCTGAGGGATCTGTTCACCCAACACCTCGATTCGGGCATGTTCACAGGGGCGTGAGGGGTGGTGCGAGGGATGCCGGGACAGCGTAAGTACCGTGGGTGTAAGCGGTATCTGAGCTGTTCTCAGGCTTTGCTCGTTGATGCCGGAAATTGGCCGTTGCATCGGTCACGCCTGACCATGGGCACACCGTGGCCGCGCGGTGCGGCGGTGGAGGACTGGCCGGGATCAGGGACATGGTGTGGAGGGCGATGTCGGCCCGTGGCCTTTGTGACCCTCTTTGCGCGGCCGGAGAGCTCTGCGTTGGGGTGGTCTGCATCCGTACCGGCCCAGGGCGCTTTTTATCAGTTCGCACACGCCGCCGTGCAGAGGGCGGCGGTCTCCGTGCTGCTGGGGCCAGGGCCTGGCTGTCGATGGCATCCATCCCACCACCGTCGGATACGGCATCCTCGCCCAGGAACTGATCACTGTCATGCGGCGGGCCGGAGTGGAGTTCCGCCACCCCGATGGCAGCCTGCGGGCGGATCCGGTCACCGTCGACTTCGCCCGGCTGATCCGCCGCGACACCCTGATCAACCAGCCGCCGGGCAACCTCGCCTCCGGCCTTGACGCTCTCGCCTGGGTCGAGCCCACCCTGAGCCTCCTTCAACGCACCCTGTACTTCGGCGTCTGAGGGAGATCCGCTTGGCGAGGGCGGCGCCGCGTCAACGACCTCGTGCATGGTTGTAGAGACGACGAGCAACACGTTTCGCAACAACCGCCAGTCCCACCAGAGTTCACAAAGGCGTCCCTGGCCGAACTCCCCACAAGAGATGCCCTCTTACACCCGCGGTGACGCGGAGGGCCGTTCCGGATGAGGAAACCTCTGGGCTTGCTCAAGGAGGGATTGAATGTGCCGGGGCAGGGGGCATCGTCCGGGCAGCCGGTGCGCACGCCCCGGTGGGAGGGGGGAAAGTCATGGTGACTGCGTTCATTCTGGTGGGCGCCGCCGTCCTGGGGATGGCTGCGCTGTGTGCCTGGCTCATGCGCCGCGCATGGCGGCGTGCCTGGGAGGATCTGGGCTGGCAGGCGTCCGCGAGCGGTCGGGCGAGCGGGCATGGCCATGGGGCATGGGCGGCGAGCAGCGGTGCGGGCACGGCATCAGCGACAGGTGGCGGTGACAGTTCGTCCAGCTGGTCGTCCTGGTACGCCACGGATTCCTCGTGCGACGGCTCGTCGGCCGGCTCTTCCTGCAGCAGCTCGTCCTCCTGCAGCTCGTCGTCCTGCGGCAGCTCCTCGTCCTGTGGCAGCAGCTCGTCGTCCTGTGGCAGCAGTTCCTGTTGATGGCCGCGGCCGGATACGCCGACGGCAGGCATGGCGGAAGTTCAGGTGAGCTCCTCTCCCGGATGCCGCTGTGGGTCCGGCCCGGGGACGCCGCTTTCGCCGTTCTCTCACCTGGCCATGGTCCGCTGATCCGGTGATCGGCGAGACACGGACTCACACGGACACCCCGGCGGCGCGCGGCCTGCCGCTCGTCGCGGCGCTGCTGACTCCGGCTGGCGCGCGCACTCATCTCGGCACCGCTGTGGCATACGCGAACCGGTGCGGCGATACGGTTCTGGCCGCGTGGGCGTACGGGGCGCAGAGCATGGTGGTTCGCAGTACTGGCAACCTGTCCGCAGCGTTCTCCTACGCCGAACGCGGTGCGGCCGCGGCCCCCAGCGGCTGGTCCGGGCGCAGTTGCACGCCTGGGCTTTGTTGTCCACCCTCGCCCAGCAGGGCCGTGACCGGGAAGCGAACGCTGCCCTGGAGGTGGCGCTGGCGGCACTCGAGGCCGATCCAGTCGGCGAAGCTCCGGGCCGGTTCGGGTTCGACGAGGCGGAGCTCGCCCTCCACCAGGCCGAGGCGCATGGACCGACCGGTTCCCGACCGCCGAGCGCAAAGCCCGCCTCGGCACCGACATGGCCCGCGCCTGGTGGGCCTGGCAGCGGCCCGAACAGACCGGCCGCGCACTCCTGGACGCCTACCACGCCAGCCCCGGCGAAGTCCGCGACCGGCCCGCGATCCCCCACATCGTCAACGAACTTCGCCGAACAGCACCCGCGCACCAGTGGCGTACGCGAACTGCACACCGCAGTGACACGGGCCATCTGACGCCCGTGCGGCGGCACGGGCGCGCAGCCCCACAGGATCCGGGGCGCTGCGCTTGAGCGCCTTCACATAGGGCCGTGCCGCCACTTCCTTCAGGGCGCGGTGTCCCCCGAGTGCGGAGCGGCAGTGCGGACAGGTGCGGCCGCGGGCTCACAACCGACGGGACGACCCGAGTCACAGCAGGCGGGGCTCCCCCGTTCGCCGTTAATTCGTGAACGAGAGACGCCAAGCCAAGGTGCCGGCCTTTGGCGAACAGGGAGCGCAGCTGCGCCTCGGTCACCTCCTGTCCAAGCGTGAGACCGATCGCGGGAAGGCCCGGGCCTATCCATCTGCTGACCGGAACGCCAGCGTCCTGCTGCGCCCTCTTCAGCGGTTTGTGTGTGGGTTGCGGCTCCGGTTCCGGCCCGGCGCTCAGGGCGGTGCCCGTCACGGCACCGGCGCAGATCAGCACGCGCTGTCGCGGTGAGTCCTTTGCGGCTCACCGGTCGGCGCTGAAGTGGTCGAGGATTTCGTCGCTGCAGTCGTGCGCGCCGACCGGGGTTCGCGTGAAGGACAACATGCCGTCGTCATTGCCTTCCTGCTTGGCTTTGGCCAGTTGCGTCTCGATGTCCGCGATGTACTCGGCGCACTCGGCGCTGACGGGCTTCTCGGGCTGCGGGTCAGGCGCCGGGAAGGCGGCGGGTGGCGGCTATAGCGGCCGCGCACAGGACCGCCCACGGGGCGACCCGCGTGCGGCGACTCATCCGTAACGGCTTCGGCATCCAGGCATCCTATGAGCACCACGCGGGTCGGCGGTGGTTGGTGCTGCCGGGTGCGGGCGTCTCACGACTTGGGGACGGGCCACCAGCGGTCGCCGCAGGTATAGAGAGAGGGACCGGGCGTCCGGGCCTTCGTCATGTCCCTGAACTTCCTCTCCGGTCGCTGCTGGCGAGTGCCGGCCTCCGGCGCCTGTCGAGGCTCAGCCGCTCGCCCCAGTTCAGTGACCCGCGTCACATCCGGCTCCTGTCAGCAATCGGGGCGCTGCCTCGTTCAGGGGGCACGCGAACGAGACAGGAGCATCGCCATGAAGCACCGCATCGTCGTCCTCGGCGCCGGATACGCCGGGGCCTTCGCCGCCGGAAACCTGGCCCGCCGGCTTTCGCCCGCCGACGTAGAGATCACCGTCGTCAACGCCGTGCCCGACTTCGTCGAGCGGATGCGGCTCCACCAGCTCGCGATCGGCCAGGACCTTGCGGTCCGCAAGCTCGCCGACGTGTTCGCGGGCACCGGTGTGCGGCTGCGCCTGGCGCGCGTGACCGGCGTCGACCCCGAGCACAGGACCGTCGC
The DNA here is from genome assembly GCF_009862985.1 of Streptomyces sp. SID5464. NCBI lineage: Bacteria > Bacillati > Actinomycetota > Actinomycetes > Kitasatosporales > Streptomycetaceae > Streptomyces > Streptomyces sp. SID5464. The sequence continues at coordinate 15,103 of NZ_WWIQ01000045.1, read as the reverse complement.
TGTGACGGGCGAGGACGGCGACGGCGAGCTCGCGTACGACACGCTTCTCTACACTCTCGGCAGCTCCGTCGCCCACCATGGGATCCCCGGCGTGGCCGAGTACGCCTTCGATGTGACCGGCCGGTCCTCGGCGCTGCGTCTGCGCGAGCGCCTGGCCGGCCTGGGCGAGGGCGGCACCGTGCTGGTCGTCGGTGAGGGGCTGACCGGCATCGAGACCGCCACGGAGTTCGCCGAGTCCCGGTCCGACCTCTCGGTCGCACTCGCCGCCCGGGGCGAGCTGGGCGCGTGGCTCTCCCCGAGGGCTCGTCGGCACCTGCGCCGGGCCTTCGACCGGCTCGGCATCACCGTCCACGAGCACACCAGTATCGAAGCCGTGGAGCCGGCACGGGCGATCGCCGCCGACGATATGTCCGTCCCGGCCGACGTGACCGTGTGGGCGGCCGGGTTCGCCGTGCACCCCATCGCTGCCGCCGCCGGCCTGGAGGTCGCCGAGACCGGCCAGATCGTCGTCGACCGCACCATGCGCTCGGTCTCGCACCCGGACGTCTACGCCGCCGGTGACTGCGCCTACGCGATCGGCGACAACGGCCGGCCGCTGCCGATGTCCTGCGGCTCAGCCGGCTACACCAACATGCAGGCGACCGCCGCGATCATCGCGCGCCTGACGGGCAGCGAGGTCCCCACCACCGGGCTGAAGTACTACGGCAACCACATCAGCCTCGGGAAGCGGGACGCGATCTTCCAGATGGTGGACGGGGAGGTCCGGTCGAAGTCCTGGTACCTGGGCGGCCGGATGGCCGCGCGGCTCAAGTCGGGCGTGCTCAGGGGGGCGGGGTGGAGCATCGCCCATCCGACGTTCGGCATGCCGAAGCGCAGGCGCCGCCTGGTCACCGCGCCCGACCGGTCCGGTGTGAGGGCCGCCGCATAGGCTCTTGCGCATGGACAGCGCAGCCATCGATCGGTTCGAGGCCAGCCGTGGCCGGCTGGCCTCGCTCGCGTACCGTCTGCTCGGCTCGGCGGCCGACGCCGAGGACGCCGTGCAGGATGCCTTCCTGCGCTGGCAGGCCGCGGACCGGGAACGTATCGAGGTGCCGGAGGCGTGGCTGACCAAGGTCGTCACCAATCTCTGCCTGGACCGGCTCCGCTCGGCGCAGACGCGCCATGAGCGCGCTGCCGGAGACTGGCTGCCCGAGCCGCTCCTCGAGGGCGACCCGATGCTCGGCCCTGCCGATACCTTCGAGCAGCGCGAATCGGTGTCCTTGGCCGTGCTGGCCCTCATGGAGCGCCTCTCACCGGTCGAGCGGGCCGCTTACGTCCTGCGTGAGGCCTTCTCGTACCCCCACGCCGAGATCGCCGGGATCCTCGACATCACCGAGTCCGCGAGCCAGCAGCATGTCCACCGGGCCCGACGCCGGGTCACCGCCGAGCGCCGCGGCGGCGACGAGGTGGACCCCGCGTCCGCGCGCCGGATCGTCGAGGAGTTCCTCGCCGCCGCCGCGTCGGGACGCACCGAACGGCTGGTGGCGCTGCTCACCGACGACGTGACGGCGGTCTCGGACGGCGCCGGACTGGCCAGGCGGCTGCTGCGGTACAAGACGCGCGAGCGTGTCGCCTCCTTCGTGCGGGCCGGCTTCAAGCCCACGCCGGCGAAGCGGCGGCTGGCCGGCGGCTCCCCCGCGATGCACATCGCGCTGGTCAACGGCTCACCGGCCGTCCTCGCCGTGATCGAGGACCGGGTCGTGGGCACCGTGGCGTTCGACATCAGCGACGGCAAGGTCGCCTCCCTGCACGGCATCGCCGCCGCGGACCGCCTCACGCGCCTCAATCAGGCCTGGCAGCAGCACGAGCCCGAGGCGCCGGTCATCCACGCATGGTGACACGAGCCCCCGGAAGCTCGAACCACCTGCGGTCCGGGCCTCGACCGACCTCACCTTCACGCGGCCGGTCTCAGCTGCCGTCCGGGGCCGTCGCGGGCCACGCCTGGGCGCTGACGAAGGCTGGGGTACAGCTGCCGAACAGTGGGAACATGCACGGCGCCGCCGTGGAAGACATCACCGCATGACGTGGCCCTTGCCCGAACCGATGCTCACCGCACCCGCGGACAGCCCTACCCTGCCCTCCGGATGGGCCGCAGGTCGAAGGGGGATGGTTCTCCAGACACTTGACGTTGCCTCATCCGAGTGACATCGCGGCATCTCTCCGAGGGGCAGTTCCCCGATCTGCTGGCGTGTGACTGCTGTGGTGTGGCTAGGGCGGCGCTCAGCGGCCCCACCAAGCCGGCTCCAACTGGCCCCAGTTCTAGGGTGGTTTGTGAAGATCAGGCGTCTTGATTTGGTCCCGTGGGGCGTCCCGATCTGGGACCGTCGCGGTGGCAGTTCCCGGAGATTCCCGAGGAGCGTCAGATCGCCGTCGAGCGGTTCCTCGCCAAGAGGCCCGAGCTCGTGCCGTATGCCAGCAACCTCCTGCGTCGGCCCGACATCGCGCCGCTCGCGGTCGAGATGTTGCTGGAGTTCGAGGCGGAGGAGCGGACTCGGCGCGAGCCCGCCCCAAAGGCCCCGAGGTCCGCCGGTACTGGCAGGGGCAATGGATGGATGGACTACGTTGCTGCTCTGTCGGGCGACGACATCCGGCGCCTCGCCGTCGAACTGGACAGCGAGATCAGCCAGCACCGTGACATCGCTGACCAGTGATCGCCAGCTGAAGGGTGTTGCAGAAGGCTTGGTGGCGGCATGTCTGGGGTGATGGCTGGCCTGCTGTTCCACGCTGTCATGGCGAGGTTGTGCATGGTTGCCAGGGAGACGTCGAAAATGGCGGCGGGGCTCGGTGTTCACATCTGCCGCGCCGGCGTCAGGTCCGCGATCTGCTGATGGGACAGCAGACCGGCAACGGCTTGGGCGATGTCGCTCATGTGCTCGCGGCGGCCGAGATGGCGGGCCAGCGCCCGCCAGTTCTTCAAGTGGGCGATGCCGTGCTCGACCCGGATGCGTCGCGAGGAATGTGCCTTGCGTTGCCGCTCATGCATTTCGTCGTACCAGTCCGGAGCGTTCTTCTTGAACTTGCGATGCGGCGGTGTCACCACACGTCCGCCGCTCTGAGCACCCAGGCCCTGGTAGCCGGCATCGGCGAGAATCTCCACGGCGGGGCCGTCGGCCAGGAGCTCGACCAGGCCTAACTGACGAGCGTGGGTGATGTCCGCGCAGCTTCCCGGCTCGGTCGGGCTGCAGAACAGCACGCGGCCGTCGCCGTCCGTGCGCGCCATGGATTTGACGGCGTTCTGCTTGCTCTTGCCGGAGATGAACGTGTCCCGGTCCTTGCGCCCGGCGGCCGGCCGCCGGACCCGGATCTCGGTGCCGTCGACGATCCCGGTCATGTCGCCGGCGCCGAGGTGGTCGACGACCTCGGCCAGGGTCCGCAACCGCACGCCGGGGCTGACAGTGCACCCTCGCTCGGCGAGCAGGGGCCGCACCTCGCCGATGGCTCGGGTGATGGTGGAGCGGTCCACGCCGAACAAGCAGGCCAGCACGTCGTGCGTGGGCCCGTGCCGGACGTGCACGACGGTGGCCAGGAGCCGGTCGACGAAGACCAACCGGTGCTTTCGCACCGGCGCCCACCGCCCCGCCTCCGCTGCCTGGACGCAAGGCTGGCCTGATGCCGTTCATGCCACAACGGGCCCAACTCCGCCACGAGTCCAGCAATCACATCGGCTGACAGACCTGTGATCCTTCGGTCGCTGATGATCGACGATCAGGAGCTCGACGTCCCCCTTCCAACATGCACGAGCTCGTTAGGGCGTGTGTCGAAAGTGGTTGCTCAGGGGCCGCGCCGTGCAGGGCAGGGCTCAGAAGCGCGCGGGCGGTGCTGACCGGCGTCGGTCCACATCAGGGGACGTGAAGTGCGGCCGGTGTGGCTCAGCGCGTGACGTCCATGCGCTGTGTGCCGATGACCGACAGCAGCCGTAGCGCCTCTTCGGAGGGCGAGCCTGGGACCGCGGTGTAGATCACGACCTGCTGGTCGCGGTCGGTGATGTCGAGGACGTCGCAGTTGACGGTGACGGGGCCGACCAGCGGGTGCTGGAAGGTCTTGCACAGGGTGAGCTCGGCGGACACGTCGTGGGATTGCCACAAGCGGGTGAACTCTTCGCTTTTGTCGAGGAGTTCGGCTACCAGCTCGGCGACCTCCGGATCGTCGGGGTAGCGGGCGGCGGCGGCGCGCAGCCGCTGCGTCGAGATGCGGGCGAAGGCGTCCGCGTCCGACACTCCGTACAGCCGCTGCCCCTGCGTGTGCGGGCCAAGAAAGACACGGCGCACGAGGTTGCGGTCGCGTCGCGGCAGGGCGGAGAAGTCCTCCATCAGGGCTGCCGCCAGATCGTTCCAGGCCAGCACCTCGAAGGTCGCGGACGTTACGGTCGCCGCGGCCTGCGGCAGTCGGTGCAGCAGGTCGAGGATGCTCTGCCGTACCTGGCGCGAGGGCCCGGCCGACGGGAGCGGCGGTGTGCCGGCCAGGTGATGGAGATGGTCGCGTTCGGCGTCCGTCAGGCGCAGGGCCCGAGCCAGTCCGGCCAGCACCTCGTGCGACGGGTGCGGCGCCCGGGCCTGCTCCAGCCGTGTGTAGTACTCGGTCGAGATGTGCGCCAGCTGCGCCACCTCCTCACGGCGCAGGCCCGGGGTGCGGCGGCGCGGTCCGGCGGGCAGCCCCACCTCGGCAGGGGTGATCCGCTCGCGTCGGCTGCGCAGGAAGTCGGCCAGTTGTCGTCGGTCCACCTCTCCAGTGTGCGGGGGCGCCGGGCCGCGGATCCAGGTACCGCCGGTGCCTGGTTGCGCTTCGCGGACGGGCGCAGGCTTGGCGCCATGGACAACACACCTGCCACCGGCACACCCACCACGCCTGCCGCCCTGGGCATGCTGGCCGACAAGGTCGCCTTCATCACCGGTGCCGGGCGCGGTATCGGAGCCGCCGCGGCTCGGCTCTTCGCCCGCGAGGGCGCCCGAGTACTTCTCGCGGCCCGGACGGAGGACCAGCTGCAGGCGGTGACCGCGCAGATCCGGGCGGCAGGCGGCACCGCGGAGTACGTGGTGTGCGACCTGGCCGACGCGGCCGGCGTGCGCGCCGCCGTGGACCGCGCCGTGAACGTCTACGGCCGACTCGACATCGCCTTCAACAACGGCGCGACGATCCAGCAGCCCGGCCCGATGCACCAGCTGCCGGAGGCCGACTTCGACCGCCTCTACGACGTGAACCTCAAGGGCGTCTGGCTGGCCATGGTCGCCGAGATCGCCGCCATCCGAACCACCGCCGGGACCGGCGCAATCGTCAACAACTCATCTGTCGGCAGCCTGATGGGCAATCCCGAGCTGCCCGTTTACGGCGCGATGAAACGGGCGGTCAACAGCCTCACCGAGTCGGCCGCCGTCACCTACGGCCCGGAAGGCATCCGCGTCAACGCCATCGCCCCTGGCAACACGGCGACCGAGATGATAAGCACCTGGGAAAAGGGATCACCCGGTCTCCGAGAGCGGCTCACGGCGCACACCCCGCTGGGCCGCGCGGCCGACCAGCAGGAGATCGCGCAGGCCGCCGCCTGGCTGCTGAGCGACCGCTCCTCCTACGTGACCGGCACGGTCCTCCGGGTCGACGGCGGCGCGCGGGCCTGAGCCAGAGACGCCTCTATCCCCGTTCACAGCCACTCGTTGATCGCCGCTACGAGGACGGTCGCCTCGTAGCGGACCGCGAGCTTGTCGTACCTTGTTCCCACAGCTCGGTGCCTTTGAGTCGATTGATGCCGCACTCAACCGCGTGCCGAGCTTTGTAGTCCTCCCGGTCGAACTTCGGCGGACGGCCGCCGCAGGAGCCGAATATCTTGCGGTTGCAGATGTGATCGGCCTTGTCCGGGACGGTGCAGCGGATCCCGCGTCTGCGCAGGTAGGCGCGGTTCTCACGGGAGGCGTAGGCCTTGTCGGCGCAACCGCGTGGGCCGGTTGCGCGGCCTGCCCGACCCCGGTCGGGGCACTCTGATGCGCCCCCAGGACGACCTCGAACTGCGGGGAGTCGCCCCGCTGCCCGGCAGTGATCATGATGGACTGGGCTTCCGGCCCTGCTCGACGGCCAGGTGCAGCTTGGTGGTCAGGCCACCGCGCGAGCGCCCAAGGCCGTGGTCGCCCGGCTCGGTGGAGACGCCGCCGGGCGGCTCCTTCTGCAGGTCCCCCTTTTTTCCTGCCCCGGCGGCATGCTGGTGGGCACGGACGATGGTGGAGTCAACGTTGATCTCCCAGGTGATCAGGTCCTTGGCATCGGCCCGGACCTGCAGGGCTGTGAAGATCCGCTGCCAGGTGCCGTTGCGCTTCGGAGATCAGGCGCTTCACCTTGCGCCGTACTCGCTCCGACGACCTCGAGGTCAGCGGCACCCGCGTGCAGCGCGGCCTCAGCCCACGTGCCGTTGTCGGGATCCGCCACGCTTGAACCACCTCCCGCTCGGTCGGGTGGAGCGCACGCAGCAATGCCGCCAGCCGCGCATCGGCGGGGACGAAGCCGATCACCTCCTCGGGCACCGCTGTGCTGTTCGCGAGGAGGTCGTACAAAGAGACGTTCTCGCCCATCGGCGTGTCCAGCAGCAGCACCCTCCTGCCGTGTGACCGGCGCCGCCATAGCGGCACCGCCTGCCGGTGAACTCTCGCGCCTCCGCTCGCGGCTGACTGACTACCTCATCGGGTTTCAACCGAAATCCACCGGTGACAGACGATCTCCCGAAGAAGGTCACATCCCTGACCGGCGCAAGTACATCACCGCAGGCGCACACCAGCCCCGTGATCTGCGAAGTACAGGATGAAATCTTTTCACTGGGCCCTTTTCAACTTCGAACCCGCAGGTCATCGGCGTTGGTGTAGTCGGTGATCTCGTACTTGTGCTGGTCGCGTGCGGTTGCCTGCATTCAAGATCGTCTGACAGTGGGTGGCCTCGGTATTGGCCAGCCCGAGCAGCGCCCGCAGCGGCGTGTTCGCGTAACGGGCCGACAGCCGCATGCGATCAGCACGAGAACACGATCAGCGAAGCGCACCAGCGCGCCGTGACCATCGACTTCAGCATGGCGGATCTTCTATGCAAGTCCGTATCCGGAGTCGGGTAGGTGTGCCACTCGGGGATGGCGGCGATCGATGTAGGTTCCGTATCGGGCAACACGGACAACGGCCACACCCCGGCTGACCACATCCCTCTCGAATTCCCCGTGATCACCGACTGTGATGCCGCGCGCATAGGCGGCCTCCCTCTTGGCCCGGGGCTGGCCGGCATGGATCAGCCCAACTCCATGCATGCCAAGTTCTCCGTCGATCTTGCTATAGAGCTGAGCATCCTCCCGAGCGCGAGACTCAGTGGGGGCCATGACATGAACACTGATATCACGGGCGTACAGGCCACGGGCGTAGAGGAAAGCCGGCAGTGCGGCGGCGAGAGAGCGGTCCCGATCCGTGCAAGGGACGCTGAGGGTCTCGATGGTCCGCTTGGCCTTGCGTAGGCGCCGACCCTCAAGTTGATCGCACATGGCCATCCCAATGGCCATCTGGTCGTCACTCAACGTCACCCCGACAGACTGACGGATCCCCTCGGCTATCAGCGCGAGTTCCCTGAAACGCAGCTCTCCGGCTGGGAGTAGCTCTCCGCCTAGGAACGGTTCATAGCCTGAGCCGCCCAGTACACCCGAGTTCAAGTCCGTTCGGATGCCGAACCTTGCTCTCCACGATCCAGCGGGTACGGGCCGCTGGCCGATGACGCCGATCCAAGACGGCGCGTCCGGCGCTTTGAACACACCCCCGCAGCCTCGATGGCGCATTCGGCGGGCACGGGACCTGATCACGTGGGGCAAGATGCAATCGTTGCAGATCCAGCGTCGGCAGCGGTCGCACTGCCATGCCTCCATTGCACTCAGTACATTGCGGGCGTGGTTTTCGAGCGGGTTGTCGGGAGGCGACGAATCCTTCCACCGCTCGTTCAAGGTCTCGTGCTTCGGCTCCATCTGAACAGGTGGTATTGGCTGTAGACAGATCCCGCACGATTCGCTGGGCTCCTGCTCGCGATTGGCTGTCACAGCCGCCACTTGTACCACGCCCCTCTGGGGACCGGTCCCGACACCAGGGTCCGTCAAACGGCAGGTGCCCCGAGGCGGTTGAACCGCTCCGCGGCTGCCGCCGGATACTGAGTCTTGCCCAACCTCAGCTTGAGGCGTTGAGGTGAAGGGTGAGGACCGCTTGGACGAGGCCGGTGATGCGGGTGGTGCTGCACCGCAGCTTGCGCAAGAGCCGCAAGGTCTTCAGCGTGGCCATGGCCTGTTCACCGAGCGCACGGATCTTGGCATGGGGAGTTGCCGGCCTGCCGGCCCGCGGACAGCTTGTCCCAGCGGCCGCGGTAAGGAACCCGCATGGTGCCGCCGGCGCCCTGGTAGCCCCTGTCGGCCCAGCAGCGGATGTCGGCCTCGACAGGGGCGTCGATGATGCCGTGGGTGCGGGCGGCGCGCAGCTCGTGCACCGCGCCGGGCAGTGCGGCCGAGGCCCACAGCAAGTTCCCGAGCGGGTCGGCGAGCACCTGGACGTTCATCCCGTGCCTTTTGCGCTTGCCGGAGTAATAGGGCCGGTCGGCGGCGATGCGGCCGATGGGGAGCAGTGTCCCATCGAGGATCAGGTACGCCTTCTGCGTCGCCGTGCCGAGGACGGTGGTCAGGTGGGCGGCCCGCGCGGCCAGGACCGCGACAGCCTCGGCCACGTACCGGTAGACCGTGGTGGTCCCGACGCCGCAACCAGTCGCCAACTGGGCGTTGGTGTGACCGCACCGCAGATGGGCGAGGACCAGCAGGGCCTGCCGGCCGGCAGGCAGCCGGCGCCACCGGGTGCCGCGCTGAGGGCGGCGGGCCCGCAGCAGGCCGGACAGGAAGCGAAGGGCTGAGCTGGACAGATCGATCCGCGATGAGTGAACAAGCACGCGAAGCTCCAGGCAGCGGGGTGCCGGTAAGAACCGTGTCACCAGCGGCAAACGGCGGTGATCAGCCCTTGGACGGTGATCTTGCTGGGCTGGGCGGCTCGTACACTGACGAAAATGGAGGACCACACGGCCACCGGGATCGCTGCACGTCCGGCGCCCTCCTTGCGGCAGTACGTCGACTCGTACGTCGGTTTCGACCTCCGCGGGTTCCCGGCAGGGGTGCACTGCGGCCCGCCGAGCCGCGCGCTCACTGCGGTGATCAGCCTGTCAGATCCTTTAGAGATGGCGGCGGGCGTTGACGACGGGTCACCGGTCACCCGATTCAGCAGCGTGGCCGGCGGTCTGATGTGCCGGTCCGTCGCGATCCACCACGACGGACGCCAGCAAGGCGTGCAGGTATCGCTGACACCGCGCGGGGCCCGGGCCATCTACGGCATGCCTGCCGCCGAGCTCGCCCACCGACTGGTCCCACTCGACGAGCTTCTCGGAGCGCTAGCCGTCGAGCTGGTCGACCGGCTCCGAGCGGCGACAACATGGACCGCGCGGTTCACCGCGCTGGACGAATTGCTCCTCCGAGCTGTCGGCCGCGGCGGCGACCGCGTGCCCCGGGAGCGCCCCGAGGTAGCCGAGGCGTGGCGCCGCCTCGTCGCCGCGCGGGGTTGCGTCCAGGTTGGTGCGGTCGCCGCGGAACTCGGCTGGAGCCGTCGGTACCTCACCGAGCGGTTTCGCGGTGAGGTGGGCCTGTCGCCGAAGACCTTCGCCCGAGTCTTGCGCTTCGAGCACGCGCACGAACTGGCCGCGGCGCAAGACCCGCTCCCGTGGGCCGATGTGGCAACCGTCTCCGGCTACGCCGACCAGGCCCATCTCGTTCGGGACTGGCGCGAGTTCACGAACCGATCACCGACGGCCTGGCGTCGCAGCGAAGTCCTCCTCGGAGCCAGGTAGCCGCCAATTGTCTGCCCGTCGCGTCGGCTTCTCTTCCCTTTTCTTCAAGACCGCCCGATCGCTGTCGTGGACGATCGCCGGCATGAGACTCGTCAACCACGAACGCAACGCCATGGACCTGCGGACCACCCCCGTGCACCTCGGACTGGGATCGAGAGCGAAACCCGTCGAGGGCTTCGCCTGGGACCCGGAGGTGCTCCAGGCCTACAGCGCCGCGGTCGCGGCAGACGGCGCCGAGGGCCGGATGGTGATGATCTTCGACGGCGACGGCCTCGGCGACCATTGGGAGAGTCACCCCGCAGGCGACGAACTGGTCGTTTGCCTCAGCGGGTCCGTGACGGTCACCCGCGACGTGGACGGGGTGCCCGACCGCGTTCTGCTCGGGCCGGGCGAGGCCACCATCAACCCGGCCGGGGTATGGCACGTGGTCGACATGGAGGGGCCTACGTCCATCCTGGCCATCACCGCGAGCCTCGGCACCGACCACCGTCCTCGGACCGACACCAGCCCGACCGAACGCGTCGGCACGCCCGGCCCGGAGGAAGCGCCGTGACGATACGCATCGCGTGCCTCGGCGACAGCCTCACCCGCGCGCAGTTCAGCGTCGACTACCTGGGCCTTCTTGGACGACGCCACCCTCCCGGTGACGTGCAGCTTGCCCGCCTCGGCGCCAACGGTGACTTCGCCTACAACCTCTTGCAGCGCCTTGATGCCGTCGTCACGAACCCGCCCGATGTGATCACCGTCTTGATCGGAACCAACGACGCCCGAGCGAGCCTCGCCGGCTACCCCGTCGAGCAGGCCATGAAGCGCAAACAGCTCCCCGATCGCCCGTCAGCCGGCTGGTTCCAACAGTGCCTGGGAACCGTCGTCGCACGGCTGCGAGCGGAGACCGACGCGACGATCGGTCTGCTGTCGCTACCGGTACTCGGCCAACAACTCGACGGAGCAGCGGCACAGGCATCGCAGGCGTACAGCCGGATGATCGCCGAGGTCGCCGCCACCAACGAGGTGGCCTACCTTCCGCTCCACGAACGCCAGACCGAGGAACTACGCCAAGCTGGCCCGCCGCCGATCCCCTACCGGGAGGTGACGCCCGCAGCGAGCGTCAGCGTCCTCGTCCAGCACGCAGTGCTGCGCCGCAGCCTCGACACGATCTCACGGCGGCGAGGTCTCGTGCTCACGACCGACCACATCCACCAGAACAGCCGCGGAGCGACCCTTATCGCCGAGGTCATCGACGCCGGTCTGCTGACCCAGAGCACGTAGCTGGTTCCAGCGCCCAGCCGGTCGGATGCCATCTTCCGCGCGGAGGTGGCATCCGATCCAGGCGGTCAACGCCTACGGCAACAAGATCAACCAACGGTTCCACAACGGGGAGGGCTGGACGGTCCGCGGCGCGAAAAGTCCGGGACCCCGGCCGCAAGGACCGGTGGGGGGCCGCCACGACCCCTACGGCATCCGGCTCGTCTGACTGCATGACCGCCGCAGGGGCACGTGGTCACGGTTCGTAGCGGCTGCTGTCGTCGATCGCGACCCCGTTTCGGCGAGCCGGCCTGGGACCATGCGGTCCGTGCATAATCCGGTCGCCCCCCGGTGTGAAAGGCCCAAGACTCTCGGCGCGGCGGCGCGCCGGCAACTGCACCCGCACCTGCTCGGGCTTGCGTTCCTTGTGAAGCCAGCGATCGACTGCCCGTCCGGCCACGTGTGCATCTACCCGGAGATCGACTTCGGCGGTCAGCCGTGGGTGCGGCGTGCCGTGGACGGCAGCGTGAGGGACCTCCCCTCCGCAATCCGTGACCGCGGCAGCTCCATCCGCAACAACTCCGACCGCACAGCCCGCGTGTACGAGAAGCGCAACCACAGCGGCCGGCATACGTGCATCACCCGCAGCGGCGGATCCATTCACGACCTGCGCGGCTACAACCTCAACGACCAGACCCGCTCCCTGAAAATCAACCGCAACGACTGCGGCTGGTCCCTCCCCAGCCTGACGCGTACGTGCGGCCCCGGCGGGCGCCGGCTCCGTCAGCCTCAAGGGGACTGCGCTTCCCCCTTTCCCGCAAGCCGGGCGTGCTGGGGTTCAAGGCGGCGGCCCCTCGTTCTGGTAGAGCGAGGGGCCAGAGCAGATGACCGAGCTGATGGTCCTGCTGTAGGGCGTGTTTCGAAAGTTGCAGTTGCTGGAGATTCTGGCGTCTGACGCGAGTTCAGACGGGTTGAGCGAGAAGGGCGGTCACGGCGTTGAGGACCATTCCGATGCCGATCCCCCCGACAGTCCAGCCGAGCGCCTTGGCGCTGTTGCGGGTGAACCAGTCGTTGATCCGCTGCAGGACTGGCTCGGCGCGGTCGTGCGCGGCGATCCGGACGACGCCGAGGAGGACCGCCGGGAGGATCATCACGACGCAATAGCCGGCCAGCGCCCCGCCGATGACCTGCCAGGTCAGATCGGCATTCGCGACTAAGCCGACGGCCGCCAGGTAGGGCACCATGGTGATGATCTCCAGCGCCGTGGCCACCAACGCGAGGCTCATCAGGCCGCGCACGCCTCCACCCCGCTTGTCCCGGCCGTCCAGACCTTCGCCGTCCGGCACGGCACCCGACATCGCCGCAGCCCGCCAACGCTGCAGTCGGCCCGGTCTGCCCGCCCGGCGGCGGGCGCGGGCCTCCAGCCGGTAGCTCAAGGCGATGACGATCAAACCGAGGACGAGCTGCCCGATCCGCAGGTTCGTCTGGGCAACGTCGGCGAAGGCCGCCCGGACGGCCTCCAGCACCGCATCGGCCCCCAGCACCAAGAGAACGCCGACGCAGAAGTAGAACGTCGCGACCGTAGCCAGGTAGACGGCGATCCGGCCGGCGCGCACCCGCCCCGGGGTGAGCAACAGCCAGATCGGGATCAGCAGGGTGCCGAAGCTTGTGCTGTCCAGCAGCCCAAGCCCGGCCAGCGCCAGCGCCAGCGTCGCGCTCATCAGTCGAACAGCCGGTCAACGTAGGCGTCCAACGCGGCGCTGATGCGGGACGCGTCGAACCCGTTCCCGGTCGCCGCGTGGTGCAGGCACAGCCCGTCCACGAACGCGACCAGCGCCGCCGCCTCCGCCTCGGTGTCGACACCCGCGGCGAGTTCGCCGGCCCGCTGCGCGCCGCACAATGCCTCCTCGACGCCCCGCAGGAGCCGCACGGTAGCGTCCCGGTGAATCGCCGCCATGTCGGCGTCGGTAAGCGACGCCTGCACGAAGCTGAGCCAGACTCGCAGCTCGGCGCGCCGCTCGACCGTCAGCGGCAGGAACGTCTCCATCAGCCGCACGACGAACTCCCGGACCGGCGGCTCGACCGGAATGGCGGCGATGCGCTCCTCGGCGCGCCTGTAGACATACTCGATGCCGAACCTCAGCAGCTCGTCCTTCGAACGGAAATAGCGCTGGACGAGCCCCACGGACACACCCGCCGTCCGTGCCACGTCAGCGAGGGTGGTCCGCGCCAGTCCCCGTTCGGCGACCACACTCATCAGCGCGGAGGCGACCTGGCCGCGTCTTGTGTCAGCGTCAGCATGCTGCGTCATAAAAAAATATTACTGCAATATTATTTAGGAGGCATCCCGTTTCACGTTCGGCGGGCACATCATCGGGACCGGCACCGAGTCTCTACCGCCTCACCTGCACCCGGGCGGCCGGGCCGCAGGACGCTGCCGCATACTGACCGCCATCGTCATCCCCAGCGGGCGTGTCCCCCTGGCGACAGCCGCTCGCCCGGGCTGGGCGGCGGAGCCGAAGTGGGACGGGCTCCGGGCGCTGATCGCCCTCGATGCCGGGAAGGTGATCCTGCGCCCGCACTGCCGGTGCTTCCGTTTATGTCAGAGGGGGCCGGGCCGTCAACACCTCGGTCATGGCCGGTTCACAACCGATTCGGCTGATGATCCCCGGTCTCCTCCTCCGGTGAGGTGAGAGTCCGTGGGAGGCACTGCCTCTGTGGCTCGGATGACGAAGGAGTCATCATCTTGCCTCGGCATCGCGTCGTGCTGCGCGGCGGCACCGTCCTCACCATGCCGACCGACGGAGATGCAAGTCCGCCTCGGCCCCGCCAAGGGCAAGGACAGCGCCACCACGCTCGGCCCGGTGTTCGTCACCCCCGACGAACTGGAGCCCTACCTGTATTGACCCGCAGGGTTGTTCACGCGGGTGATGGGTGGCTTGCCTCCGAGTGCGGTGTGGCAGCGGTGGTGGTTGTAGGTGTGCAGGAAGTCTGTCAGAGCTGCAGTCCGCTCGGTGTTGCTGGTGTAGGGCCGCAGGTAGGCCCATTCGTCGAGCAGGGTGCGGTTGAAGCGTTCGACCTTGCCGTTGGTCTGCGGCCGGTAGGCGCGGGTGAGCTTGCCGGTCGCGCCGAGGTCGGCCAGGGCCTGCTGCCAGGCGAAGCTTTTGCGGTAGGGCCAGGCGTTGTCGGTCAGGACCCGTTCGATGCGGTCGATGCCGCAGGTGGTGAAGAAGGCTGCGGCCCGGCGGAGGAAGTCTGCGCAGGTGGCGGCCTTCTCGTCCGGATGGATCTCGCTGTAGGCGAGGCGGGAGTGGTCGTCGACGGCGGAGTGGACGTGGTCGAAGCCCATGCTGGTGCGGGTGGCGCGGCCGGCTTGTCGGCCGAGGACTTTGTGGCCGCCGCCGTCGGGGATGCGGCCGAGTTTCTTGACGTCGACGTGGATCAGCTCGCCGGGGCGGGCGTGCTCGTAGCGGCGGATGATCTGGCCGGTGGGCCGGTCCAGGAAGGCCAGGCGGTTCAGGCCGTGGCGGACCAGGACGCGGTGGACGGTCGAGGCGGGCAGGCCCAGGATCGGACCGATGCGGGCCGGGCCGAGCTTGCGGTCCTGCCGAAGACGGCACACGCGGGCTTCGATCGCCCCTGCCGTGCGGTGCGGTGTCGTGCGCGGACGGCTGGACCGATCGTGCAGTCCTTGCTCGCCTTCAGCCCGCCAGCGGCGCATCCACTTGTGCGCGGTGACGCGGGAGATGCCCATCTCGGCGGCAACATGGGCGACAGGGCGACCGGTGCGGACACGTTCGACCAGCAGCCGCCTGCCGTGAACGGTCAGCCGGGCATTACGGTGGAACACGAAGGCCTCCGTGCGGTGAAGATTCGACACCTCCACCACACACGGGGGCCTTCGCCACGATCAAGACCGGCCCCCGTTAACAACGCTCGTGATCAATAC
>NZ_WWIQ01000044.1:123583-174571 GCF_009862985.1 Streptomyces sp. SID5464 | reverse complement strand
CTTCAGATCCGCGTAGTCCGTCTCCAGCTGCTCCAGATTCCCGGTGAACTGCGGGATCTTCTCCGGCTGGATCACGCTTTCCCAACCCCCGTAAGCCTGTTGACGCCTGCTCCGGACCTAGCCCCTCCGAGCTTCAGTCAGTCAGATCATCATAGGAATAGTCACGGGGGTGGTCAGTGACCTAATACCGAACCCTCACACGCAACCGAACGTCCGTTCCGCTCGTCACCTCTGTCACCACCAGGGTGGAGCTGCACCACCGGTTCGAGGGGAGACGGCATGGACCGCACGGAGAGCGCAGCCCGGAACGGGAACGACCCTGCCGAGCCCCAACCTCAACCCCAACACCAACCCCAACTCGAGCCTCAGACCGACCCAGAACCCGGTGCCGCTCGCCCACGCCGCCGCCGCTGGCTCAAACGCGCAGCCTTAACCCTGCTCATCGCCCTCCTCCCCCTCCTCACCGTCGAAACCGCCCTCTACATCAACTACACCGGCGACCCCGCACAGGGCACCCGGACCCGCAACCGCGACGCGCTCTGGCTCGGTCACGCCTGGGTCGACGGCCGTAAGAAGGACGCCGACGTCACCGCCCTGGCCCGCCGCCTGCAAGGCACCGGTATCCGTGACCTGTACGTCCACTCCGGGCCGCTGGAACACGACGGCACGCTCCCGGAGTCGGTGTATCCGAGGGCGCGTTGGTTCATAGACGCCGTCCACGAGAAGCTCCCCGGCATCCGCGTCCAGGCCTTCCTCGGCGACGTCCTGGCGACCGAGAGCTCCGAGGGCATGCGCGTGGAGGACCCGAAGACACGTGCCGCCGTGCTCCGCTCCGCCCGCCAGATACTGGACACCGGCTACGAGGGCATCCACCTCGACCTGGAGCCCATGCCGTCCGGCAACAGCGCCTACCTCAGCCTGCTCGATTCCCTGCGCCGCGAGACCCGATCCCGGGACGCGCAACTCTCCGTCGCCGCCCACCAGATCGACCCGCTGCCGGCTCTGCACACCGTGTTCGGTGTCTTCACCGACCAGCCCAAGTGGTGGTCGCAGGAGTTCTTCGGCCAGGTCGCCCGCCGCGTCGACCAGATCGCCGTCATGTCGTACGACACCGCGCAGCCGCTGGAGGGCACCTACGGCGGCTACGTGGCCCAGCAGACCTCCCTCGCCCTGGAGGTCACCCCGCCCTCGACCGACCTGCTGATGGGCCTGCCCTTCTACTGGGAGAGCAACTTCGACCACTGGGGTCACGCCGAGACGGTGCCCGCCGCCGTCCGGGGCGTCCGCCTGGGCCTGTCCCGCACGGACGCCGACCGGGCCCGCTTCGGCGTCGCGCTGTACATCGACTTCGCGGCAACCGACGCGGACTGGCGTGCGTACGAGGAAGACTGGGTGCGGTGACCAGGACCCGGCGGACACTCACCCGCACCGACCTCGCCCCCCTGACCCGCGCCGCGCTCGGCCCGGCCCGCAGCCTGTCCGGTGTGGAACGCCTGCGCGGCGGTACCAAGAAGGGCGTCTACCGACTGACCCTCGACGACGACTCCACGGCCATCGCCTACATCTGGTCGGCCGACGAGGACTACTGGGACCAGCCGGACCCCGACCCCCGGGACGTCTTCTCCCACGGCACCGGCCTCGGCCTGTTCACGGCGGCCCACGACCGCCTGGCCGCCGCCGGCGTCCGCACCCCCCGCCTCCGGTACGCGGACGGCACGCACACGCACCTCCCGGCCGACGCGGCCGTCGTCGAGGACATGACCGGCGGCAGTCTGGAGGACGCCCTCGACCGGGACCCGCAGGCGGCGCCGGAGGCCCTGGAGCGGCTGGCGGAGCTGCTCGCCACCCTGCACGCCCACACCGGCCCCCGCTTCGGGAAGGTCGCCGTCGTCGACGGCGGCGGCTCCTCCCACGGCGTCTCCTGCGAACAGCGCGTCACCGACGGCGCCCTGCGCTGCCTCGCGGAAGCGGCCCGGCGCGAGCCCCGTGCCGCCGCCGTACGCCGGGAACTGGAGGACATGATCCACGCCCTGGCCGCCGAGGTCCGCCCGCGCGACCGCCAGACCCTCATCCACGGCGAACTCGGCCCGGACCACGTCCTGCTCACGTCCGACGGGCAGCCGGCCCTCATCGATATCGAGGGCCTGATGTACTTCGACGTGGAGCACGAGCACGTCTTCCTCAGGCTCCGCTTCGGCCCCCACTACGACGCCCTGCGCGCCCCGGGCCTGGACGAGGCGCGCCTGCGGCTCTACCGCCTGTCGATGCACCTCAGCCTGGTCTCGGGGCCGCTGACCCTCATCGAGGGCGACTTCCCGCACCCGGAGCGGATGCGGGAGATCGCCGAGCACAACCTCCAGCAGGCGCTCAGCCTGCTGAGGAGCGCCGCCTGATCTTCGAGCCCAGCCACACCAGCGGGTCGTACTTGCGGTCGATCGCCCGTTCCTTCAGGGGGATCAGCGCGTTGTCCGTGATCTTGATGCCCTCCGGGCAGACCTCCGTGCAGCACTTGGTGATGTTGCAGTAGCCCAGGCCGTGTTCGTCCTGGGCGGTGGTCTTTCGGTCCAGGCCGGATTCCGCAGCCGCGTCCAGCGGGTGCATGTCCAGCTCCGCCACCCGCATCAGGAAACGCGGCCCCGCGAACGCCTGTTTGTTCTCCTCGTGATCACGGACCACATGGCAGGTGTCCTGGCACAGGAAGCACTCGATGCACTTGCGGAACTCCTGCGAGCGGTCCACGTCCTCCTGCATCATCCGGTACTCGCCGGGACCGAGGTCCGGTGGCGGCACGAAGGCCGGGACCTCCCTGGCCTTGGCGTAGTTGAAGCCGACGTCCGTGACCAGGTCGCGGATCACCGGGAACGCGCGCAGGGGCGTGACCGTGATGGTCTCCTCGCGGTCGAAGACCGACATGCGCGTCATGCACATCAGCCGGGGCCGGCCGTTGATCTCCGCCGAGCAGGAACCGCACTTGCCCGCCTTGCAGTTCCAGCGCACGGCGAGATCGGGCGCCTGGGTGGCCTGGAGGCGGTGGATGATGTCGAGCACCACCTCACCGTCGTTCACCTCGACCTTGAAGTCCTCCAGGCCGCCGCCGCCCACGTCCCCGCGCCACACCTTGAAGTGGGCCGTATAGCCGCTCATTCGTAGAGCTCCTCTTCGGCGAGGTACTTGACCAGCTCCTCCTTGTCGAACAGGGCGAGCAGGTCGGCACGGACGGGTTCGGTGGTCTCGCGGGTGAGGGTGATCTGGCCGCGGACCGGGTCCGTCGCCGCCAGCCCGCCCGTCGGGTCGGTGAGCGCGCACAGCAGGTTGATCCGGCGCCACTTGCGGTCCATCCCCGGATGGTCCTCGCGGGTGTGCCCGCCGCGCGACTCGGTGCGCTCCAGCGCGGCCCGGGCCACGCACTCGCTGACCAGCAGCATGTTCCTGAGGTCCAGGGCGAGGTGCCAGCCCGGGTTGAACTGCCGGTGCCCCTCCACCCCGGCCCGGCGCGCCCGGGCCCGCAGCTCGGCCAGCTTCTCCAGGGCCTGCTTCATCTCCGGCTCACGGCGGATGATGCCGACCAGGTCGTTCATCGTCTGCTGGAGTTCCTGGTGCAGGGTGTACGGGTTCTCCGGCGGACCGCCCTTCGGCTCCTCGGTCTCCGCCTCGGCGGAGAACGGCCGCAGGGCCTCGGCGGCGGCGGAGTCGATCTGGTCGTCGTCCACGACGGGCCGCGCCCCGGCCAGCTCCGCCGCGTACTCGGCCGCGTGCCAGCCCGCCCGGCGCCCGAACACCAGCAGGTCGGACAGCGAGTTGCCGCCGAGCCGGTTGGAGCCGTGCATACCGCCGGCCACCTCACCCGCCGCGAACAGGCCCGGCACCCCGCGGGCCGCCGCCGTGTCGGACTCGACCGCGACCCCGCCCATCACGTAGTGACAGGTGGGCCCGACCTCCATCGCCTCGGCCGTGATGTCGACGTCGGCCAGCTCCTTGAACTGGTGGTACATCGACGGCAGCCGCCGTTTGATGACCTCGGCGGGCATCCGGGTCGACACGTCGAGGAACACGCCCCCGTGCGGCGAGCCGCGCCCCTCCTTCACCTCGGCGTTGATCGCCCGCGCGACCTCGTCGCGGGGGAGCAGCTCGGGGGGACGCCGGTTGTGGTCCGGGTCGTCGTACCAGCGGTCGGCCTCGGCCTCGGTCTCGGCGTACTTGTCCTTGAAGACGTCGGGGATGTAGTCGAACATGAACCGCTTGCCGTCGGAGTTGCGCAGCACGCCGCCGTCACCGCGCACCGACTCGGTGACGAGGATGCCCTTCACCGACGGCGGCCAGACCATGCCCGTCGGGTGGAACTGCACGAACTCCATGTTCAGCAGGGGAGCACCCGCCAGGAGGGCCAGCGCGTGGCCGTCGCCGGTGTACTCCCACGAGTTCGACGTCACCTTGAAGGACTTGCCGATGCCGCCCGTGGCGATCACCACGGAGGGCGCCTCCAGGACGAAGAAACGGCCCGACTCGCGCTCGTAGGCGAAGACGCCCGAGACACGATCGTCCTCTTTCAGCACCCGCGTGACCGTGCACTCCTGGAAGACCTTCAGCCGGGACTCGTAGTCGCCGGTCTCCTTGAAGTCCTCCTGCTGGAGCGCGACGATCTTCTGCTGCAGGGTGCGGATCAGCTCCAGGCCCGTGCGATCGCCGACGTGCGCGAGGCGCGGGTACTCGTGGCCGCCGAAGTTGCGCTGGGAGATCCGGCCGTCCTTGGTCCGGTCGAACAGCGCCCCCCAGGTCTCCAGCTCCCACACCCGCTGCGGCGCCTCCTGCGCGTGCAGTTCGGCCATCCGCCACTGGTTGAGGAACTTGCCGCCGCGCATGGTGTCGCGGAAGTGGACCCGCCAGTTGTCGTTCTCATTGGCGTTGGCCATCGCCGCCGCGATGCCGCCCTCGGCCATCACCGTGTGCGCCTTGCCGAACAGCGACTTGCAGATCACTGCCGTACGGGCGCCCCGCTCGCGGGCCTCGATGGCGGCGCGCAGGCCCGCGCCGCCCGCTCCCACCACGACGACGTCCCACTCCTGACGGTCGACCACGGACATCAGAACGCACCCCTCATCAGAAGAACCGCGGATCGTCGAAGGCCCCGGACGCGACCAGGTAGACGTAGAAGTCGGCGAGCGCCACGGTCACCAGCGACGCCCAGGCGAGTTGCATGTGCCGGGCGTTGAGCCGGCCCGCCCACTGCCACATCCGGTAGCGCACGGGATGCTTGGAGAAGTGCTTGAGCTTGCCGCCGACGATGTGCCGGCACGAGTGGCAGGAGATCGTGTACGCCCAGATCAGCACGATGTTGACCAGGAACACGAGCGTGCCGAGGCCCATGTGGCCCCACTCGTAGTGCTCGTCGCGGAAGGCGAGCACGGTGTCGTAGGTGAGGATCCCGGCGACCAGGAGCGCGGCGTAGAAGAAGTACCGGTGGATGTTCTGGAGCACCAGCGGGAAGCGGGTCTCACCCGTGTACTTCTTGTGCGGCTCGGCCACCGCGCAGGCCGGCGGGGAGGCCCAGAAGCCGCGGTAGTAGGCCTTGCGGTAGTAGTAGCAGGTCAGACGGAAGCCGAGCGGGAAGATCAGGATGATGATCGCGGGCGAGATGCCCCACCAGCTGCCGAAGATCTCCCAGTTCGGTCCGGCCCTCATCGGCTCGCAGCGCTCCGCCAGGCACGGCGAGTAGAAGGGCGAGACGTACGGCGCCGCGTAGTAGTCGGCGTCGGCGAAGGCCCGCCACGTCGAGTAGACGACGAAGGCCAGCAGGCCGGCGACCGTGCCGGCCGGGGCCAGCCACCAGCGGTCGGTGCGCAGGTGCGGGGCGTCGATCGCGGCGCGCGTACCCGCCCGTACGCCGCCGCTTCGGGGATGGGGTTCTGTGGCGGGAGGTTCCGTACCAGTGGCCACGTGACGACTCCGGTCGGTTCGGGGGAGGTGCCGGTCGCTCGACGCCCTCCGGGTCAGGGAGCGCGCCGGTCCCGGGCGCCGAGCCCCTCGTCGTCCGAGTCGACCCACAGCGAGGGGTCGTACGGCGCGTCCGAGATGGTGACGAGGTCCGGGCGCTTCGGTGCGGCCGGTGTGGCGGCGACGTCGCGCAGCAGGGCGACGCTCTCGCGCAGGTGGTTGGCGTCGGCACGGACGCGGCGCATCTCCAGGCCGCCGGTGCCGAGCTGCTTCTCCAGGCGTCCCAACGACCGGAACAGCTCGTCGAGACTGCGTTGGACTGACGTCAGTTCGTCGTGAACGGACATGACTTGCCCTCACTTCCGCGGGTCCTTCGAGGCCCAAGGCGGCAACGTTCATGCGCCTGCGAGTGTTGCGCGTCACACCTTGTGCTGTGAAGGGATGTGCATCGATTGGCCGAGGCGTGTGGGTGCACCGTGCGGTGCGTTGGGCCGCACGGGTGGCTTCCCGTCCGTGACCGCCGTGTCGCCCTGTGTTGCCGAACCCTTTCCTCTTCAGTGGCCGCATACATCAGATGAACTCCAAATACCGCCAAAAGTGATCATAACGCCCGCGGCTTCCCGGAGGTAGCACAGATGTCCCCCCAGCACGGCGTCGGCCCGCGTGCGATCACGCGTTCGGTCGCCTTCCTCACCGCGGGTGTGCTCGCGGTGCCCGCGCTCACCGGATGCGGCTCCGAGGACCCGGCGGGCAAGCCGCTCGCCGCACCGGACATCCAGCCCGCGGGCCGCGACCGGATCGCCGACGGCGGCACCCTGCGCTGGGCCGTGGACTCCGTGCCCGACACCCTGAACACCTTCCAGTCGGACGCCGACGCCACCACCGCCCGCGTCGCCCAGGCGGTCCTGCCGTCGATGTTCCGGATGAACGCCAGTGGCCGTCCCGAGCGCAACCCCGCCTACCTGGAGTCCGCGAAGGTCGTCGAGACCGAGCCCAAACAGGTCGTCCTGTACAAGCTGAACCAGCAGGCCGTCTGGAGCGACGGCCGGGAGATCGGCGCCGCCGACTTCGCCGCCCAGTGGCGCGCCCTGTCCGGCAAGGACACCGCCTACTGGACCGCCCGCAACGCGGGCTACGACCGCATCCAGAAGATCGAGCGCGGAGACAACGCCCTGGAGGTCAGGGTCACCTTCAGCCGCCCCTACGCCGACTGGCGCTCCCTGTTCTCGCCGCTGTACCCGAAGGACGTCATGGGCACCCCGGACTCCTTCAACGACGGGGCGCGCAAGAAGCTCAAGGTCACCGCCGGCCCCTTCACGGTGAAGAAGGTCGACCGCGGGGAAGACGAGATCACCCTCGCCCGCAATCCGCGCTGGTGGGACGAGCCCGCCAAGCTCTCCGAGATCGTGCTGCGCACCGTGCCGCGCGACAAGCGGGCCGCCGAGCTGGCCGCCGGCACCCTCGACGTGGCCGAGATCGACCCCACCGCCGCCCGCCGCATCACGCTCGCCGCCCGCCCGCAGAGTTCCAGCAGCCCGCTGATGGGCCCCGGCGCCGACCGGTCCGCCGCGGACGCCCTGCACTCCTGGGCCGTCGCCAACGGCACCGACGAGGACGCCGCCGACGAGGAGACCGTCGCCCGCAAGAAGCTGCGCAAGGCGTCCGCCAAGTACGCCCGGCAGCAGCAGGCCCTGCGCGGCTTCGAGGTGCGCAAATCCCTGGAGCCGGCCTTCACCCAGCTCGCCCTGAACGGCGCCGAGGGCCCGCTCGCCGACGAGCGCGTCCGCAGGGCCGTCGCCCGTGCCCTCGACCGCAAGGAACTCGCCGAGGCGGTCCTGAAGCCCCTGGGCCTGCCCGCCGTCCCGGTCGGCAGCCACCTGGCCCTGTCCGGCCAGGCCCACTACGCCGACAACAGCGGCGCCCTCGGCGGCCAGGACACCAAGGAGGCCCTGGCCCTGCTCGCGGACGCCGGGTGGGTGAGCGGCGGCCCCGTCAAGGAGCAGAAGAAGAAGGAGGAGAAGGCGGCCGGCGCCGAGGGCGAGAAGGCCTCCGGCTCCTCCGAGGACGAGTCGGACGACGACACGTACATCGTCGGCGAGGACAACAAGGCGTACGGCAAGCAGGACCCGGCCGACCACCTCGCCCAGGACGGCAAGCAGTACAAGCACCCGAACCAGGGCGGCGCCCCCGGCGCGTACGCCCCCGAGGGCACCGCCGCCCCCGCGAACCGCGAGGCCGCCCCGCTCGCCAAGAACGGCAAGCCCCTCACTCTCCGCTTCGTGCTCCCCTCCGGGCCCGGCTCCCAGACGCTGCGCACCGTCGCCGACCGCATCTCGCGCATGCTGGAGCGCGTCGGCATCGGCACGGACATCTCCAAGGTGTCCGACGACTCCTACTTCAAGGACCACATCGCCTCCGGCCAGTACGACCTCGCCCTCTACTCCTGGCCGGCCACCGCCTTCCCCGCCACCGACGCCCGCCCCGTCTACGCCAAGCCGGTCCCGGCCGCCGACGGTTCCCTGAACGTCGAGCAGAACTACACCCGCGTCGGCACCGACCAGGTCGACCAGCTCTTCGACGAGGCCGTGTCCACCCTCGACGAGGGCGAGTCCCGCTCCCTGATCCGCAAGGCCGACTCCCGCATCTGGGCGGCGGCCGGCTCCATCCCCCTCTTCCAGCGCCCCCAGCTCATCGCGGCCCGCAAGAACCTCGTGAACACCGGCGCCTTCGGCTTCGGCACCCCGGCCTACGAGGACATGGGCTTCCTGAAGAAGGGCGCGAAGCCGGCGTCCGGCCCGTCGGCGAAGGGGTCATCCGCTCCGTAGCTCCTTTGCCGTTCCCGCCCGGCGCCCGCACCATGAACCCAGCAGTGATCATGGTGCGGGCGCCGGGCGTTCGTGCACGGGGGAAGAGGAGCCGGCGAATGCGCGGCACGGTACGGCGGGCCCACGCGGCCGGGCTGGTCATCGGCGTGCTGATGACAGGGCTGACGGCGTGCACGGGTGACGGCGGGGCCGCCCAGGACCACAAGGCCGGCAGGCCCACCGCAGCGGCCTGCGCCAACGGCACCTTCGGCTGGTCCCACGTCACCACGCGCGACCGGCTGACCGGGATCTCCGACCCGGAGCGGCTCGGGGCGGGCGGGGGCGCACGGCGCAACCCGATGCGGCGGGTGTACACCCCGAGCCCCTCGGTACGCGCCGAAAACGGACCGGCCCCGTCCGCCGCGGAGATCCTCTTCTCGCTCGGCAGGAAGACCGGCGAGATCGACTCCGACGCCCCCGCATTGGCGGAGGCGGGCGGGGACACCTGGGCCTTCACCGACGTCCGGCAACCGGCCCCGAGACTCGACGACGACCGCATCTCGCCCCGCGCGGCGGGCGAGTTCTACCGGTACGCCGGTGTGCGGGAGGTGTCGGCGGACTTCCGCTACACCTGCCCGGACGGCAGGACCGTCTCCGGCCGGGCCCGGAACTGGACGGTCGATCTCGCCGGCGTGGCCGACTGCGACGAGCGCCCGGACTCGGCTCTGGCACGGGAGGCCGCCCAGCACGCTTGCGGACAGGCCAGGTCTGGCACTCCCAGCCCGTCCGGCGCTTGAGGACGAGGCCCGTTCAGGGCCGAAGCGGGGCTCTGGGGGTGGCAGCCCCCAGCAGGCCCCGGCACCGACGCCGAGCACCACACAGCAAGACCCTGACCTGCACCGACGTATCCCGGCTCACCCCAGCGGTAGCGGACCCGTACCATGGGGTGAGGCCGTGGCATGTTGAGCCCGGCAGGGCCCGCGCACCACCGACGTACGCGCAGGGCATTCCTCACCACTCCGGGAGTACGCCTCAATATGGCCACGCGCCACGACATCCGCAACGTCGCCATCGTCGCCCACGTCGACCACGGCAAGACCACCATCGTCGACGGCATGCTGAAGCAGGCCGGCAGCTTCGCCGCGCACCAGCTCGACTCCGTCGACGACCGCATGATGGACTCGAACGACCTGGAGCGTGAGAAGGGCATCACGATCCTCGCCAAGAACACCGCGGTGAAGTACCACCCGAAGGACGGCGGGGACCCGATCACCATCAACATCATCGACACCCCCGGCCACGCCGACTTCGGCGGCGAGGTCGAGCGCGGTCTGTCGATGGTCGACGGCGTCGTCCTGCTCGTGGACGCCTCCGAGGGCCCGCTGCCGCAGACCCGCTTCGTGCTGCGCAAGGCGCTCCAGCAGCGGCTGCCCGTCATTCTCTGCATCAACAAGACGGACCGCCCCGACTCGCGGATCGACGAGGTCGTCAACGAGACGTACGACCTGTTCCTGGACCTGGACGCGGACGAGGACCAGATCGAGTTCCCGATCGTCTACGCCTGCGGCCGTGACGGCATCGCCTCCCTCACCAAGCCGGAGGACGGGACGGTCCCCTCCGACTCCACCAGCCTGGAGCCGTTCTTCTCCACGATCCTGGAGCACATCCCGGCCCCGACCTACGACGAGGCAGCCCCGCTCCAGGCGCACGTCACCAACCTCGACGCCGACAACTTCCTCGGCCGTATCGCCCTGCTGCGCGTCCAGCACGGCGAGCTGAAGAAGGGGCAGACGGTCGCGTGGATGAAGCGCGACGGGTCCGTCCAGAGCGTGCGGATCTCCGAGCTGATGATGACCGAGGCGCTCACCCGCAAGCCGGCGGAGAAGGCCGGCCCCGGTGACATCTGCGCGGTCGCCGGTATCCCGGACATCATGATCGGCGAGACCCTGGCCGACCCGGAGAACCCGGTCGCGCTGCCGCTGATCACCGTCGACGAGCCGGCGATCTCCATGGTCATCGGCACCAACACCTCCCCGCTGGTCGGCCGCGGCGCCACCGGCAAGGGCGCCGACAACAAGGCGGCGGTCAAGGACCGCAAGGTCACCGCCCGCCAGGTCAAGGACCGCCTCGACCGCGAGCTGATCGGTAACGTCAGCCTCCGCGTGCTCGACACCGAGCGCCCGGACGCCTGGGAGGTGCAGGGCCGTGGCGAGCTGGCCCTGGCCATCCTCGTCGAGACCATGCGCCGCGAGGGCTACGAGCTGACCGTCGGCAAGCCGCAGGTCGTCACCAAGGACGTCGACGGCAAGGTCTACGAGCCCGTCGAGCGCATGACGATCGACGTCCCCGAGGAGCACATGGGCGCCGTCACGCAGCTCATGGGCGTCCGCAAGGGCCGCATGGACAACATGTCGAACCACGGCTCCGGCTGGGTCCGCATGGAGTTCGTCGTGCCCTCCCGCGGCCTCATCGGCTTCCGGACCGAGTTCCTCACGCAGACCCGCGGCACGGGCATCGCCCACTCCATCCACGAGGGCTTCGAGCCCTGGTTCGGCACGCTCCAGACCCGTAACAACGGCTCCCTGGTCGCCGACCGCGCCGGTGCGGTCACCGCCTTCGCGATGACCAACCTCCAGGAGCGCGGCGTGCTGTTCGTCGAGCCGGGCACCGAGGTGTACGAGGGCATGATCGTCGGCGAGAACTCCCGCGCCGACGACATGGACGTCAACATCACCAAGGAGAAGAAGCTCACCAACATGCGGTCCTCGACGGCCGATGTGACCGAGTCGATCGTCCCGCCGCGCAAGCTGTCGCTGGAGCAGTCCCTGGAGTTCTGCCGCGACGACGAGTGCGTCGAGGTCACCCCGGAGGCCGTGCGCATCCGCAAGGTGAACCTGGACGCCCGCGAGCGCGCCCGCGCCGCCAGCCGCGCCAAGCACGGCTGACACCTGCCGTTCGACGACACCGGGCACCCCGCCTCGCGGGGTGCCCGGTGTCGTCGTAAAGCGGAGGGAACGCGAAGGGAAGGGTTAGGGAAAACCCTCGATTTGCCGGGGACGGCCGTCCGGAGCGCCCCGTTCGCACTACCCTGCTGCGGAAGTGCCGCGCTCTGCCCGCGCACAGGCCCGTACAACGGCCTTGCGGTGGAGGCCTCTTGAGCGCGCGACGAGTGCGCGACAGCCACCGGTGGCAGCCTGCACGGCAGCCACGGCAGCCGCAAGCGGTATATCTCATTCTCGCGTCCGGAATGCGGACACGCGCCACCGATAGATGTGTAACAAGTCCGTTTCGCAGGGATCTTTCACCAAACCCTTTGTCCGGATTTTGGAAGAAGTAGGCGCGAGCTGTGATCGAACCGAGACCTCGAGAGTGTGGTTCGCTCCTGGCGCATGGCAGATAGTTAGGCGCGTAGAGCTCGGATGAACGGGTCATGCGCTGGAGGCGGCGCCGACTCACGAGCGCGGGGGCACCTGACGAAATCCGGCACCGGCGACGGGCGGTGGCGGTGATCTGTCCTGTGCTCCCTTTGCGGTGAACCAATGACTTCATAGGAGGAACCCATGCGCGGTGCCAAGAGCGCCAAGTGGGTCGCGGGGGCGATAGTCGTCGCCCTGGCCGCCACCGCCTGCGGCGGCGGCGACGACAGTGCCGGCGACGACATGAACAAGGGGAAGGCCGACCCGAACGGCATCGTCACTGCGCAGCTGAGCGAACCCCAGAACCCGCTCCAGCCGGCCAACGCCAAGGAGAGCCAGGGCAGCCGTGTCCTGCGCACGATCTTCGCCGGCCTGGTCGACTACGAGCCCGGCACCGGCAAGCTCGAGTACGTCAACGCCGAGTCGGTCACGCCGAACGACGACTCGTCCGAGTGGACCGTGAAGCTCAAGCCGGGCTGGAAGTTCCACGACGGCACCCCGGTCACCGCCAAGTCCTACGTGGACTCCTGGAACTGGTCCGCCAACATCAAGAACAACCAGACCAACTCCAGCTGGTTCTCCGACATCGTGGGCTTCGCGGACGTGCACCCGGAGAAGGGTGAGCCGAAGACCGACAAGATGTCGGGCCTGAAGGTCGTCGACGACAACACCTTCACCATCAAGCTGACGCAGCCGGTCTCGTACTTCGCGTACAAGCTGGGCTACGACGTGTGGGCGCCGCTGCCCGAGGCCTTCTTCAAGGACCCGAAGGGCTTCGGCGAGAAGCCGGTCGGCAACGGCCCGTACAAGTTCGTCTCCTGGGAGCACAACAAGCTCATCAAGGTCCGCAAGTTCGCGGACTACAAGGGTCCGAACGCGGCCAAGAACGGCGGCATCGACTTCAAGAACTACACGACCGCCGACGCCGCCTACTCGGACCTGCGCTCCAACAACGTGGACTGGATCGAGCAGGTCCCGACCACCGCGCTGGCCAGCTACAAGACGGACCTCGGCGACCGCGCGATCGACCAGCCGTACTCGGCCGTCCAGTCGATCGTCCCGGCGTTCTACACCAAGCAGTTCAAGGACATCGACCCCAAGGTCATCCAGGGTCTGTCCATGGCGATCGACCGCCAGACGATCACCAAGACGGTCCTCCAGGGCACGCGTACCCCGGCCGACTCCTACGTCGCCCCCGGCGTCCTCGGCTACAAGAAGGGCGCGCTCGGCGACGTCGTCAAGTTCGACCCGGCCCAGGCCAAGAAGCTCATCCAGGAGGGTGGCGGCGTCCCGGGCAACAAGATCCAGATCCAGTACAACGCCGACCAGGACCACAAGCCGTGGGTCGACGCGGTCTGCAACTCGATCCGCAAGTCCACCGGCGTGGAGTGCACCGGCGACCCGAAGGCGACCTTCCAGGCCGACCTCGACGCCCGTGACGCCCACGAGGTCAAGTCCATGTACCGCGGTGGCTGGGTGCTCGACTACCCGGTCAACTCGAACTTCATGCGCGACCTGTACGGCACCACGTCGGCCGGTAACACCAGCGGTTACTCCAACAAGGAGTTCGACAAGCTGAGCTCCGAGGCGGACAAGGCCGGCTCGATCGACGAGACCGTGAAGCTGTACCAGGACGCGGAGCAGCTCCTCGCCAAGGACATGCCGGCGATCCCGCTCTGGTTCTACAAGGTCAACAGCGGTCAGTCCACCAACATCCTGGGCAAGATCAAGTACGGCCAGGACGGTGACCCGATCTTCGACTCGATCCAGGTCAAGCAGAAGTAAGAAGACGACCGCAGGCCGGTGCCGCCCCTCCCGGAAAAAGGGGAGCGGCGGCACCGGCCCGTAGGCACAGGCCTCCAC
Source organism: Streptomyces sp. SID5464 (assembly GCF_009862985.1). Taxonomy (NCBI): domain Bacteria; kingdom Bacillati; phylum Actinomycetota; class Actinomycetes; order Kitasatosporales; family Streptomycetaceae; genus Streptomyces; species Streptomyces sp. SID5464. The sequence goes on along the minus strand of NZ_WWIQ01000044.1, from coordinate 160,557 downwards.
CTCACCCCCTCACCTGCGGTAGATGAGTGCGCAGGCCTCGCCGACCCCTCACGGCATGGAGGCGCAAGATGGGGCGCTACGCCGCCAGGCGACTGCTCCAGATGATCCCGATCTTCATCGGGACAACTCTGTTGATCTTCTTGATGGTCCACATCCTGCCGGGCGACCCGGTCCGGGCCATCTACGGGGACAAGGCTCCCGATCCCGCACAGATCGCGCAGATCAAGCGCGAGTACGGCTTCGACAAGCCCGTCCTCGAACAGTACGTCCACTACATGTGGAATCTCCTCCAGGGAGACTTCGGCAAGAACCTCGCCGGCCGTCCGGTCACCGAGCTCATGTCCGAGGCCTTCCCGGTGACGCTGCGGCTGACGCTGCTGGCCATCACCATCGAGATCGTCATCGGTGTGGGCCTCGGCGCCTGGGCCGGTCTGAGGGCCGGCAAGGCCGCCGACACCGGTGTGCTGGTCTTCACCCTGACGGTGATCTCCATCCCGGTGTTCGTCCTCGGCTTCATCGCCCGGTTCATCTTCGCGGACGAACTCGGCTGGCTGCCGCCCAACGTCCAGGACTCCACGGACTTCTCGCAGTTGTTCCTGCCGGCCTTCGTCCTCGCCATGCTGTCCATGGCGTACGTGGCCCGGCTGACCCGGACGACCTTCGCCGAGAACCTGCGGGCCGACTACATGCGCACCGCGCTCGCCAAGGGCCTGCCCCGGCGCCGCATCATCGGTGTCCACCTGCTGCGCAACTCGCTGATCCCCGTGGTCACCTTCGTCGGCACCGACGTCGGCGGCTTCATCGGCGGCGCGGTCATCACCGAGGGCATCTTCAACATCCAGGGTGTCGGCAACCTCCTCTACAGGGCGATCCAGACGAGCGAGGGCTCGACGGTCACGGGTGTGGTGACGGTGCTCGTCCTCGTCATCCTCCTGATCAACCTGCTCATCGACCTGCTGTACGCGGTCCTGGACCCGAGGATCCGGTATGCCTGACGTGACCAAGGCCCAGACCACCGACTCCGCGGCCGTGGACGCCGTGGCACCGCCGGCCGTCGACGTCCCCGCCAAGGAGAGCGGCAAGAAGAGCGACAAGCCGCGCTCCCTGTGGGGCGACGCCTGGTACGACCTGCGGCACCGGCCCATGTTCTGGATCTCCTCGGTGCTGCTGCTCCTGCTGCTGGTGATCGCCGCCTTCCCCGGCTGGTTCACCAGCGTCGACCCGCGCGACGGCGACCTCGTCCACCACTACCTGGGCAAGCCGGAACTGGGGCACTTCTTCCAGCCCGACTGGTTCGGCTACGACCAGCAGGGCCGCTCCATCTACGCCCGCGTCATCCACGGCACCCGCGCCTCCATCCTCGTGGGCGTCGGCGTGACCGCCGCCGTCACGTTCCTCGGCGGACTGCTCGGCATGCTGGCGGGCTACTTCGGCGGCTGGATCGACTCGGTGATCTCCCGGATCGTCGACATCTTCTTCGGCCTGCCGTTCCTGCTCGGCACGATGGTCGTGCTGAACGCCTTCACCGAGCGCAAGGTGTACGTGGTCATCCTGGCCCTGGCCTCGCTGGGCTGGACCTCGATCGCCCGGGTCACCCGCAGCTCGGTCATCACGGCCAAGCAGGCGGACTACGTGACGGCGGCCCGGGCACTCGGCGCCGGCACCCCGCGGATCCTGTTCCGCCACGTGATGCCGAACGCCATCGCGCCGACCATCGTCGTGGCCACGATCGCCCTCGGCGGTTACATCTCCGCGGAGGCGACGCTGTCGTTCCTCGGTCTCGGCCTCAGCGACCCGACGATCTCGTGGGGCATCGACATCTCCGAGGGCAGCAAGGTGATCCGGGACAACCCGCACACGCTGCTGTTCCCGGCGGGCATGCTCAGCCTCACGGTCTTCGCGTTCATCATGCTCGGCGACGCGGTGCGCGACGCCCTTGACCCGAAGCTGCGCTGAGGAGGGCGTACGTGACCACCATCGAAGAGACCCGTAACGTGCCCGAGCCGCGAGGCGCGGCCGGCGGCGACGTTCCCCTGCTCGAAGTGCGCGACCTGCACGTCGAGTTCCACACCCGCGACGGCGTGGCCAAGGCCGTCAACGGCGTCAACTACACCGTGAGCTCCGGCGAGACCCTCGCCGTGCTCGGTGAGTCCGGCTCCGGCAAGTCCGTGACCGCCCAGGCGATCATGGGCATCCTCGACATGCCGCCCGGGCGGATCCCCAAGGGCCAGATCCTGTACCGGGGCGAGGACATGCTCACCATGTCGGGCGACGCCCGGCGCAAGATCCGCGGCAGCAAGATCGCGATGATCTTCCAGGACGCGCTCTCCGCGCTGAACCCGGTGCTGTCCGTCGGCTACCAGCTCGGCGAGATGTTCCGCGTCCACCAGGGCCTGAGCAAGAAGGACGCCAAGGCCAAGGCGATCGAGCTGATGGACCGCGTGAAGATCCCGGCCGCGAGGGAGCGCGTCGGCGACTATCCGCACCAGTTCTCCGGCGGTATGCGCCAGCGCATCATGATCGCGATGGCGCTCGCCCTGGAGCCGGACCTGATCATCGCCGACGAGCCGACCACGGCCCTCGACGTGACGGTCCAGGCGCAGGTCATGGACCTGCTCGCGGAGCTCCAGCGCGAGTACAACATGGGCCTGATCCTGATCACCCACGACCTCGGCGTCGTCGCCGACGTCGCGGACAAGATCGCGGTGATGTACGCGGGCCGGATCGTGGAGACCGCCCCGGTGCACGAGCTCTACAAGCGGCCCGCGCACCCCTACACCAAGGGTCTGCTCGACTCGATCCCGCGCCTGGACCAGAAGGGCCAGGACCTGTACGCGATCAAGGGCCTGCCGCCCAACCTGACCCGCATCCCGTCCGGTTGCGCCTTCAACCCGCGTTGCCCGAAGGCGCAGGACATCTGCCGTACGGAGGTCCCGCCGCTGCACCCGGTCACCGAGCGGGACGGCGGCGAGCTGGTCGGCCGCGGCAGCGCGTGCCACTTCTGGAAGGAGACGATCCATGGCTGACCTGGAGAAGACGGACGAGTCCATGGACGCCACCCCCAACGTCACCGAGGTCGAGACGGTCGACGCGGCCACCGACGAGGAGGCCGTGGCCGCGATCGAGGCACCGGTCGAGCGCGGTGAGCCGATCCTCCAGGTGCGCAACCTGGTGAAGCACTTCCCGCTGACCCAGGGCATCCTGCTGAAGCGTCAGATCGGCGCGGTCAAGGCCGTGGACGGGGTCTCCTTCGACCTGTACCAGGGCGAGACGCTCGGCATCGTGGGCGAGTCCGGTTGCGGCAAGTCCACGGTCGCCAAGCTGCTGATGATGCTGGAGACGGCGACCGCGGGCGAGATCTTCTACAAGGGCCAGGACATCACCAAGCTGTCCGGCCGCGCCCTGAAGGCCGTCCGCCGCAACATCCAGATGGTCTTCCAGGACCCGTACACCTCGCTCAACCCCCGTATGACGGTGGGCGACATCATCGGGGAGACCTTCGAGATCCACCCCGAGGTGGCGCCGAAGGGCGACCGCCGCCGCAAGGTCCAGGACCTGCTGGACGTGGTCGGTCTCAACCCGGAGTACATCCACCGGTACCCGCACCAGTTCTCGGGCGGTCAGCGCCAGCGCATCGGCATCGCCCGCGGCCTGGCGCTCAACCCCGAGATCATCATCTGCGACGAGCCGGTCTCCGCGCTGGACGTGTCCGTCCAGGCGCAGGTCATCAACCTGATGGAGAAGCTCCAGGACGAGTTCAACCTGTCCTACCTCTTCATCGCGCACGACCTGTCGATCGTCCGGCACATCTCGGACCGGGTGGGTGTGATGTACCTGGGCAAGATGGCCGAGATCGGTACGGACACGGAGATCTACGACCACCCGACCCACCCCTACACGCAGGCCCTGCTCTCCGCGGTCCCGGTCCCCGACCCGGAGTCCCGCGAGGGCCGCGAACGCATCATCCTCACCGGAGACGTCCCGTCCCCGGCCAACCCGCCCTCGGGCTGCCGCTTCCGCACCCGCTGCTGGAAGGCCCAGGACAAGTGCGCCCAGGAGGTCCCGCTCCTCGCGGTCCCCGAGCGCTTCAAGGGCGAGGACACCCCGGCGGCCCACGAGTCGGCCTGCCACTTCGCCGAGGAGAAGGACGTGGTCCACGCGGCCTGACCGCCCACTCCCGGTTCCCGGCAGCCCTGATGGGGCGCCGGGAACCGGCATTGGAGGACCGGTCCTGGGCCACGGCCGCAGCCGGCGCCTCGGGCCGACGTGCCTCGTCGTCGAACAGCCATCGGCGGTGGACGCCGCCGAGCACGACCGCATGCGGCCCGGGCTCAACCACCTCGCGTTCCACGTGGGACCTGCCGCGTGGGTCGACGCGCCGGCCGTCGAGGCGCCCGCCCACGGCTGGACACCCCGGGGCGCACACCGCCGCAAACCCCCGCGAACTGCGTTAACACGCAGGCAACTTCGCCGACCCGATTCCGATATACGGACGCGTCAGGCTGAACAGCGTACGGCCGTGCGGGTGCCGTAAACGGGCCGGGGCGCGCCATGTCGCCCCGGCCCGTTGCCGTGCTCAGTCGCCGGTGATCCCCAGGGACCGCTTCAGGAAGTCGACCTGGAGCAGGAGCAGGTTCTCCGCTACCTGTTCCTGTGGGGTGATGTGGGTGACCCCGGACAGCGGCAGCACCTCGTGCGGGCGGCCGGCGGCCAGGAGGGCCGAGGAGAGGCGCAGGGCGTGGGCGACGACCACGTTGTCGTCGGCGAGGCCGTGCACGATCATCAGCGGGCGGTGCGGCTCGGCGGGGGAGGTGAGACCGTCCGCCGTGACGAGGGAGCTGCGCGCGTACGCGTCCGGCTGCTCGGCCGGAGTCCCCAGGTAGCGCTCGGTGTAGTGCGTGTCGTACAGGCGCCAGTCCGTCACCGGCGCGCCCGCGATCCCCGCGCGGAAGACGTCCGGGCGGCGCAGCACCGCGAGGCCCGCCAGCCAGCCGCCGAAGGACCAGCCGCGGATCGCCACCCGGGACAGGTCCAGCGGATACCTCTTCGCGAGGTCCTCCAGGGCCTCCACCTGGTCGTCCAGGGTCAGCGTGAAGTCGTGGTGGATCCCCTTCTCCCAGGCGGGGGAGCGGCCCGGGGTGCCCCGGCCGTCCGCGACGACCACCGCGAATCCCTGGTCCGCGAACCACTGCGAGGTGAGGTGCGGGTTGTGGGCCGCGAGGACCCGCTGCCCGTGCGGCCCGCCATACGGGTCCATGAGCACCGGCAGGGGGGTGTCACCGGCGTAGTCCCGAGGCATAAGCACGGCGCACGGGATACGCCGTGCGCCCCCCTCGGTGAGCGTCACGCGGGGGGACATACCAGGATCTTCGGCGTACGACGGGACAACAACCGTCGGTTTCCCGTCGCGCAGTACCTGCACCCGCGCACCTGGCCGATCCAGCGTCGCCGAGACCAGAACCGTGACGTCCCCGGCGCGCACCGCCGAGTGCACGCCCGGCTCCTGCGAGACCCGCTCCACCCCCAGCTCGTTCACCCGGTACACATGCACCTGGCCCGTCTCCGCCTCGGTGGCCTCCTCGCCCGCCGACGCCGAGAGCAGCACGTCGTCGTCGGAGACGTCCAGCACGGCCCGCACGTGCAGCTGCGCCCCCGTGAGCGGCCGGTCCCCGACCGCCAGCAACCGCACACCGCCCTCGTCCGCGATCCGCACGAGCTGCCCGGACGGACTCCAGCACGGCACCCCGGCGAAAAGATCAAGCCAAGTTCGATCTTCGTCGGCGTGCACCAGACGCGTCGCGCCCGACTCCGGATCCACCGCGAGAATCAGCTGGCTGCGCTGGTCGCGCGCCTGTACGAGCAGCAGCGGCGCGCCCGCCGCTGACCAGTGCACACGCGCCAGATACGGGTACCGCGCCCGGTCCCAGGCGACCTCCGTGCGCGCCCCGTCCAGCCCGATCACGAACAGCCGTACGTCCGCGTTGCCGGTGCCCGCCGCCGGATACGCCACCCGCTGCGGCTCCCGTTCCGGATGCGCCGGGTCGGAGATCCACCACCGCGCCACCGGAGTGTCGTCCGCCCGCGCCACGAGCAGCCGGTCCGACTCCGGAGCCCACCAGAAACCGCGCGACCGCCCCATCTCCTCGGCCGCGATGAACTCGGCCAGTCCATATGAGACATTTTCCGACTCCGGCTCGGCGAGCGCCCGGTCGCCCTCCCCCTCCGCGCCCACGACGCGCAGCGCACCCTGCGCGACATAGGCGACATGCCGTCCGTCGGGCGACGGACGCGGGTCGATCACCGGCCCGGGCGTGGGCAGTTCCCGCGCCGTCCCGGCCCGCAGCTCGGCCGCGAAAAGCCGCCCTGACAAGGCGAAAGAGGCCAACTCGACGGCTGTATCGGTGGCATACCCGACGATGCCGGCGCCACCCTCCCGGCTGCGCTCACGCCGGGCGCGTTCCTCGCGCGAGAGATCCTCCGAGGCACCGCCCAGCAGGGCGCGCGGGTCGGCGGCCACGCGCTCCCCGCCCTCCTCCGTGTCGAGGACCCACAGGGAGTTCGCCCGGTCCGTACCGGAACCGGAGCGCAGGAACACGACACGTGAACCATCGGGCGCCACAGTGAACGAACGCGGCGCGCCGAGCGTGAAGCGCTGGGTACGGGCGTGCCGTCGGGGGAAGGAGTCAGGCTCGGTCGTCATGCCCTGACCATATTGGCCATGCGCCCCCTTGTGCGGCCATGCGCCGATCGATGCGCACGGACGGATAGTTATGATCAATGACGCATAGTGGGTATGAACCTGCTGGCTGTTGTACGGATTTGATGCCCCCATAGTCCGACCCCCCCGCGCCCTCGTGGATCTTTGGAGGTGAGCCGCCGTGGCACTCTCGATTTCGGCGGTGGTGCTGCTGGCGATCATCGTCTTCCTGCTCATCAAGAAGTCAGGACTGAAGGCCGGGCATGCGGTGGTGTGCATGCTGCTCGGCTTCTACCTCGCCTCCTCGACGGTCGCTCCCACGATCAACGAGCTGACGACCAACATCGCGGGCATGATCGGCAGCATCAAGTTCTGACCGGGTGACCTCGTAGGGTGGGTCCCATGACGGAACTGCCCGACCGGCGTCTGCTGCTGGTGCACGCGCACCCGGACGACGAGTCGATCAACAACGGCGCGACCATGGCCAGGTACGCGGCCGAGGGTGCCCACGTCACCCTGGTCACCTGCACCCTCGGCGAACGCGGCGAGGTCATCCCGCCCGAGCTCGCGCACCTGACCGGTCCCGCCCTGGGCCAGCACCGCCGCCGGGAACTCAACGCCGCCATGGCCGAGCTCGGCGTCCAGGACTTCCGCCTGCTCGGCGGCGCCGGACGCTACAGCGACTCCGGGATGATGGGCCTGCCCGACAACGACGACCCCGGCTGCTTCTGGCAGGCCGACGTCGACGAGGCCGCCGCACACCTCGTCGAGGTGATCCGCGAGGTACGCCCCCAGGTCCTCGTCACCTACGACGACAACGGCGGCTACGGCCACCCCGACCACATCCAGGCCCACCGCGTCGCCATGCGGGCCGTCGAGCTGTCCGCCGAGGCCGGCCGGCCGATCCCGAAGGTCTACTGGAACCGGGCCCCCCGGTCGGTTGTGGAGCAGTCCTTCGCCCGGCTCAGGGAGGACCTGCCCGGCCTCCCCTTCGGCGAGGCGGCGGACGTCGACGACGTACCGGGCGTCGTGGCCGACGCACGGATCACCACCGCGGTCGACGGCACCGCGCACGCCGCCGCCAAGGCCGCCGCCATGCGCGCCCACGCCACCCAGATCACGGTGTCCGGGCCGTACTTCGTGCTGTCCAACGCACTCGCCCAGCCGATCCTCACGACCGAGTACTACGAGCTGGTGCGGGGCGAGCGGGGCCCCGGCGAGCGGGAGACGGACCTGTTCGCCGGTGTCGAGGAGGCCTCATGAGCGACCGCAGTCCGATGCTCGCCCAGCCGATGCGGCCGCCCTCCGTCGGCCGGGTCGCCGCCTGCGCGGGGTTCTTCCTGCTCGGGACCGTGGTCGGCGCGGCCGGGGCACTGGTGCAGCCGGGGTGGTTCCCGGGCGGGCTGCTGCTCGCCCTCGCCGGTGAGGCCGGGCTCGTCCTCGGCGCGGCGCGTGTCACTCGCGGGCGGGCCGGGGGTGTCGCGGCCGCCGCCGGCTGGATGCTCGCCGTCGTCCTGCTCACCGCCAGCCGCCCGGAGGGCGACTTCCTCTTCGCGGCGGGCGGCGGCTCCTATCTCTTCCTGCTCGGAGGCATCGGTGTGGCTGTGATCTGCGCCACCCTCGCCCTGGGGCGGCAACCGGACGGAGACCACGTCCGACTTGGCAAGTGACGTACCACTTCGCCAGGACGCGCGCGTGGGGGTCCGGTGTGGGTTTCCATAGCGGTCATGGGATACAGGCCAGAAGTGGCCAGTATGGTGGTGCGCGCCGCCGAGCTGCCCGCGTGAGGTTGTGTCGGGCGGCGGAGCCAACCGGGAGAACCTGCCTTGAGTCGTGAAACTGACACTCCGTCCTCCGGGCCCAACGGGCGCGGCGGAGCCGCCTACCCGTCGGGTACGCCGCCGTACGGGACCCCGGCGGTCTCCGACGGCGGTACGGAAGCGGGCCGTTCGGCCACGCGGCCGGAGGAACGCAAGACCGAGACCACGCTGACGACCCGGATCCGGATCAACATCCCCGGGTCACGGCCCATTCCGCCGGTGGTGGTGCGCAAGCCCGTCGCGGATGCGGAGGGCTCCGGCGACACCAGTACCGGTTCCGGCGCGGGAGCGGGCACCGAAGCGAAGGCCCCGGGCGCCGCCACGCCCAGGGGCACCGGCACGGTCGAGCCTTCCGCCGAACCCGCCCAGTCGGCCGACGACAAGCCCACCAGCGACTGGTTCGCGCCCCGCAAGTCCGGCTCGGGCAAGCCCGCTCAGGACGGCGGCTCCACCAACGGGGCAGGTCTGCCGGGCGGTTCCGGGGGTACCGGCTCGGGCGGCCCCGCTGCGGGCGGCTCCGGCGCGGGCGGTTCCGGTGCCGGGCGGCCCGGAGGCGTGGTCGGTTCCATGAGCAGGCCGGGCGGCTCCCGGTCCGGCGGCACGAACGGTGCGGGGCTTCCCGGCGGTGCGACCGGCGGCCCCGTCGCGCCCGGGCACGGCGGCGGCACGGGCTCCTTCGACGTCACCGAGGCACTGGCGGCGGGCCCGCTCGGCAACGGTTCACGTCCGGCCCCGGGCACGGACGGTGGCGAGACGCGCCGCGACGACCTGCCGTACTTCTCGGAGAACGACCGCCTCGGCCAGAACGGCCAGGGCGGCTACGGCGGCCAGGGCGCTCCCCATGGCTTCGGCGACGCGGGCGGCCCCGGCGTCCAGGGCCCGGCCGGCCCGACGGGCGGTCCGGTCACCGGCGACGGCCCGTTGGCGCCACCGGCCGGCGGCCCGGGCGGCCGGGGCGGCTTCAACGAGCAGGGCGGCCCCGGCGGGCCCGGCGCTTTCAACGAGCCTGGTCGTTCCGGTGGCCCCGGTGGCTTCAGTGAGCCGGGTGGTCCTGGTGGCCCGGGCAGCTTCGACGACCCTGGTCGTTCCGGTAACTCCGGCGGCTTCAACGAGCCTGGTCGCTCCAGTGGCCCGGGTGGCTTCAGTGAGCCGGGTGGTCCTGGTGGCCCGGGCAGCTTCGACGACCCTGGTCGTTCCGGTAACTCCGGCGGCTTCAACGAGCCTGGTCGCTCCAGTGGCCCGGGTGGCTTCAGTGAGCCGGGTGGTCCTGGTGGCCCGGGCAGCTTCGACGACCCTGGTCGTTCCGGTAACTCCGGCGGCTTCAACGAGCCGGGCAGGCCCGGTGCCCCCAGTGCCTTCGACGAACCCGGTGGCCCCGGCGCCCCGAGCGCCTTCAACGACCCCGGCCGACCGCGCGGCCCCGGCGCGCCTGCCGGTCCCGGAGCCATAGGCGGCCCCGCCGGCCCGGGCGGCCCCGGCGCACCTGCCGGTACGGCCAAGCCCGGCGGCCCTGGCGGCCCCGCTGGTCCTGGCCCCGGAGGTCCCGGTGGTCCCGGCACCGCTGCTCCCACCGGCCACGGCGCCGCAGGCCACGGCCAAGGCCCCGGGGGCGGGATGAGCGACGACACCGCCATCCTCACCCCGCAGAAGCCGGCCCCCGAGCCTCCGGACGGCCAGGGCTACGCCGCCCGGCACGACAACGTCTCGGGGCACACCGTCACCAGCGGCATCCCCGTCGTACCGCCCGGCGCGGGCTCGTCGTTCGGTCCGGGCGCGCCCGGTGACGGCCCGGTGCCCCACACGGCCCCGAAGCTGCCCGAGCCGGTCTCCCCGCCCCCGGCCAGCTCCGCGAAGGCGCCGAAGAAGAAGGGGCGCAACAAGCTCGTGCTGCTCGCCGCCGGCCTGGTGGTCGTGGCCGGTGGCGTCTACGGCGCCGGGCTGCTGATGAACCGCACCGACGTGCCCAAGGGCACCACGGTGCTCGGCGTCGACATCGGCGGCACCACCCGTGACGGCGCGGTCAAGAAGCTCGACGACGCCTTCGACGACCGTGTGGGCAAGCCGCTGAAGCTGTCGGTGGACGGCAAGACCGTGTCCCTCGACCCGGACAACGCCGGACTCCAGTTCGACATGGACGCCACGGCCGACGCGGCGGCGAAGAGCGACTACAACCCGGTCTCCGTGATCGGCTCGCTCTTCGGCAACCACCGGGTCGTCGCCCCGGACATGCCCGTCGACGAGGAGAAGCTGCACGCCGCCCTGGAGAACGCGGCCGGCGGCTCCGGCTCGGCGAGCGACGGCACCATCAAGTTCGAGGGCGGCAAGGCCGTCCCCGTCTACGGCAAGCCGGGCAAGGGCATCGACGTCGCCAAGGCGACCGCGTCGATCGAGGAGGCGTACCGCACCCAGGTGGAGACCGGCTCGGCCGGCACGGTGAACCTCCCGACCACCATCCGGCAGCCGACCGTCTCGAACGCCGAGGTCGACCGGATGCTCAAGGAGTTCGCGCAGCCCGCGATGTCCGACCTCGCCACCGTTCGCACCGACGCGGCGCACAGCATCGACTTCGGCCCCGTGTCCCTGCCGAAGATCCTCGGTTTCAAGGCCGTCGACGGCAAGCTGGTGGACACGTACAACCTCAAGGCCCTCCAGGAGGCGTACGGCAAGACCTTCGAGGGGGTGCAGATCGAGGGCGCGAGCGGGAAGCGCGACGTGACGCCGCAGGACGTCGTCACGGCCCTGCGCAAGGCCCTGCGAGGCAAGACGCCCGCGGAGCGCGTCGGAGTCATCGACACCAAGCCGAACTGACCTCCGGCCACCCGCCGCACGAGAGCCCCCGCCCGGTGAGGGCGGGGGCTCTCGTCGTCCCCCCCCGGTCATCCCGCGGGCATGACATCTGTCATGCGGCACTCCGGACGCCCGGCACTGCCCCCGCCCACACCCCCGAAGCCACGATGGCCGCATGACAACGACAGCCTCGGTGGTCGCGTTCGACCAGGTGAGCAAGGCATACGACGCCGTCCGGGCGGTGGACGCACTGACCCTGACCCTGCGCCCGGGGCAGACCGTGGCGCTGCTGGGCCCCAACGGCGCCGGCAAGTCCACCACCCTCGACCTGCTCCTCGGCCTCAAGAAGCCCGACAGCGGCACGGTCCGCCTCTTCGGGACCAGCCCCCGGGACGCCATCGTCGCCGGGCGGGTGGGCGCCATGCTGCAGAGCGGCGGGCTGATGGACGAGGTCACGGTGGCCGAACTGGTGCGGCTCGCCTGCGACCTGCACCCGAAGCCGTACCGGCCCTCCGAGGTGCTGTCCCGCGCGGGCATCGAGCAGATCGCCGACCGCAAGGTCAACAAGCTCTCCGGCGGTCAGGCCCAGCGCGTCCGCTTCGCCCTCGCCACCGCCGGGGACAGCGACCTCATCGTCCTGGACGAGCCCACCACCGGCATGGACGTCACCACCCGCCAGGCCTTCTGGGCCACCATGCGCGAGCAGGCCGACCAGGGCCGGACCGTCCTCTTCGCCACCCACTACCTCGAAGAGGCCGACGCCGTCGCCGACCGGGTCCTCGTCCTGCACCGCGGCCGGCTCCTCGCCGACGGCACGGCGGCCGAGATCAAGGCCAAGGCGGGCGCCCGCCGCATCTCCTTCGACCTGGCGGGCACCGTGGACGAGGCCGCACTGCGCGACCTGCCCTTCCTGACCTCCCTGACGGTCTCCGGCCGGACCGTCCGCATCCAGTCCACCGACGCCGACGCCACCGTCCACGCCCTGTACGGCCTCGGCGTCTACCCCCGCAACCTCGAAGTCGCCGGGCTCGGCCTGGAGCAGGCCTTCGTCGCGATCACGACCGCCGAGGAGGCGAAGTCGAAGTGAACAGCCTGATCAAGCTGGAACTCACCCGCGCCCTGCGCAACCGCAAGTTCCTGTTCTTCTCCGTGATCTACCCGTCGGTCCTGTTCCTCATCATCGCGGGCAATGCCGACAGCACCACGAAGGTCCCCGGCAGCACCCTGACCCTCCCGACCTACATGATGGTCTCCATGGCCTCCTTCGGCGCCCTCACCGCCGTCCTCATGGGCAACAGCGAACGCATCGCCAAGGAGCGCGAGGGCGGCTGGGTACGGCAGCTGCGCCTGACGACGCTGCCGGGCCGGGGCTACGTCCTCGCCAAGACCGCGAGCGCCGCCGTCGTCAGCCTGCCGTCCATCGTCATCGTCTTCGCCGTCGCGGCCGCCGTGAAGGACGTACGCCTCGACGCCTGGCAGTGGCTCGCCCTCACCGGCGCGATCTGGGCCGGCAGCCTCGTCTTCGCCGCGCTCGGCGTCGCCCTCGGCTACCTGGCCAGCGGCGACGCGGTCCGCCCGATCACCATGATCACCTACTTCGGCCTGTCGATGCTCGGCGGCCTGTGGATGCCGACCACGACGTTCCCGGGCTGGCTCCAGGACATCGCGAAGTGGCTCCCCACGCACGCGTACGCTGCCCTGGGGCAGGCCATCGAGCAGAGCCGCGCCCCGCACGTCCAGGACCTCGTCGTCCTCGTGGTGTCGTTCGCCCTGTTCGCGGGCGGCGCGGCCTGGCTGTACCGGAAGGACACCCTGAAGGCGTGAGCGGCGTCGGGTTCGGTATCGGGCAGCGCCCGGTGAACCGCAGGCAGCGCGTGGTGAAGTCACTGTGGACCGGCATCTGGCTGGTCTACCTGAGCGCACCCGTCACCGACCTGCTGCACGGCGGCCACGGCACGGGCGTCCGCGTCCTCGGCTGGATCGGCCTGGCCGCCTTCGTCGCCTGGTACATGCTGCTGGTCTTCCGCACCGGCCGGGGCGAGCGCAACAGTCTGGTCCTCGGCTCGCTCGGGGTGCTCGCCGCCCAGTCCGCGCTCCTCGCCCTCACTCTGGGCCGAGAGTGGCTGGTGCTGTTCGTGTACGTCTCGATCGCGTCCGGCGCGGCCCTGCCCCCGCGCTTGGCCCGCTGGACCATCCCAGGGGCGTGCGCGCTGCTGACCGCCGTCGCGCTCGCGGTGCCGGGCGGTAAGTCCTACCTGGCGAGCCTGCTCATCCCGGCCCTGCTCGGCGGCTTCGCGATGACCGGCGTACGCGAGCTCGTACGCACCACCATCGCGCTGCGCGAGGCCCGCGCCACCGTCGCCCAGCTCGCCGCCAACGAGGAGCGCCTGCGCCTCGCCAGGGACCTGCACGACCTGCTCGGCCACTCCCTCTCCCTGATCACGCTCAAGAGCGAGCTGGCCGGCCGCATGCTGCCCGACCACCCCGGCAAGGCGGCCCAGCAGGTCGCCGACATCGAGCAGGTCAGCCGCCAGGCCCTCGTCGACGTACGCGAGGCCGTCACCGGCTACCGCCGCCCCCGCCTGAGCGCCGAACTCGCCGGTGCCCGGGTCGCCCTGACCGCGGCCGGTGTCGCCGCCGAACTGCCCGCCGAACCCGACCTCACCGGTGTCCCCGAGGAGAGCGAGTCCGCCCTCGCCTGGGCGCTGCGCGAGGCGGTCACCAACGTCGTACGGCACAGCGGCGCACGCCGCTGCGCGGTCGAGCTGCTGCACCGCCAGACCCTCGACGGACCGGTGCTCGAACTCGCCGTCGAGGACGACGGCTCGGGCGGCCCGGGCGACGGCCACGGCAACGGCCTCACGGGCCTCACCGAACGCCTCACCAAGGCGGGGGGCACCCTGGAGGCGGGCCCGCTCAAGCACGGCTTCCGCCTGGTCGCCCGCGTGCCCTCGGCCGGACCGGCGGACGTAGGATCCCCGGCATGAGCCGCACGATCAAGGTCCTGCTCGCCGAGGACCAGTCGATGGTCCGCGAGGCCCTGGCCGCCCTGCTCGGCCTGGAGGAGGACATCGAGGTCGTCGCCCAGGTGGCCCGCGGCGACGAGGTCCTGGGCGCGGCCCGCGAACACGCCGTCGACGTGGCCCTCCTGGACATCGAGATGCCCGGCGCGACGGGCATCGAGGCCGCGGCCCGCCTGCACGCCGAACTCCCGCACGTGAAGCTGGTGATCCTCACCACCTTCGGCCGCCCCGGCTACCTCCGCAGCGCCATGGAGTCCGGCGCCGACGCCTTCCTGGTCAAGGACGCCCCCGCCGCCCAGCTGGCCGAGGCGATCCGCAGGGTCCTGACCGGCGAACGCGTCATCGACCCCACGCTCGCGGCCGCGGCCCTGGCGGAAGGTGCCAACCCGCTTACGGAGCGGGAACGAGAAGTCCTCCGAGCAGCGGCAGACGGCTCCACGAACGCGGAACTGGCAGCATCCCTGCACCTCTCCCAGGGCACGGTCCGCAACTACCTCTCCACGGCCATCCAGAAACTGGCAGTGAGGAACCGTGCGGAGGCGGTCCGGGCAGCCCGCGAAAAGGGCTGGTTGTAGTCCGACATTTCCAGGGGCGCGGGGAACTGCGCGATCAACCACGAACAACCCGCACACGCCCACCTCACAAGACCCCTACGGCGACAAGGCCTCAGTTGAGCATCGCCCGGGCCGCGTGCGCCTCCCCCCGCACCCGCTCAGCGGCCCCCTCGTCCACCGCCCCCACGACCTCCGCATAGGCCTCCAACTCCACGGCCCCGCCCAGAAAGTCCCCCCGCCCCACCAGCAACCGCGCCCGCTCGTACCGCAGCCGAGCCGGATGCGAGGGCAGCAGCAACGACAACTCGACCGCCCACAGCGCCACGTCCGACCGCTCCGGCCGAGCCGCCGCCCAGGCCCGCACGTTGTTCAGAATCCGCAACACCACGTCCAGCGGGTCGGCCGGCCGCAGCATCGACGGATCCAGGTGCGTCCCCGTCGCCCCGGCGACCAGCAGCTCGGCGTCCGCCCCCGTCAGCACCCGCCCCCCGTCGAACGGATCGGCGAGCACCTGCCCCTCGTCCGGCCCGAAGCCGACGACGAAATGCCCCGGCAGCGCCACGCCGTAGACCGGCGCCCCGGCCCGCCGGGCCACCTCCATCCACACCACGGACAGCAGGATCGGCAGCCCACGACGCCGCACCAGCACCTCGTGCAGCAGTGAGGACTCCAGGCGCTGGTAGTCGGCCGGGGCGCCGTGAAACCCCATCCGGTCCCCGAGCAGCTCCCGCAGGGCGACCGCCCACGCCCGCGGCTGTCCGGGCCGGTACGGCAGCAGCCCGGCCAGCCGGTCCAGCTCGACCTGCGCGGCGTCCATGCCCGCCTCGTCCAGCGCGCCGTCCGCCACCGCGCCCACCAGCAGGCACAGCGTCGACAGATCGGGCCGCTCGGACCGGGCCTCTTCGGCGAACCGCCGCCGCAGCTCGGCGGAACGCTCCGGGGACGGTGGGTAGGGGGGACGCATACCTGGCTCGTGCCCTCTCACGACGATCGGTTACCGGCCGGGAGCCCGGGCATCCGGCTCCCGGTAGTGGTGGTAGGCGTGGTGCGCGGCGAAACCCATCCCGGCGTACAACGCCCGCGCACCCTCATTCTCGGCCTCCACCTGGAGCCACGCGGCCGACGCGCCCTCGTCCAGGGCCCGCCGGGCCAGCGCCGCCATCACGGCCGTGCCCAGCCCCTGCCGCCGCAGATCCGGATCGACCTCGACGGCGGCGAACCCGGCCCACCGCCCGTCGACGACACACCGCCCTATGGCGGCCGGAGGGGCCCCCTCGGCCGCCCCCGGCACGGTCGCGAACCACACGGACGGCCCACCCTGGAGCACTCGCAGCGCGACCTCGCTCACGCCCTTGCGCTGGTACCGGGCCAGCCACGCCTCGTCGGCCTCCCGGGACAGCACGACCGCCGACGGCTCGGCGAGGTCGGCGACCGGCGCCAGCGGCCCGACCCACAACTCGGCCGTCACCTCACGCACCCAGCCCCGCTCCTCCAGCTCCGCGCACAGCAGCTCCTGCGTGCCCTCGGCGCCGGTCGCGGTCTGGACGTAGGCGGGCAGGCCGCGCTCGCCGTACCACCGCCGAACGGTGTCGAGGGCCTCGTCGAGGGACACGCCCGGGTCACCGAGCGGAAGCACGGAATTCGCCCGGCGCGTGAACCCGGACGCGGCCCGCAGCTCCCAGTCCCCGAGCCGCTCGCTCTCCACGGGCCGCCAGGCCCGCGCTGCGACCCGGGCCAGTTCCTCGTAGGAGGCGGCCGGACCCCGGCGACGCGCCGGCGCGGCGGGCACGACCTTGCCCGCGACCAGCGCGGATTCCGCGATGCGGACGCTCTCGCCGTCCCTGCGTGTGATCAGCAACACACCGTTGTCCCATGATGTGAGAACTCCGACCGTGTCGGTGAACTTCTCACCCGGAGCCGCGTGTTCGATCAAGCTCCGTACGGAGACCCGTTTTCCCACGTCAGCAGCGGTGATACGGACCTCGAGTCGCCCAGCGGCAGAGATTTCCACAGGTCAGTTCACCCCTCCTGTTCGGATCATGCCCAGGAACGGAGATACTAGGGGCGGGCATCGACGACGCCGCGCTCCCGCGCGCCAGGCGGCGGAGCCTGAGGAGGCCCGCCAGCGCCCTATCGAGGAGGAACGACAGCGTGACCTACGTCATCGCGCAGCCTTGTGTCGACGTCAAGGACAAGGCGTGCATCGAGGAGTGCCCGGTCGACTGCATCTACGAGGGCTCCCGGTCCTTGTACATCCACCCGGACGAATGCGTCGACTGTGGTGCCTGCGAGCCGGTCTGCCCGGTCGAGGCGATCTTCTATGAGGACGACACTCCGGAGGAGTGGAAGGACTACTACAAGGCGAACGTCGAGTTCTTCGACGAGCTCGGCTCGCCCGGCGGCGCCAGCAAGCTGGGGCTGATCGAGCGCGACCACCCCTTCATCGCCGCGCTGCCGCCGCAGGCCTAGTCACCGCAAGCGGCCGGCACATCCGTGCCGCCTCGGTCCCGTACGGCCCGACCACGCCCTGGTCGCCGTACGGGGCCGAGGCGTTTGCCGTGCGACGGCTCGTACGTACCAGAAAGTGAGCCAGAAACCGTGTCCGCAGTCTCCGACCGTCTCCCCACTTTCCCCTGGGACAAGCTGACGCCGTACAAGGCCACGGCCGCCGCCCACCCGGACGGCATCGTCGACCTGTCCGTCGGCACCCCGGTCGACCCGGTCCCCGAGCTGGTCCAGAAGGCGCTGGTCGCCGCGGCCGACTCCCCGGGCTACCCGACCGTCTGGGGCACGCCCGAACTGCGCGACGCGATCACCGGCTGGGTCGAGCGCCGCCTCGGCGCCCGGGACGTCACCCACCGCCACGTCCTGCCGATCGTCGGCTCCAAGGAGCTCGTCGCCTGGCTCCCGACCCAGCTGGGCCTCGGCCCCGGCGACCGGGTGGCCTACCCGCGCCTGGCCTACCCGACGTACGAGGTGGGCGCCCGCCTGGCCCGCGCCGGGTACGAGGCCTACGACGACCCGACGGAGCTGGACCCCGAGGGCCTGAAGCTCCTCTGGCTGAACTCCCCGTCCAACCCCACGGGCCGGGTCCTGCCGAAGGAGGAGCTCACCCGGATCGTCGCCTGGGCCCGCGACCACGGCATCCTGCTCTTCTCCGACGAGTGCTACCTGGAGCTGGGCTGGGAGGCCGACCCGGTCTCGGTGCTGCACCCGGACGTCAGCGGCGGCTCGTACGAGGGCATCGTCGCCGTCCACAGCCTCTCCAAGCGCTCGAACCTGGCCGGCTACCGGGCGGCGTTCCTGGCGGGTGATCCCGCGGTCCTGGCGCCCCTCCTGGAGATCCGCAAGCACGGCGGCATGATGACGTCGGCACCGACCCAGGCCGCGGTGATCGCGGCCCTCGGCGACGACGAACACGTCCGCGTCCAGCGCGAGCGCTACGCGGCCCGCCGCACCCTCCTGCGCGAGGCCCTGCTCGCCCACGGCTTCCGCATCGACCACAGCGAGGCCAGCCTGTACCTGTGGGCCACGAGGGGCGAATCCTGCTGGGACACGGTGGCCCACCTGGCCGAACGAGGCATCCTCGTCGCCCCCGGCGACTTCTACGGCCCGGCGGGCGCCGAGTTCGTCCGAGTGGCCCTGACGGCGACGGACGAGCGGGTGCGGGCGGCAGTGGACCGGCTGAGCACGTAGCGGCTGCCGCCGCGATCAGCCGTTCGGCCGGTGCGGAACAAACCGATGGGGTCCAGGGAAACTCCCTGGACCCCATCGGCGGTGGAAGCCCGGTGTCAGCCGACCGGCAGGCCCTTCGCCGGCAGCCCCGTGGACGGCACCCCACCCTTCGTCAGGGAGTCCGTCGGCAGACCCCCCTGCGCCGAACCGGCCGCGTCCCCGACGATCTGCCCGGCGGAGCCCGCCGCGTCACCGGCCGCCTTCTGCGCGAGGGGCGTGGTCTTCTTGACCGTCTTGCCGCCGATCTTGCCCGCGGCCGGCACCGCCTTCTTGACGGTCTTGCTGCCGGTGTCACCCGCGGACTTGGTGACGTCCTGCGCCGCGCCGTCGACCGTGTTGCCGACGTTCGCCCCGTCCAGGGCGGTCAGCCCGCCGAGGTTCGGGTTGGCCGGCAGCTCGGGGGCCGCACTGGCGGAGCCGGCCGCACCGACCCCGGCAGCCGCCCCCGCAGCGACGATCAGCGCGGCACGGGCGATCCGGCGGGTCAGGGGGAGGGACATGGTGCTCCTTCGACGGGAGAGGACAGTGAGGTTCTGAAGTGTCCGACCGGGTCCGGGAGTTGATCGACTGGCTGTTGATCGCCCCGGCTCGGACGCAGTGACTACCGCTCGAAGCCCCCGAAGGTTGCGGCGGCGCAACGTAAAGAGTTGGCAATGTGTCGCATTATCGGCTGCGGACAAACGGGCAAAAAGGCCCCTGCCGGAAAGACCGCCGAATCCTTCCAGCCCTTTGCCCCCAAGGGTTTTCACGGACTCCCGGGTGAGGGTGCGAAAACCTGCGCACGCCATCGCGGCAGAGCAGCGCGGGTAACCCCCACGGGTGCGTGCTCGTCTCCCTGTTCGATCTAGCGCATCGTGACAATACGGACGGCGTCCACGTCCCGCTCCGCACCCGCGGTGCCCTTCGCCCCGGCTTCCCGCCACTCGCTGGCGGTGTTCCCTGCGACCCACTCCCGCCCCGCGTACGTGACGCGTGCGATGTGCAGCTCGGAGGCGTTGGCCACGGCCCAGTGCGCCAACTGCCAGCCGCGCTGCTCCAGGCTCTGCCCGGCGGCGGAACTCGTGTCGGCGGTCACCGGCAGCCTCATGGTCCGCCCGTCGGCCCCGTCCGCACCGCTCGCGGACGGCGTCGGCGTGGCCGCCGACGAGCGGCCCACCTCCGCGCCGGCCGGCTCCAGCACATCGCGCCCGAAGTCCCGCACGAGCGCGGCACGCACCCCGTCCGGGCCCGTCGCCCGGGTCGCGGCCGGGCGGCCCTCGCAGGTCAGCGTGGCCGCGGACTGCCCGGTGAGGGCCGCGGCGAGCAGCGCCGCGTCCGGCTCGTGCTTGGCGTAGGCCTGCGGGAAGCCGCTGCGCTGCACGCGCTGCGCGGCGACCGTGAGCGGCAGGCGCGTGTAGCCGGGCACCTTGACCAGGTGGTCGTAGAACTCGCCGGCCGAGTACGTCGGGTCCAGGATCTCCTTCGGCGTGCCCCAGCCCTGCGAGGGCCGCTGCTGGAACAGGCCGAGCGAGTCCCGGTCGCCATGGCGGATGTTGCGCAGGCCCGACTCCTGGAGGGCGGTCGCCAGCGCGATGGTCACGGCCCGCTCCGGCAGGCCGCGCCCGTCGCCCACGGCGGCGATCGTGGCCGCGTTCACCGCTTGCTCGGGCGTGAACTCGTACGAGGCCCCGTCGCCCTTGCCGGAGACGACTTTGCAGCCCGGTCCGCCCGTACCTCCGGTGACGTACTGCACCACGAGGTAACCGGCGATCGCGAGCAGGACCACGAACGCGGACCCGCATCGGAAGAGGCGGCCGCGACGCTTGGGGGGAGAGGACGGCTCTGGCACGCCGTACAAGGTACTGGAGAGTACGGAGTGCCTTGTGCCAGGTGTGGACAGAGCGCACAGGCCTGGCGCGTTAGGGTCGACTGCATGGCCGACACCTCCCTTGACCTCACGCTGGACGCCGCGGAGCTCACCGCCCGGCTCGTCGACTTCCGCTCCGAGAGCGGCACCGAGAAGCCGCTCGCGGACGCGATCGAGACCGCGCTGCGCGCGCTGCCGCACCTGACGGTCGAGCGGTTCGGCAACAACGTCGTGGCCCGGACGAACCTGGGCCGCGCGGAGCGGGTGATCCTGGCCGGTCACATCGACACCGTCCCGATCGCGGACAACGTCCCCTCCCGGCTCGACGAGGACGGCGTCCTGTGGGGCTGCGGCACGTGCGACATGAAGTCGGGCGTCGCGGTGCAGCTGCGCATCGCGGCCACGGTCCCGGCCCCCAACCGCGACCTGACCTTCGTCTTCTACGACAACGAGGAGGTCGCCGCGGAGCTCAACGGCCTCAAGCACGTCTCCGAGGCGCACCCCGAGTGGCTGGCGGGCGACTTCGCGGTCCTGCTGGAGCCGTCCGACGGCCAGGTCGAGGGCGGCTGCCAGGGCACGCTGCGGGTGCTGCTGAAGACCACCGGGGAGCGGGCCCACTCGGCGCGCGGCTGGATGGGCTCCAACGCGATCCACGCGGCCGCCCCGATCCTCGCCCGCCTGGCCTCCTACGAGCCCCGCTGGCCGGTGATCGACGGCCTGGAGTACCGCGAGGGCCTGAACGCGGTGGGCATCACCGGGGGAGTCGCCGGCAACGTGATCCCCGACGAGTGCGTCGTGACGGTCAACTTCCGCTACGCGCCCGACCGCACCCCCGAGGAGGCCGTGGCCCACGTCCGGGAGGTCTTCGCGGACTGCGGCGTGGACGAGTTCGAGGTGGTCGACCACAGCTCGGCCGCGATGCCGGGCCTGTCCCACCCCGCGGCGAAGGCGTTCATCGAGGCGGTGGGCGGCACCCCGATGCCGAAGTACGGCTGGACGGACGTGTCCCGCTTCTCGGCCCTGGGCGTCCCCGCGGTCAACTACGGCCCGGGCAACCCCCACTTGGCGCACAAGCGGGACGAGCGCGTGGAGATCGCGAAGATCCTCGCCGGCGAGGAGCGCCTGAGGAACTGGCTGACGGCCTGACCGGCCGGGACGCCATCGTGTTTACGGCGCTCCATCGCGGACATGCTCACGTCCCTCGTTCGTAACCCGCGTAGATCTACGCTGGCGTGGAACGACTGGCACAACGGAGGGAGCGCACATGGCGACCGGCAACCCCGAGGGGAAGAAGCAGCCGCCGGAGGAACAGCGCCTGGGCCCGGTCCTCCGCAGGCGGGGCCAGGTGCAGGCGAGCACCACCGACCAGCGGCTGCTGGACGCGGGCGGGCCCTCCGACTGGGTCCACACCGACCCGTGGCGCGTCCTGCGCATCCAGTCGGAGTTCATCGAGGGCTTCGGCACGCTCGCGGAACTCCCGCCGGCGATCAGCGTGTTCGGCTCGGCCCGGACACCGGCGGACTCGCCCGAGTACGACGCGGGCGTCCGGCTGGGCCGGGGCCTGGTGGACGCGGGCTTCGCGGTCATCACGGGCGGCGGTCCGGGCGCGATGGAAGCGGCCAACAAGGGCGCCGTCGAGGCGAGCGGCATCTCGGTCGGCCTCGGTATCGAGCTGCCGTTCGAGCAGGGCCTGAACCCGTACGTCGACATCGGCCTCAACTTCCGCTACTTCTTCGTCCGGAAGATGATGTTCGTCAAGTACGCCCAGGGCTTCGTCGTCCTGCCCGGCGGCCTGGGCACCCTCGACGAACTCTTCGAGGCCCTCACCCTCGTCCAGACCCAGAAGGTCACCCGCTTCCCCATCGTCCTCTTCGGCAGCGAGTACTGGGGCGGCCTGGTCGACTGGCTCCGCCGCACGGTCATCGCCCAGGGCAAGGCCGCGGAGAAGGACCTGCTGCTGTTCCACGTGACGGACGACGTGGACGAGGCGGTGGCGCTGGTGTCGAAGGAGGCGGGCCGGTAGCGGGGGGCCAGGGGGCGGAGCCCCCTGGTACCTCAGGTCGACGCCCTAGGCCAGCCCACGCCGGGCGACAGCGGGCTCCCGGCGCCCCGCGATCGCCCCGACCATGTCCAGCACCTGCCGTGTCTCCGCGACCTCGTGCACCCGGTACACCTGCGCCCCCAGCCACGCGGACACGGCCGTGGTCGCCAACGTACCGATCACCCGCTCCTTGACCGGCCGGTCCAACGTCTCCCCGACGAAGTCCTTGTTGGACAAAGACACCAGCACCGGCCACCCCGTGGCGACCATCTCCCCCAGCCGCCGGGTCGCCTCCAGGCTGTGCCGGGTGTTCTTCCCGAAGTCATGCCCGGGGTCGATCAGGATCGACTCCCTCGGCACACCCAGCGCCAGCGCCCGTTCCGCCAGCCCGACCGTCACGTCCAGGATGTCGGCCATGACATCGTCGTACTCCACCCGATGCGGCCGGGTCCGCGGCTGCGCACCACCCGCGTGCGTACACACCAACCCCACCCGGTACCGCGCGGCGACCTCGGCGAGCCCCGGATCCACCCCGCCCCACGCGTCGTTCAGCAGGTCCGCCCCGGCCTCGCACACGGCCTCGCCGACCTCGGCCCGCCAGGTGTCCACGCTGATGACCACCTCCGGGAACCGCCGCCGCACCTCCGCGACGAACCCGACCGTCCGCCGGGCCTCCTCCGCGGCCGTGACCTCCTCGCCCGGCCCGGCCTTGACGCCGCCGATGTCGATGATCGCGGCTCCCTCGGCCACCGCCTGCTCCACGCGCGCGAGGGCCGGCTCGTCGCGGAACGTCGCGCCCCGGTCGTAGAAGGAGTCCGGGGTCCGGTTCACGATCGCCATGATCACCGGTTCGTGCGGCCCGAATTCCCGCCTGCCCAGCCTGAGCATCCGCTGTGACCTTTCCTGGTACGTCCCCGTCTTCCGCCGCCTGCGACCCTAACTGTCGGACTCGCATGGCACGATCGGAGCCTGACACCATCCGTGTCCGAAGACACCGACAGATCCGACCGTGGGGGCTCCGCGATGGTTATGTTCCTGTTCCTGGTCGTCGCGCTAGCCGTCGTGGTCGCCGCGGTGACCCTCGCCGTGGTGGGCGGCGGCGAGAACGGCCCGCTGCCCGAGGCCGCCCCCGAGCGGCTGCGGGACCCGCTGCCCCCGGACCGCCCGGTCGACCGTGCCGACGTGGAGGGCCTGCGTTTCCCGCTCGCCGCCCGCGGCTACCGCATGGCGGACGTGGACGACGCCCTCAGCCGCCTGGGCGCCGAGCTCGCCGAGCGCGACGCCCGCATCGCCGACCTGGAGTCGGCCCTGGCGGGTGCCAGAACAGCCGCCACCCACGGCCCGATGTCCGGGGAGAACCACACCTCCACGGAGCACCGCGTGTCCATGGACAAGCCGGCCCCGCGCCAGGAGGACCGGCCATGAGCGACGGCGCCGCCCTCGCCGGCCCGGACGGCGCGCTGCGCTGCCCCTGGGCCCTGTCCGCCCCGGAGTACGTGACGTACCACGACGAGGAGTGGGGCCGCCCGGTCCACGGCGACGACGCGCTCTACGAGCGCCTCAGCCTGGAGGCCTTCCAGTCCGGCCTGTCCTGGATCACGATCCTGCGTCGCCGCCCCGGCTTCCGCGCCGCCTTCGCCGACTTCAAGATCGCCGCGGTGGCCGGCTTCACCGACGAGGACCGCGAGCGCCTCCTCGCCGACGCCGGCATCATCCGCAACCGCGCCAAGATCGACGCGACGCTCGCCAACGCGCGCGTGCTGGCCGGGTGGGCCCCGGGCGAACTGGACGAGCTGATCTGGTCGCACGCCCCCGAGCCGGGCACCCGCCCGGTCCCGAAGGCGCTCTCCGACGTCCCGGCCGTCACACCCGAGTCGACGGCCCTGTCCAAGGCACTGAAGAAGCGGGGCCTGCGCTTCGTCGGCCCGACGACGGCGTACGCGCTGATGCAGGCCTGCGGACTGGTCGACGACCACCTCCAGGCCTGCGTCGCGCGTGGCGCATGACTTGCCCGCGGCAGGTCGGCAGCCCGGTCAGCGCCCCAGATACCGGGGCTTCTCCTTGTTGACGAAGGCCTGCACCGCGATCGCGTGGTCCTCGGAGGAGCCCGCCCGGGTCTGGAGCTCGTCCTCCTTCTCCAGCGTCTCCTCCAGGGAGTGCGTCAGCCCGTAGGCCATCGACTCCTTCAGCGCCGCGTACGCCACCGTCGGCCCCTCGGCCAGCGCCCGCGCCACCTTCTCGGCCTCCGCGCGCAGCTCGCCGGCCGGCACCAGCCGGTTGGCGATGCCGAGCTCGTACGCCTCCTGCGCGCTGATGCTCCTCGGGAAGAGCAGCAGGTCAGCCGCCCTGCCGGGGCCGATCACCCGCGGCAGTGTCCAGGAGATCCCCGAGTCGGCGGTCAGCGCCACCCCGGCGAACGAGGTGTTGAACGCGGCCGTGTCCGCCACGATCCGGTAGTCCGCCGCGAGTGCGAAGCCGAATCCCGCCCCGGCCGCCACCCCGTTCACGGCGGCGACGACCGGCTTCGCGGCCTCGGCCAGCGTCCGCACGATCGGGTTGTAGTGCTCCCGCACCGTGCTCATGGTCTGCCGTGAACCGGTCTCCCGGTCCTGGACCAGCAGCCCGATGTGCTCCTTGAGGTCCTGCCCGACGCAGAACGCCCGGTCCCCGGCGGCCGTCAGCAGCACCGCCCGTACGGCGGTGTCGTCCGCCGCGGACCGGACCGCGTCCCGCAGGGCGACCTTGGCCGCCACGTTCAGCGCGTTCATCGCCTCCGGGCGGTTCAGCGTGATCGTCGCGAGTCCGTCGCTCACCTCGTAGAGCACGGTGTCGGCCATGGAGTATCCCCTCCGTGTCGCTGCGCGGGGACGTACCGGCCGGTACGTCCCGGGTCTGAGGACAGCATGACGGAGATCGCCGACGGTCGACCGGACCGGACGTGTGACCTGCGTCAAAGAATTCTCGTCCGGATCCGTTCCGCGGATGTGGGTGTGGTGGCGGAGTATCGCAGTCACATCGCCGAATTGAGTGGTTTTGCTCGCGTGCGTTGCCCAAGCGATGCCGACTGATGTTGGTCATCGGGTCCTGAGATGCGGGATAATGGCTTGGAAGCAATGTGTTCGATGCCGGTGTCGCGTGTCCTGTCTCAAGGACCGCACTGTGCCCTTCTCAGGGGGCCGTCGGCTTTGACGATGAGCTGGGTTTCAGGAAGGGGAACGAGCATGGCGGCCATGAAGCCGCGAACGGGTGATGGCCCGCTCGAGGTGACCAAGGAGGGGCGGGGCATCGTCATGCGCGTTCCGCTCGAAGGCGGCGGTCGGCTCGTCGTCGAGCTGACCCCGGACGAGGCCGACGCCCTGGGCGACGCCCTCAAGAAGGTCGTCGGCTGACGCGCAAGCGACCATACCCTTTCAGCTGCCCCGGCATCACATGAGGTGCCGGGGCGGCTGTTTTCTCAACCGATGGTTCTCGCATGCCCCGGCTTCCGCTCCACTAACGTGCGGTCCGGCTACCGTTTCACCGCGCACAGCAGCCCGTCGCCCACCGGCAGCAGGGACGGCACCAGCTCCTGGCTCTCGCGCACCGCGCGCAGCAGTTCCCGCAGCCGCAGCACCTCGGTGGGCTGGGGACCGGAGTCGACCGTCCGGCCGTTGGCGAAAGCGCCCTCGAAGACGACCAGCCCGCCGGGGCGCAGCAGCCGCAACGATTCAGCGAGGTAGTCCATGACCTCCAGGCGATCGCCGTCGCAGAAGACCAGGTCGTAGCCGGCGTCCGCGAGGCGGGGCAGTACGTCCAGGGCGCGGCCCGGGATGAAGCGGGCCCGGTTGCTGGCGAAGCCGGAGGCGCGGAAGGCCTGGCGCGCGAACTGCTGGTGCTCCGGCTCGGGATCCACGGTGGTCAGAACACCGTCGGGGCGCATACCGTGCAGGAGGTGGATCCCCGAGACGCCGCAGCCGGTCCCGATCTCCGCGACGGCCTTCGCGTCGACGGACGCGGCCAGCAACCGCAGCGCGGCGCCCGTGCCGGGCGTCACCGAGCGCAGCCCCGCCTCACGGGCCCGGTCGCGGGCCCAGTGCAGCGCTTCGTCCTCGGCGACATAGGCGTCGGCGAACGCCCAGCTCGTCTGCCGGTTGCCGGTAATGACCCTCTCCTGTCCCCGTGAATGCCTGGGCGTGACTGTATCCGTTGGGCCCGGGAACCCGCAGATGGGACCGGTCGTTTAGAGGGATGAGCGAGTGGCGCGGGTCGTGACGGGGGGCAGGCAGTGGATCGAGGCGCCGAGCAAGTGCCGACGCAGCAGTACGAGGCGTATCAGCACAGATCAAATTCTCGTAAAACCGCTTATCCGGTCCTAACGGGCGAGGTGGCTATGGTAGGGGCTCCACTGGACACCACCAGAGCTGACAGGGGAGGTGCGGCTGCGCCTGTGGATAGGGGAGGAGTGCTCCGGCGCTTCTTCACATCGGCGGGCAGGCCGACATCCGTGAACGACACCGCTGACCACAGCCACGCCGCTGACTTCGCCCAGACCGCGACCTTCACCACCGACGCGGACGGGCAGGCGTGGACTCCGCCCACGTGGGAGGAGATCGTCAGCACACACAGCGGCCGGGTCTACCGGCTCGCTTACCGCCTGACCGGCAACCAGCACGACGCCGAGGACCTCACGCAGGAGGTCTTCGTCCGTGTCTTCCGTTCCCTGTCGACGTACACGCCGGGCACCTTCGAGGGCTGGCTGCACCGCATCACGACGAACCTGTTCCTGGACATGGTCCGCCGCAAGCAGCGCATCCGCTTCGACGCGCTCGGCGAGGACGCGGCCGAGCGGCTGCCCAGCAAGGAGCCCACGCCGCAGCAGGTCTTCAACGACGCGCACTTCGACGCGGACGTCCAGCAGGCCCTCGACACCCTCGCCCCCGAGTTCCGCGCCGCGGTCGTCCTGTGCGACATCGAAGGACTGTCGTACGAGGAGATCGCCGCGACCCTCGGCGTCAAGCTCGGCACGGTCCGTTCGCGGATCCACCGGGGCCGTTCCCAGCTGCGCAAGGCCCTCGCGCACCGCTCCCCGGAGGCGCGCGCCGAGCGCCGCTCCTTCGTGCCCCGTGTTCCCGCACTGGGAGGAGGGGGCGCGAGCGCGTGAGCGGATCACGGCCGAAAGCTTCCGAGGGACACCTCGCAGAGCAGCACCTGGGAGACCGACTCTCCGCCCTGGTGGACGGAGAGCTCGGTCATGACGCGCGTGAGCGTGTACTGGCGCATGTGGCCACCTGCCCGAAGTGCAAGGCGGAAGTGGACGCCCAGCGCCGGCTGAAGAACGTCTTCGCGGAGGCGGCCCCGCCGCCCCCCTCCGAGAGCTTCCTGGCCCGCCTGCAGGGACTACCCGCGGGCGGCGGCCCGGACGGTGATGCCACACCGCCGGGCGGGGGAGGGCTGCCCGGCGGACTGTCCGGGCGGTTCGGATCATCCGGAGCCTTCGGAGCCAAGCGCGGCGACCGGTTCGAGTTCGGGTACGTCCCGGCCCGGCCGCACGTCCCCGTGCTGCCGTCCTCCGCTGGGAGTCAGAGGCTCCCCGCGGGCGGGCGGGGCCTGCCGTCCGACGGCCGCGGCCTTCCTCCGGGCAGCCGGGGCTTCCGGATCCACGACGTCGGGCGGCATGAGCCCGACAGATCTTCCTCGCGACTGCGGTTCGCCTTCGCGGCCGCCGGAGCCGTGTCGCTGGCCGCGATCGCGCTCGGCGGCGTCACCGCCGGCACTCCGACCGACGCGGAGGCCCGCGGCGGTGCCGGCGCGGGAAGCAACGTGACGCCCATGCGCACGCAGGGCACGGGCGCCGCGACGCAGCCCGAATCCCAGCGGCGCCGCGGTACGGGGCCGCTGCTCGGGCAGGTGCACGGCCAGAGTGTGCTCGGCAACACCCCGGTCGCCCCGACCGAGGTGTCCGCGCCGCTGCTGCCGGGTGTGCCGCACTCCGCCGCGGGGCAGCACGCCGTCCACGCGCTGGCCGCCCCGGTGATGGCCGGAGCCGCCGCGGTGTCCCCGCTGATACGTCCGCTCGAGGCCGCCCCGCCGGCCGTCCTCACCTCGTGGTCGACGGTCCCCGAGATCGCGGCGCCCCTGCTCGCCGTGCCCCTCCCGGACACGACCTCGTCCCCCTCCTCTCCCGCCTCCTCCCGCACGGCTCGCTGACCGGCCGCTGCACGGCGGCGAGCGAACCTGATTGAATCCGGGGGTGGCGCCCGCGGCCGAGGCGTGGCCGTGGCGCCGATTCGACGAACTGCGGCTACCGCCGTCGAGCCGTGCCGCGGCTGTGGGGAGAGCATGAACGAGGGGAAGCCCACGAAGGCCAAGTGGTGGAGCCGTCCTCGGCCGCAGGGCCTTTCGGGGGAGCCGGAGAGTACGGGGCAGGCGTCGGCGGACTCGGCCGGCACCGACGGTGACTTCGAGCTGGCGCGTCCTGCCGTGCGGCAGGACGCGGGCGGTGGCGACTTCGAGTTGAGGCGCCCCGAGGCTGTACCGGCCGACGGTGCGCCCGCCGGGGTGCCCGGTGGGCATGCCGAGGACGGCGTTCCCGCCACGCCCGCCGTGCCGCCCCAGGGCGGGCCTGCGGGGAGCGCCGCGGAGGCCGGGAGTACGGCGGAGACCGGGAGTGCTGCGGAGACCGGCAGCGCCGTGGAAGCAGGCAGCGCCGTGGAGGCCCGGGACGCCACCTCCGCCGGGCCGGTCGAGGGCGCCCCCAAGCCCCTGCACGACCCCGACCCGTACAGCACACCGCCCTACGGTGAACCCGGCCCCTGGGCGCCCGCGCCGCCGGTGCAGCATCCGGCGACGCCGGCGCACGGCGTGATGACGGCGGACCGGCCGACCGTGCCCGGCACGCCCGTTCCGCCGCCGCAGGGGACACCGGCGGTCTCTCCCGGCATCCCCGGGCCCACCGCGCCCTTCCCGCCCCCCAGCGCCCCCGCACCTGCCGCCGACCCCTGGCAGCGCTACGACCCCTGGGCGGCCCCCGTGCCCCCGGGCGGCCACGGCCCTCTCCAGCAGAACGGGGCCGGAGTGCTCAGCACGCAGCAGAGGCGCCGGCGGGGCCGGATGGCGCTGGTCGGTGGTGCCGTGCTGCTCGCGCTCGTGTCCGGGGGCATCGGCGGCGGCATAGGGACATATCTGGAGCGGAACGGCGGCATCGGGACCGTCGAGCTGCCACAGGCCGGGAAGGAACCCGCCGGGCGGGACGCGGACAGTGTGGCGGGGATCGCCGGGCGGTCCCTGCCCAGCGTGGTCACGCTGCATGTGAGCGGCTCCGGCGAGCAGGGCACGGGCACCGGCTTCGTGCTCGACACCCGGGGGCACATCCTCACCAACAACCACGTCGTGCGGGCCGCCGGATCCGCCGGCGATATCACGGTGACCTTCAACGGCGGCGAGACCGCCGAGGCCGAGCTCGTCGGCCGGGACAGCGGCTACGACCTCGCCGTCGTGAAGGTGAAGGGCGTGCGCGGACTCACCCCGCTGCCCCTCGGCAACTCGGACAACGTGCAGGTCGGCGACCCGGTCGTGGCCATCGGCGCGCCCTTCGACCTGGCCGGCACCGTCACCTCCGGCATCATCAGCGCCAAGCAGCGGCCCATCACGGCGGGCGGCGAGAAGGGCGACGGCAGCGACGTGTCGTACGTCGACGCGCTCCAGACCGACGCCCCCATCAACCCGGGCAACTCCGGCGGGCCCCTGCTCGACGCCAAGGCCCGGGTCATCGGCATCAACTCGGCCATCCGGTCGGCGGACAGCGGCTCCGAGCTGGACGGCGGCCAGGCCGGCTCGATAGGCCTCGGCTTCGCCATACCCATCAACCAGGGCAAGCGCGTCGCCGAGGAACTGATCAACACCGGGAAGGCGACCCACCCGGTGATCGGCATCACCCTCGACATGGACTACACGGGCGACGGCGCCCGCGTCGCCGCCGAGGGCAGTGAGGGCGGACCGCCGGTGACCGTGGGCGGTCCGGGCGCCAAGGCCGGGATCAAGGCGGGTGACGTCATCACCGAGGTCGACGGGCAGCGCGTCCACTCCGGCGAGGAACTGATCGTCAAGACCCGTGCCCGCCGTCCCGGCGACCGGCTGGAGCTGACCGTGGAGCGCGCCGGCAAGGAGCGGACGGTGTCGCTCGTCCTCGGGTCCTCCGGCGAAAGCTGAGTCGTGATGTCCGGCACGAACAGGGACGAAGAAGGCAAACATTCGGGAAAGCGCTCCCACTCCCCGCACTCGGAGGTCTCGGGACGGTACCGGTCGGACAGGATCGCCGGGTACCGTGGATCCGGCCCGGACCACGGCAAGACCCGCATGACCACCGAGGGCCGAGGACCGAGGACATCGCAAGGAGCTTCAGGTGTTCAATGACATAGGACCGCTCGAGCTGGTGACGCTCATCGTCCTCGCCGTGCTCGTCTTCGGTCCGGACAAGCTCCCGAAGGTCATCCAGGACGTGACGCGCACGATCCGGAAGATCCGTGAGTTCTCGGAGAGCGCCAAGAACGACATCCGGGAGGAACTGGGCCCGGAGTTCAAGGACTTCGAGTTCGAGGACCTCAACCCCAAGACGTTCATCCGCAAGCAGCTGGACAACGAGGACCTGGGGCTCAAGGAGATCCGCAACGGCTTCGACCTGAAGAAGGAGATGGCCGAGGTCACCGACGCCGTCCACGGCCGTGACTCCGACACGTCCTCCTCGTCGTCCGCAGGCTCCTCCGGCGGCCGTATCGACATGACGAAGAAGCCCGAGATCCCTGACCGGGACGACCGGCCGCCCTTCGACGCGGACGCCACCTGAGGCGACACACCGGGGCGCACGCTCCCCGGCGCGCGTGACGCGTTTCATACTCCGGTCGGGCTGCGTACGGCCTGAACCAGGCGCCCGTGCGGCCCACGCGCCGGGCGGTTTCCCTGCTGCTCGCGGCGGTGTGGCTATGCTGCCGAGTTGATGGGCGGGCCGTACTGGACCAGCAACGCCGCCCGAAGGGGGGCGGGCCGTTCCGGCCCGACGAGAGCGAGGAGGCGTCCGGGCATATGGAGACGACGAGTCGGGCAGTCGCACAGGCGCCGGCCGCGGAGGGCGGACAACAGGCCCCCTCCGCTTGGCGCACGGTCGACGGCTACCTGCGCGCGCCCTTCCCGTGGTACGGCCTCGACGAGGCGTTCACGGGGCCGCGCTGGCTGATGCAGGTCGGTACGACGGCCGACGGAGCCGTGGAACACGGGTCGATCGGCCACGGCGACGAGCCCACGGTGCGCAACGAGCATGCCGCCGGGGGCGATCAGGAAGCCAAGGAGAAGTTCGCGGTCGTGGTGACCGTGGCGGCGAGTCCCTCACGGCGCAGTGCGGACGGCACGGGGCTGCTGGAGGCGACGTCGGTGTCCTCGGCGGCGTGGCTCGCGGGTGTGGGGCTGCTGTCCTTCACCTGGCCCGGGCAGATGGACCACTCCCTGCGGGACGACTGGCTGGAGCAGCAGACGGAGACGGCGTGGGTGCTGGCGGACGACCTGGACGGTGCCGACTGGTCGACGTTGTCGCTTCCGGTGGACGGGGTGCCGACGGCGTTCCACTACCGGGAGTCCGAGTTCGGGTGGGTGCTCGCCGGTTCCACCGCGGCCGGGGTTCACGTCGGGGCGTACGGCAGGGGCATGAGTGCGTACGGGCTCGGCTTCGCCGCGGTCAAGGACATCGCCGCCTACGCGTGAGTTGTGGGGCGCCGGGTTCGGTTCGGCGCCCCTTCGCCGTAGGGGTACAGCTTGAGGGCGGGTGCGGGTGCGGGTCTAGAACTTGTTCCGCGGAGTGATCCCCAGGGACAGGCCCGACAGGCCCCGCTGGCGTCCTCCCAGCTTTCCGGCGATCGCCCGCAGGGCCGAGCCCGCAGGGGAGTCCGGGTCCGTCAGGACCACCGGCTTGCCCTCGTCGCCGCCCTCGCGGAGGCGGACGTCGATGGGGATGTTGCCGAGGACCGGGACGTTCGTGCCGGTCGTGCGGGTCAGGCCGTCGGCGACGACCTGGCCGCCGCCCGTGCCGAAGACGTCGACCATCTCGCCGCAGTGCGGGCAGGGCAGGCCGGACATGTTCTCGACCACGCCGACGATCTTCTGGTGGGTCTGGACCGCGATGGAGCCGGCGCGCTCGGCGACCTCGGCGGCGGCCTGCTGCGGGGTCGTGACGACCAGGATCTCGGCGTTCGGGACGAGCTGGGCGACGGAGATCGCGATGTCGCCGGTGCCCGGCGGCAGGTCCAGCAGGAGGACGTCCAGGTCGCCCCAGTACACGTCCGCCAGGAACTGCTGGAGGGCGCGGTGGAGCATCGGGCCGCGCCAGACGACCGGGGCGTTGCCCGGGGTGAACATGCCGATGGAGATGACCTTCACGCCGTTCGCCGACGGCGGCATGATCATGTTCTCGACCTGGGTCGGACGGCCGTCGGCGCCCAGCATGCGCGGCACGCTGTGACCGTAGATGTCGGCGTCGACGACACCGACCTTGAGGCCGTCGGCCGCCATCGCCGCCGCCAGGTTCACCGTCACCGAGGACTTGCCCACGCCGCCCTTGCCGGAGGCGACCGCGTAGACGCGGGTCAGGCTGCCCGGCTTGGCGAAGGGCACCTCGCGCTCGGCCTGGCCGCCGCGCAGGGCGGACGCCAGCTCGCGGCGCTGTTCGTCGCTCATCACGTCGAGCGTGACGTCGACGCGGGTGACGCCCTCGACCCGGGACACCGCCTCGGTCACGCGCTGCGTGATCGTGTCCCGCATCGGGCAGCCCGAGACCGTCAGGTACACCGTGACCGCGACCGCCCCGTCCGCGCCGATCTCCACGGATTTGACCATCCCGAGTTCGGTGATGGGCTTGTGGATCTCGGGGTCGTTCACCGTCGCCAGTGCCTCGCGCACCGCGTCTTCCGTAGCCATAAGGACGATGGTACGGCGACGTACCGGGGCGTAGGAAAGCGTCTCAGCGGTCGTCTGCGTCACGTCCCCGTGACCGTTCCGCCGGGAATACGACGGGGTCGTGACGGTGGCCGTCGTGCCGCTCCTCCAGTTCCTTGACCACGTCCTGGAGTTCCGAGCGGATCCAGTCGCGGGTGGCGACCTCGCCGAGGCCGATGCGCAGGGCGGCGACCTCGCGGGTCAGGTACTCGGTGTCCGCGATCGACCGCTCGTTCTGCTTGCGGTCCTGCTCCAGGTTGACCCGGTCGCGGTCGTCCTGCCGGTTCTGCGCGAGCAGGATCAGCGGCGCGGCGTAGGAGGCCTGGAGCGACAGCATCAGGGTCAGGAAGATGAACGGGTACTCGTCGAAGCGCAGGTCGCGCGGGGCGAGGCTGTTCCAGGCCACCCACAGGATGATGACGGCCGTCATCCAGACCAGGAACCGTCCGGTGCCGAGGAAGCGCGCGATGCGTTCCGACAACCGCCCGAAGGCCTCCGGGTCGTACTCGGGCAGGATCCGGCGCTTGGGCACGCCCGGCTGGTCGAGGCGGGCGGTGCGCGGCCGGCCCGCGGCCGTGGAACCGGACGGAGTGCGCTCGCGCAGGGTCTCGCGCTCAGGAACCATCGGTCGCCACCTCCTCCTCGGCCAGGTGGAACTCCGTCTCCCGCCAGTCCTCCGGGAGCATGTGGTCGAGTACGTCGTCCACGGTCACCGCGCCCAGCAGCGAGCCGGCCTCGTCCACCACGGGCGCCGCGACCATGTCGTACGTGGCGAAGAACCCGGCGATGGCGGGCAGGTCCGCGTCGGGGTCGAGCGGTTGCAGGTCGCTGTCCACGATCGAGCTGACCAGGGAGGGCGGTGGCTCGCGCAGCAGCCGCTGGAAGTGGACCGTGCCGAGGTACTTGCCGGTCGGTGTCTCGTCCGGTGGCCGGCAGACGTAGACCTGGGCGGCCAGGGCGGGGGAGAGGTCGGGGTTGCGGACGCGGGCGAGGGCGTCGGCGACGGTGGCGTCCGGTCGCAGCACGATCGGCTCGGTGGTCATCAGACCGCCCGCCGTGCGGTCCTCGTACGACATCAGGCGCCGCATGTCGGCCGCGTCGCCGGGCTGCATCAGGCTCAGCAGCCGCTCCTGCTCGTCCGTCGGCAGCTCGCCCAGCAGGTCCGCCGCGTCGTCGGGGTCCATGGCCTCCAGGACGTCGGCGGCGCGCTCCTCCTTCAGCTTGCCGAGGATCTCGATCTGGTCGTCCTCCGGGAGCTCCTCCAGCACGTCGGCCAGCCGGTCGTCGTCGAGGGCGGCGGCGACCTCGGCCCGGCGCTTGGGGGAGAGGTGGTGCAGGACGTTGGCCAGGTCGGCGGGGCGCAGCTGCTCGAACGTGGCGAGCAGGTTCTCGGCGCCCTGCCCCTGCTCCTCCAGGGAGAAGCCGGAGACGGCGGTCCACTCGACGGTCAGCGCCTCGCCCTTGGCGCGCCGGAAGGCACTGCCCTTCCTGCCCTTGCGGACGAAGACCCGGTCGATCTCCCACTCCCGGCGGGCCGGCAGCTGATGCACCGACAGATCGAGGACGGTGACCTCCTCGCCGGTCTCGGTGAGGACGACGCGCCGGTCCAGCAGTTCCCCGAAGACCAGCCGCTCGGTGGGCCGCTGCTCGAAGCGCCGGACGTTGAGCACGCCGGTGGTGATGACCTGTCCGGACTGGATGGCGGTGACCCGGGTCATCGGCAGGAAGATGCGGCGGCGGGTGGCGAGTTCGACGACGAGGCCGAGCAGCCTCGGCGGTCGCTGTGCCACCCGCAGCATGACGACCAGATCGCGGACACGCCCCACCTGGTCGCCGGCGGGGTCGAAGACGGCGACACCGGAGAGGTGCGATACGAAGATCCGGGGGGCGCCCGCTGCCATGGCCGCGGCTCCTTTTCGTGCGGGGTGTTCCGTGGTGTCTGACTGTGTGCCGGTCTGTGTGCCTGTCTTTTCCGAATTGCCCGCTCGGGTGGGCTTCAGGCTAGCCCGTCCTGATCGGGGGCGCGTCGGCGGGCCGTCCGGACGGACTGGCTCCGACCTGCCCGCACGTCCCCGGTACCCTGCGGTACGCCGTTCAGGTCTCCCGTCAGAGAGGCAGCCCCACCTGTGACTCCGATTCGCCAGGGCCGCAAGCACAGTGCCGCACTCGCGAGCGCGATGTGCGTACTGGCCGTGACCGGAACGGTGCTCACGGGCTGCGCGGAGGACCCGAACGAGGGCACCAACGGGGTCGGCAGACTGCCCGCCGAGAAGATCCAGGCCAAGACCCGTGCGGCGGCCGAGTCCGCCGGGGCGGTCCGGGTGCACGGCAGCGTCGTCAGCGGCGGGCGCACGTACGCGCTCGACATGCGACTGAAGGACGACGGCGGCGAAGGGTCGGTCACCACCAAGGGGACGACCTTCCGGCTGCTGCGCGTCGGCGAGCAGCTCTTCGTCAAGGCCGACGCGGAGTTCTGGAGTCATGGCGCGGGCCAGGGCGAGGGCGGCAAGGCGGACGCCGCCGCGGCGTCCAAGCTCGGCGGCAAGTTCGTGAAGGTGCCCCAGGGCGACCCTTCGTACCAGAAGTTCAGCGGTTTCACGGACAAGGGTGTCCTCCTCGACGGTCTGCTGACCCTGCACGGCAAGCTCGCGACGGACGGCCACGACGAGCAGGCGGGCATCCGCACCATCCGCATCTCGGGCGGCAAGGGCTCCGGCGGCACCCTGGAGGTGTCCCTGGAGGGCAAGCCGTATCCGCTACGCCTGGAGCGGGCCGGTGGGGCGGGTACCCTCACGTTCTCCGCCTGGGGGCAGGACTTCTCCCTGAGGGAGCCGGAGAAGAACGAGACGGTGGACTACGGCAGGCAGCTGCCGACGTCGTAGCCGGTCAGCTGCGTTTGCGCTTCCTCAGCAGCAGGCGGGGCAGGCCCGCCGGAATCGGCCGGCGGGTGATCGCCGGAGTCGGCAGCGGCGGCTCGGACAGGGAGTCGTCGGGCAGCGGCGACGTCGCCCCGGTCGGCTCCAGGCGCAGCACCCGGCACTCGCGGGCCCAGCGGTCCGTCATGGCCTCGCCGTCGGGCGCGTTCAGCCGCTTGCCCTTGAGCTCGGCGACGGCCGCGTCCCACGCCTCGGAGCCCGGGGCGAGCTGGGTGACCCGGGCCGTCCAGGAGACCAGCCGGCCCCCCTTGTCCTTGCTGCGGACCGTCACCCGGGCCTCGGCCCCGTCGGCCAGGCCCGGCAGCGGCTGCTCGCCGGGACCGTCGCCGACCAGGCACGCGGCACCCTCGTGCCACACGTGCCACAGCGCACGCGCCGGGCCGTCGGGGCCCTGGACCCAGACGAGGCCGGACTTCTTCGTGGCCTCCTCGACGAGGGCCTGGCCGAGCAGCTCGCTTGTCATGCCCCCCAGCCTATCCACGCCGTTCACAGCCACCCGTTCCGCTTCAATGTGCGGTGGATGCCCAGGCAGATGACCACGGTGATGCCCATGATCACCGGGTAGCCGTAGCGCCAGTG
>NZ_WWIQ01000044.1:78507-123367 GCF_009862985.1 Streptomyces sp. SID5464 | reverse complement strand
TGAGGTGATCTTCCGCATGTCCTCGTTCTGCGCCACGGACGCCTGCGCGAGGTTGGCCTGGAGGATGGAGTTGAGCAGCTCGTCGAAGCCGAGGACCTGCTCCTGGACCCGGGCCAGGTGGTCGGCGACGTCCCGGAAGTACTTCTGGATGTCCGGGTCGATGAGCCGCATCGGCCGCTCGCTCAGCAGCTGCATGGGCCGCAGCAGCGGCGACACGGCCCGCTTGAACTCCAGCACCTCGCGCTTGAGTTGGTAGATCCGGCCGGCGTCCGAGCCGCGCGGGGATCCCTTGCGCCCCGGTGAGAACACCTCGGTCTCGACCTCGTCGATGTCGTCCTGCACGGCGTCGGCGACCGCGATGTAGCCGTCGACGACGTGGTCGGCGATGGCGTGCAGCACGGCCGAGGGGCCCTTGGCCAGCAGCTCGGGGTCGTCCTGGAGGCGGTGCCTGAGGGCCCGCAGGGATCCCTGCCCGCCGTGCCGGACGGTGATGAAGAAGTCCCGCCCGGTGAAGCACATGACCTCACCGGACTCGACGACCTCGCTGTTGGCGTCGAGCTGGTCGTGCTCGACGTAGTGGATGGTCTTGAAGACCGTGAAGAGGGAGTCGTCGTAGCGCTCCAGCTTGGGCCGCTGGTGGGCCTGGACGGCGTCCTCCACGGCCAGCGGGTGCAGCCCGAACTCACTGGCGATGCCGGAGAATTCGGCTTCGGTCGGCTCGTGCAGGCCGATCCACACGAAGCCGCCGTCGCGGCGCACCAGGCGCACCGCCTCGTGCGGCGTGAGCGGGTTCTCGGTCTGGATGCGGCGGCCGTCCCGGTAGATGGCGCAGTCGACGACGGCGGAGGCCGTCGCGGGGCTACGGGTGGCGTCGTACGTCCCGCCCTCCTTGCGCAGCGACACGCGGGACGGACGGACGACGGCGCGCAGGTCGCGGATCATCGACATGGCGGGCTCCTTCGCGACAGGCAACGAAAGGCGCCGGACCCGACAGGTGGAACTACCCGGAATGAGGACGTTGGGACTGATGATGTTTGGCACGTCCACAAAGCGGGGAGCACCGCACCGTCGCGGTGGCGAGTCTCGTTACTGATTCAGCTACTGAGGCAGATCAGGCAAAGCGAAACGAAGCGCTCTTCCGCGTGGAGCGAGTGCGAGAGGTGGCGACCAGCCAGAGCCAGAACAGCTACGTCAGCGGCGGGAAGAGCGTGGTGCTACTGCACGGTCGACTTCGGTCCATTGCAGTCCCACCTCCTCCGGCCGGTCCCTCGTAAGGGAGTTCCTTCGGCGTCGGGGCTTGATCGCGACGCTTCTGCGTGCTGCCCCGAACCACCGGGCAAGAGTATCAGCCGCCCGACGTGTCAAGGCCCTTGTTTGCCCGCTACTGACGAGTTCTATGCTCGCCGCATGGCAAATGTTCTTCCTCTGGTCGAGGCCCGGTTGCGTACCGCGCTGGGCGAACCGGACGGGCGCGCGGCGGTCACCTTCCTGGGCACGGACCGCATCGAGGTGCTCCGCTTCCAGGAGGGGGAGATCGTCCGCTACGCCACGCTCGGCATGTCCGCGCACCCCATGACGGACCCCACGACGGTGGTCGCCGACCCGGTCAAGGGTCCGCGCGCCGAGCTGGTCCTCTCCGTGCGTGCCGGGCTGGCCGACACCGACAAGGCGCTCCGCCCGCTCGCCGTGCTCGCCGCGTCACCGCAGGTGGAGGGCCTGGTCGTGGCTCCTGGGGCGTCGCTCGACGTCGGCGAACCGCTGTGGCCCGGCGCCCCCTTCACCTCGGTCCTGGTCGCCGAGCCGGGCGGTCTGGTCGAGGACCTGGAGCTCGACGAGCCCCTCGACCCGGTGCGGTTCCTGCCGCTGCTGCCGATGACCCCCAACGAGGCCGCCTGGAAGCGCGTGCACGGCGCCCAGGCGCTCCAGGAGAGGTGGCTGAACCAGGGGACGGACCTCCGGGATCCGTCCCGGAAGTCCGTCCCGCTGGAGTGAGGAAGCTCACCAACCTGTGGCCATGAAAGCTCAGTTGGCGAAGACGGTGACCCCGTCCTCGGTCGCGTGCTTCGTCTCCGGCTCCTCCGCTTCGTGGGTGAGCGCCTTGCGCCGTACGACGACCACGAGCGCGCCCACGACGGCGGTGGCCGCCGCCACCACGAACGGGATGTGGAGGTCGGTCCACTCCTCGATCTTCGGCGCGAAGTACGGGGCGGCCGCCGCCGCGAACCAGCGCACGAAGTTGTAGCCCGCGCTCGCCACCGGCCGGGGCGCGTCCGAGACGCCGAGGGCCAGCTCGGTGTAGACGGTGTTGTTCACACCGATGAAGGCGCCGGAGAGGATCGTGCAGACCACGGCCGTCGTGTGGTCGCCGTAGCCGAGCACGAGCACGTCGGCCGCGAGCAGCACCAGCGAACCGCCGAGCACCTTCAGCGAGCCGAACCGCTTCTGGAGCCGCGGCGCCACGATCACCGAGAAGACGGCGAGCAGCACGCCCCAGGCGAAGAACACCGCCCCCGACCGGTACGGGCTCATGTTCAGCACGAACGGGGTGAAGGCCAGCACGGTGAAGAACGTGTAGTTGTAGAAGAACGCCGAGGCCGCCGCCGAGGCGAGGCCGCCGTGGCCCAGCGCCTTGACCGGGTCCAGGAGCGAGGTCCTGCGGGCCGGCTTCGGCTGCTCCTTCAGGAACACGGCGATGCACAGGAAGCCGACCGCCATCAGGAACGCCGTGCCGAAGAACGGGTAGCGCCAGCTGGCGTCGCCGAGCAGGGCGCCCAGCAGCGGACCGCACGCCATGCCGAGGCCGAGGGCCGACTCGTACAGCAGGATCGCCGCCGCGCTTCCACCGGCCGCCGCGCCGACGATGACCGCGAGGGCCGTCGAGACGAACAGCGCGTTGCCGAGGCCCCAGCCGGCCCGGAAGCCGACCAGTTCGCCGACGGATCCGGAGGTGCCCGCGAGCCCGGCGAACACGACGACGAACGCGAGGCCGAGCAGCAGTGTCCTGCGGCCGCCGATCCGGCTGGAGACGAAGCCCGTCACCAGCATCGCGACGGCGGTGATCAGGAAGTACGAGGTGAAGAGCAGGGAGACCTGGCTGGCCGTGGCGTGCAGACCCTGGGCGATGGACGGCAGGATCGGGTCGACGAGTCCGATGCCCATGAAGGCGACGACCGACGCCCCGGCGGTCGCCCACACGGACTTGGGCTGCTTCAGGAGGCCGCCCGCTCCGGCGTCGAAGGGGTCCATTGCTTGCTCCCTTTCCCGAACGAAAGTAGTTGGTATATACACACACTAAGTTAGATAGGCTAATTAATGCAAGCTACACCTGGTGTGGGGGTGAAGGGTTCCGTCCGGTTGGGTGATCGTCCTTGACGCGACGGGGCGGGGGTAGGACCGTGGGGCCCTATGAGGGGCGAACCCAGTTGCCCGAAGTGCGGTGGCCGGGTCAGGGCTCCCGGCCTCTTCTCCGACTCGTGGCAGTGTGATGTGCACGGCACCGTCCACCCGGTGCAGCCCGTGATACCGCCCAGCGTCGACGCCCTCAACGTCGTGGTGCACCGCACCCGGGTGCCGGTGTGGATGCCCTGGCCGCTGCCCGTCGGCTGGCTGTTCACGGGCGTGGCCTGCGCGGGGGACGACCGCACGGGTGGCCGCGCCACGGCCGTGGCCTGCACGGGACCCGGGCCGCTCGGCGGGATGGGTGAGCTGATCCTGGTGGCGGAGGAGCTCGGCGTCGGACTCGGCGCGCGGTACGCGGGCATGGACGGTCCGGATCCGGGGCCGTACATGGACGTCGGGAAGCCGGCTCAGGCGAAGGTTCTCGCCGCCGGGCGTCCGACGCCGCTGTGGCATGTGTCCGGTGCGCCGGAGGATCGTGCGGTGTTCGCCGGTGAGGCGCTCGGGATGTGGCTGTGGGCGGTCGTGTGGCCGGAGCAGTCGGGGTTGTTGATGTACGACGAGCTGGTGCTGGCGGATCTGCGGGAAGCGGGCGCCGAGGTGGAGCTGGTGCCGTGTGGGGCTCTGTCGCCGCGATTGCTTCAGCCGTAGCGCCCAGGGAGCGGGGCTTCGGGTGTGCGGGCGGCTGCGGGGGTCGGTGGCTCGTCGCGCAGTTCCCCGCGCCCCTTCAGCGTTGACTGTAGGGGGCGCTTCCTGGGTTCGGGTGTGACAGGGGTGTCGAAAATCCGGTTATCCTTGAGCAGCCCTGCTCGTCCCGTCAGTGTCTGGAGTCCGCGTCGTGCGCATCGATCTGCACACCCACTCCACCGCTTCCGACGGTACGGACGCTCCGGCGGAGTTGGTGCGGAAGGCCGCCGCGACCGGGCTGGACGTCGTCGCGCTGACCGATCACGACACCACCCGCGGGCACGCCGAGGCGATCGCCGCGTTGCCCGAGGGGCTCACGCTGGTCACCGGAGCGGAGCTCTCCTGCCGGCTCGACGGCATCAGCATGCACATGCTGGCGTATCTCTTCGACGCCGAGGAACCGGGGTTGCTCGCCGAGCGCGAGCTGGTCCGGGACGACCGGGTGCCCCGGGCGCGGGGCATGATCGCCAAGCTTCAGGAGCTGGGCGTGCCCGTGACCTGGGAGCAGGTGGC
The DNA here is from genome assembly GCF_009862985.1 of Streptomyces sp. SID5464. Lineage (NCBI taxonomy): Bacteria > Bacillati > Actinomycetota > Actinomycetes > Kitasatosporales > Streptomycetaceae > Streptomyces > Streptomyces sp. SID5464. The sequence goes on along the minus strand of NZ_WWIQ01000044.1, from coordinate 118,771 downwards.
GCGGATCGCCGGTGACGGCTCCGTCGGGCGTCCGCACGTGGCGACCGCACTCGTCGAGCTGGGCGTCGTGCCGACCGTCGGCGACGCGTTCACCCAGGACTGGCTGGCCGACGGCGGCCGGGCCTTCGTGGAGAAGCACGAGACCGACCCCTTCGAGGCGATCCGGCTGATCAAGGGCGCGGGCGGGGTCGCGGTGTTCGCGCACCCCGGGGCGAGCAAGCGGGGGCGCACGGTGCCGGAGGCCGCGATCGCCGAGATGGCCGCGGCCGGGCTGGACGGCATCGAGGTCGACCACATGGACCACGACACGGACACGCGTGCGCGGCTGCGGGGGCTGGCGAAGGAGCTGGGGCTCCTGGTGACCGGGTCCAGCGACTATCACGGCAGCCGGAAGACCTGTGTGCTCGGGGAGTACACGACGGATCCCGAGGTGTACGGGGAGATCACGCGGCGGGCCTTCGGGGCGTTTCCCGTGCCGGGAGCCGGCGGGGTCTGAGGTCTCTGTCCCGTAGGTCCGTTTGAAGGCACCCGGCGTTGCCGGCTGTGCCCACCCTCCCGTACTCCCGCAAGGCCATCACGCTCATGTTCGACCTCGCCGTTTTCGGCTCCCTGTTCCTGACCCTCTTCGTCATCATGGATCCCCCCGGGATCACCCCGATCTTCCTCGCGCTCACCGCCGGACGGCCCGGCAAGGTGCAGAAGCGGATGGCCTTCCAGGCCGTCTGTGTCGCCGGTGGTGTGATCACCGTGTTCGGGTTGCTCGGGCATCAGATCCTGAACTACCTGCACGTGTCCGTGCCCGCGCTGATGATCGCGGGTGGGCTGCTGCTCCTGCTGATCGCGCTCGATCTGCTGACCGGCAAGACGGACGAGCCGAAGCAGACCAAGGACGTCAACGTCGCTCTCGTGCCGCTGGGCATGCCGCTGCTGGCGGGGCCGGGGGCGATCGTGTCGGTCATCCTCGCCGTGCAGAAGGCCCACAGTGTCGCCACGCAGGTCTCCGTGTGGACGGCGATCCTCGCCATCCACGTCGTGCTGTGGCTGGTGATGCGCTACTCGCTGGTGATCATCCGGATCATCAAGGACGGCGGTGTCGTCCTGGTGACGCGGCTCGCGGGCATGATGCTGTCCGCGATCGCCGTGCAGCAGATCATCAACGGGGTCACGCAGGTGGTCCAGGGCAGCTGAGGCGCGCCGCCGCGTCAGAAGGGGCGGGTCAGTACGGTGCCGATCTCCTTGGCCGGTCCCGTGTGGGCGAGGTACTCCTCGATCTTGTGCGCACGGTCCCGGCCGTTCTGGACGGCCAGCTGCGTGAGCTTGCCCCACCGCTCGTCCGCCAGGGGACAGCCGACGGCCACCGCGTCGGTGGGGCACCAGACGTTGACCCAGTCGCGCACCTTGGGCGGCCGGTGCGGGCCCCGGGCGAGGAGCCGCTCGTTGACGCCGTCCAGCCCGAGCGGGCTGCCCGCGGTGACCAGCAGCACGGGGTCGAGGCCCTGCGGCAGCCGGGTCAGCAGGTCCATGCCGACGACCGTGCCCAGGCTGTGCGTGACCAGCACCAGTTCGCCGGTGGCGGGCATCGTCTCCAGGACGCTGTCCAGCACGGCCTGCCGTACGGCACTGTCGCCCAGGTACAGGTCGACGTCCCGCAGGAACGTGGCGATGGTCCACTCGTCCAGGTCGGACCGGGCGGCGAGCCAGCTCAGCGGCCGGTGCAGTGCGCCGACCAGCCCCGCCCCGAAGCCCTCGGTGGCCGCCGGGCCGTTCTGGGGCATGCCGGCCCGGGCGGCAGCCTCGTAGAGCAGTTGCTCGTAGGAGCCGGTGGGTGATTCGGCGGCGAAGACCTCGGCGGCAGCGGCGGCGCTCACCTCGTCGAGTCCGACGGCCTGCGCCGTGCTCTCCCGCCCGGCCACGAGGTCGGCCAGTCTCGTGCCGTAGAACGGGAACCACACGTCCTCCGGGTCGACCGTGGGCAGTGCCGCGAGCGTGAGGCCGTGGTTCAGGCCGGACGTCCACTGCCGACGGAGGTCGTCGGGCTTTTTGCCCTGCTGGTCCCTGCCGTGCAGGAAGACCAGGTGCCGACGGCCACCGAAGGCGGTGCTGCGGGCCGGGCGTCCCTTCTCGGGGGTCCGCGTCCGGGTCTCGCTCGCGGTCATGGCCACGGTCACAGGGGTGCCCGGGACCGACGGGGTCGTGATGCCGGGTACGGCCGGCGTGGCTCCCTCCGGCTGGGGTACGGGGGCGGCCGTGCTCTGGTCCAGGCCGGAGTCCGGGCCCATCTCGGCCAGCAGCGCGCGGCGCCCGGCGTCGAGGTCCAGCCGGGCCAGATGCTTGAGGATCGAGCTGATGCGGACGCCCTCGTTGGCGACCCAGTCGATCGCGTCGTCGCCGTCGCCCTGACTCCAGGGCCGGCCGTCCTTCCGCAGGACGCGGCCCTGGTCGTCCTTCTTCGGGACGCCGCTGTGGTGCAGGGCCACGACCTCCCACTGGTCGTTGAAGACGGGGGAGCCCGAGTTGCCGGGGCGGGTGTCGGTCCGGTACTGGACGAAGTCGTCGAGCCGTACCAGCACCGCGTTGTCGCGCAGGACGATCTCCTTGAGGCGCCCGTCCGGGTGACCGATGATGTTCACCTTCTCGCCGAGCACCAGCTTGCCGAGCTGCACGCTGAGCCGGTTCCAGCCGAAGACCTCACCCGGCTTGCGACCGTCCTGGGTGGGCACGACCGCCACGAGGGCGAAGTCCAGCCGCTGGTCCGCGGTGAAGAACGTCCCCGGGTCGAGCTCCATGCGGACGGCGGTGTCGGGCACGTTGTCGACCGTGACCTGGGCGTTGAACTCCGCGAAGCACTGGCGGGCGAAGGCCTCGTCGGGCAGCACGTGGTGGTTGGTCATCAGCAGCCGCGGCGAGACCAGGAAGCCGGTGCCGTGCGGAAGCTCGCGGCCGTCACGGCGCAGGGTGATCCGGGCGACCGTGGCTCCGGCCCTGACCCCGCGCGGCAGGAAGCTCCAGGCCTGGAGTTCGTTGGACAGGTCGATGATGCGTTCGTTGGCCTGGGGCAGGTCCATGGCCTCCCCACGGATGTCCGCCACCACGGCCGAGGGCGACAGGCCGCCCCGGTCGAGGATCCGGTCGGCGCGCACGGCGAGGGCGTCCGGGTTGTCGGGGAACCGCACACCGGCCGCCATCCGGCCCTCGACCCGCTCGCGCTCCGCGGCGGAGTCCTCGTACCGCTGCGCGGCCTCGGCCGCCGCCCGCTCGTGCAGTTCCTCGTTCGACCGGCCCGTCACGGACATGTGTCCACCGTCCCGTTCTCGCTCTGACCGTCCCCCTCAGCCAGTACGCCCCCCACCGCGGAGGCCCGCAACAGCGGAGCCCCCGCACGGCCGATGCCGTGCGGGGGCTGCGAAGTGTGGGAGAGCGGCGCGCGTTACGAGGCCGTGGTCCCGGCCGGGCGGATCCAGAGGCGCTGCCCTGTGGCGGCGGCCTGCTGAACGATGCGGTTGACGGAGGCGGCGTCCACGACGGTCGTGTCCACGGGCGTGCCGTCGACGTCGTCGAGGTGCATGATTTCGAAGCGCAAGGGCTTCTCCCTTCGTCTGGTCATCCTCCTGAGGAGAACTACTTGGTGGTCGGCCCACGAGGCAGCGGTGCCCGGTGTTCCGTATGAGTCAACGGCACGGTGCGGTTGAAACATTCCCTACGCTAAGGAAATTTTTCGAACGGCTAATTACTGAGTCGTAAGACTGTCGTTACGGGACCGACCGGGACCGGTTGTGTTCGCAGCGTGACCGCCGGGACAATGGAGGCGATGAACGACGACCTCGCGGCCCTGAGCGCCCGCATCGACCGCACCAACGAGCTGCTCCAGCGCATGCTCGCCGAGGTGGCGAAGACACCCTCGACCCATGCGATCTTCGTCGATGCCGGGTACCTGTACGCGGCCGCGGGACGGCTCGTCGCCGGCACGGAGGACCGCCGGGCCTTCGACCTCGACGCCGAGGGACTGATCGACGCGCTCATCGACAAGGCCCGCACGATCTTCGCGGACAGCCGGCTGCTGCGCGTCTACTGGTACGACGGCGCCCGCCGCCGCATCCACACGGCGGAGCAGCAGAGCATCGCGGAACTGCCGGACGTCAAGGTGCGGCTGGGCAACCTGAACTCCAACAACCAGCAGAAGGGCGTCGACTCACTCATCCGCACCGACCTGGAGTCCCTCGCCCGGCACCGCGCCATCAGCGACGCGGCCCTGCTCGGCGGCGACGAGGACCTGGTGTCGGCCGTGGAGGCGGCCCAGGGGTACGGCGCCCGCGTCCACCTCTGGGGCATCGAGGCGCCGGAGGGCCGCAACCAGGCGGAGCCCCTGCTGTGGGAGGTCGACAGCCAGCGCACCTTCGACCTCGACTTCTTCAAGCCCTACGTCTCCCGCCGCGCCGCCCCCGCCTACGAGGCGACCGCCGGCCGGCCCACGCGTGAGGACGTGCGGTTCGTGGGCGCGCAGATCGCGGCGAAGTGGCTGGCGGCCCGCGGCCGGGACACGCTGGTCGAGCTGCTGCCCGGCCACCCCTACCTGCCCGGCTCGGTGGACCAGGACCTGCTCGTGGAGGCGGAGGGCCTGTTGCAGTACTCGCTGCGCGGCCAGGCGGACCTGCGGCGCGTACTGCGGGACGGCTTCTGGGAGCACCTCCAGACGCAGTATTAGGCCGTGTGGGTGTCGCCGCCGATGCTGTCCCAGAAGTCGGCGAGGGCGTGCGCGGTAGGCAGGGGCTGGTCGGCGCCCGGGGAGTGCTCGGCTCCCGCGATGACCGTGCGGTGCGCGTTCAGCCGTACGGCCATGTCGTCGAGGACGGCCACCGGCCAGGTGTCGTCGTGCGCGCCCGACAGGACGTGGAACGGCAGTGGCACGGCGGCGAGTTCGTCGACACGGTCCGGCTCGGTGCACAACTGGCGGCCGGTCGCGTGAAGTTGGGCGGGGCTGTTGCCCAGCCAGCGGCGGCGCAGCTGCTCAGCGTCGCCGAGGCCGCGAGCGGGCCCGCCCACCTCCTCCGGCGGTCCCATGGCCTGGATGGCCTCCCACACCTCCTCCATCGACAGCACGGCGAGCGCGTCCCGCAGCAGCTTCACACGCTGCTGCTGGGAGAGGGAGATCTCCGCCGGGCCGGACGAGACCAGGGTGAGGGAGAGGAAGGTGGAGTGGTCGAGCAGCACGGCCGCCCGCGCGATCTGCCCGCCGAGCGAGTGCCCCACGAGGTGCACGGGCCCGCCGAGCGCCTCGGCCTGCGCGAGCACGTCCCGGGCCAGTTCCCGCTGGGCATAGGCGGACTCGTCGTCCACCGGGCCGGCCGACTCGTGCTGCCCCCGTCCGTCCACGGCGACGACCCGGTACCCGCGCTCCGCGAGTGGCTCGTGGAGCAGCCTGAAGTCCTCCTTGCTGCCGGTGAACCCGGGCAGCATCAGGGCGACTCCCTTGACCCCCGACGCCGTCCCCGATTCCGGCCCCGGCCCCGACTCCGGCTTCGGTGACGAGTCGACGACGGCGAACTCGCCGCGGGTGGTGCGCAGGGGGTATGCGCGGGCGCCCGGGGGTGGGGTGAAGGTGGCTTGCCTGGTCACGGGGTGAGGGTAGCGGGTGGGAGTGGGGCGGCGGGCCGGCGATGGGTGCGCCGGTGGGTGGCGGACGGCGCAGGCGCGGTGGGGGCCCTGCTCGGGGAACGCCGATGGCCCGGCCCCACACGCGGTGGGGCCGGGCCATCGAGGGAGTGTCAGCCCTCCGTGGGCTCCGCGGCGGCCGTGGCCTTGCGGGTGCGGCGGGCCTTCGGCTTCGCCTCGATCGCGTCGTCCGCGACCTCGGCGGAGGCCGTGGCGGCCGCTGCCGACTTCCGCGTGCGACGCGGCTTGGCGGCCTCCGGGTCCTGCCCGGCCTGTGCCGGGATGTCGGCGGGCTCGGTGACCTTGCGGGTGCGGCGGCGCGGCTTGGCCTCCGCGCCTTCGGCCGTGTCGGCGGCGGCCTCGGCCGCTGCGGTGGTCTTCCGCGTGCGGCGGGGCTTGGCCTCGGCGGTCTCGGCATCCGCGGCCGCGGCGGCCGTCTTCCGCGTACGACGCGGCTTCGCCTCGGTCGCCTCGGCCGTGTCGACGCTCGCCTCGGCCTTGGCCGTCGCCTTGCGCGTACGCCGCGGCCTGGCCTCGGCGGCCTCCGGCTCCTGAGCCGTCTGGGCCGGGATCCCGGCGGCGGCGGACTCGGCGGTGCCGGCGGCCTTGCGGGTGCGGCGGCGCGGCTTGGCTTCCGTGCCTTCGGCGGTGTCGGCGGCGGTTTCGGCTGCTGCGGTGGTCTTCCGCGTGCGGCGGGGCTTGGGCTCGGTGGCCGGTGCCTCGCCGGTGGCGTCCTCGGTCGCTGCCGTGGCCTTGCGTGTACGCCTGGGCTTGGCTTGGGCGGTCTCGGCCGTGTCGACGGCGTCCTCCGCCGCGGCTGCGGCCTTGCGGGTGCGGCGCGGCTTGGTCTCCGTGCCTTCGGCGGTGTCGGCGGCGGTTTCGGCTGCTGCGGTGGTCTTCCGCGTGCGGCGGGGCTTGGGCATGGTGGCCGGTGCCTCGCCGGTGGCGTCCTCGGTCGCTGCCGTGGCCTTGCGTGTACGCCTGGGCTTGGCTTGGGCGGTCTCGGCCGTGTCGACGGCGTCCTCCGCCGCGGCTGCGGCCTCGGACTTGGCAGCCGTCTTGCGGGTGCGCCGCGGCTTCGTCTCCGTAGGCTCCGGTGCGGACTCGGTGGTCCCCTCGGCCGTGTCGACCGCCTGCTCGGCCGCAGGCGCCTCGGGCTGTTCGGTCACCGGTGCGGCATCCGCGTCCGACTCCGCCGGGGTCTTGGCAGCAGCCGACGGCGTCACCGCGGACTCCACCGCAGGCGTCTCCGACCTGCGCGTACGGCGCCGGCGCGGCTTCGCCGCCGCCGTGCTCGTGCCCTCGGCCGTCGCCACGGCGTTCTCCGCCGGTGCGGACGCGGCGGACTCGGCCGCCGTGACCGGCGCCGGCTCGGCGGCCTGGGTGCCGCCGCGGGTGCGGCGACGGCGACGCGGGGTGCGAGGAGCCGTGACGGCCTCCGCCTCGGCGGAAGCGCCCGGGGCAGTGGTGTCCCGAGCGGCGGTGCCGGTGGACTCCGGCGTCCCGTCCAGCGGCGTCCCGCCGCGCGTACGGCGGCGGCGTCGCGGCGTACGGGCCGAACGCTCGCGTTCTGCCGACGGGGACTCGTCCCGGCCGCCGCGGCCGCGGCCCCCGCGCGGCCCCCGGCCGCCGGTCTCGCCCAGATCCTCCAGCTCCTCCGCGTCCAGCCCGGCGCGCTTGCGCTCCGAGCGCGGGAGGACGCCCTTCGTGCCCTCGGGGATGCCGAGGTCGGCGAAGAGGTGCGGGGAAGTGGAGTACGTCTCCGGCGGGTCGCTGAAGCCCAGGTCCAGCGCCTTGTTGATCAGCTGCCAGCGCGGGATGTCGTCCCAGTCGACGAGCGTGATCGCCGTACCCTTCGCACCCGCGCGGCCCGTACGGCCGATGCGGTGCAGGTACGTCTTCTCCTCTTCCGGCGACTGGTAGTTGATGACGTGGGTCACGCCCTCGACGTCGATGCCGCGCGCGGCGACGTCGGTGCAGACGAGCACGTCCACCTTGCCGTTGCGGAAGGCACGCAGGGCCTGCTCGCGGGCGCCCTGGCCCAGGTCGCCGTGGACCGCGCCGGAGGCGAAGCCGCGCTGCTTGAGCTGGTCGGCGAGGTCGGCCGCGGTGCGCTTGGTGCGGCAGAAGACCATGGCCAGCCCGCGGCCCTCGGCCTGAAGGATGCGCGCCACCATCTCGGGCTTGTCCATGTTGTGCGCGCGGTAGACGAACTGCTTGGTGTTCGCGACCGTCGCGCCCTCGTCGTCCGGCGCGGTGGCGCGGATGTGCGTGGGCTGCGACATGTAGCGGCGGGCCAGTCCGATGACAGCGCCCGGCATGGTCGCCGAGAACAGCATCGTCTGGCGGCGGACCGGCAGCATGTTGATGATCTTCTCGACGTCGGGCAGGAAGCCCAGGTCGAGCATCTCGTCGGCCTCGTCGAGGACCAGGCACCTGACGTGCTTCAGGTTCAGCTTCTTCTGCCCGGCGAGGTCGAGCAGCCGGCCCGGGGTGCCGACGACCACGTCGACGCCCTTCTTCAGGGCATCGACCTGGGGCTCGTAGGCCCGGCCGCCGTAGATCGCGAGGACGCGCACGTTGCGCACCTTGCCCGCGGTCAGCAGGTCGTTGGTGACCTGAGTGCACAGCTCGCGCGTGGGGACGACGACGAGCGCCTGCGGGGCGTCGGTGAGGTCCTCGGGCTTGGCGCGTCCGGCCTCGACGTCGGCGGGGACGGTGACGCGCTCGAGGAGCGGGAGGCCGAAGCCCAGCGTCTTGCCGGTGCCGGTCTTGGCCTGGCCGATGACGTCCGAGCCCGAAAGGGCCACGGGGAGCGTCATCTCCTGGATGGGGAAGGGGGTGATGATGCCGACGGCCTCCAGGGCCTCGGCGGTCTCGGGAAGGATCCCGAGCTCTCGGAACGTCGTAGTCAGGGTGCTGCCTCTTCTGTGTGGGCGGCGCGAGGCGAGCGCGGGGGTCTTGTCGGACCGTGCCGGGGACGTCGGCTGCCTACGGGCGGGCCGTAGAGCACGGGACCGCGCCGACGCTCTAGCGCTCATGCCGCTGAGGGTGTCCCTCCGGCATCCGTACGCACTGTGCCGTATGGACGGGAGGTCTGTCGGGTCGGAGCCGATCGGGCCACCGACCGGGCATCCTCATACGTGCGGCCTGTCGAGGTACGTCGACGTACCAGCAGGCGCATTACCACCATACCCCGGAATCCCGCACACGCGATGGCCGATTCGGTCACGTAGTCGTCGTCACACTGATTGACCAGGGCCTTACGCCTCCCGGCGGGCGGGCTATTGTGCGCTTCATGACGAGCTCTGACAAGCCTGAGAACGCCTCGGACACCACCGCCACCCCGGCCGAACCGACCGGAGTCGCTGCCCGGGACTGGGCGACGGCCTCCGCCGACCCGCAGTACCGCGCCGCGGTCGTGGACCTGCTCGGAGCGCTCGCGTACGGCGAGCTGGCGGCGTTCGAGCGGCTCGCGGAGGACGCCAAGCTGGCGCCCACGCTGGAGGACAAGGCGGAGCTGGCGAAGATGGCGTCGGCCGAGTTCCACCACTTCGAGAGGCTGCGCGACCGGCTCGCCGAGATCGGGGAGGAGCCGACGCGGGCGATGGAGCCGTTCGTCGCGGCCTACGACGGGTTCCACAAGCAGACGGCCCCCTCGGACTGGCTGGAGGGCCTCGTCAAGGCCTACGTCGGCGACTCCATCGCCAGCGACTTCTACCGGGAGGTCGCGGCCCGGCTGGACTCCGACTCCCGCAGTCTGGTGCTGGCCGTTCTCGACGACACCGGGCACGGTGGCTTCGCCGTGGAGAAGGTGCGTGCCGCGATCGACGCGGACCCGCGGGTGGGCGGGCGGCTCGCGCTGTGGGCGCGGCGGCTGATGGGCGAGGCCCTGTCGCAGTCCCAGCGGGTGGTCGCCGACCGGGACGCGCTGTCGACCATGCTGGTGGGCGGGGTCGCGGACGGCTTCGACCTCGCCGAGGTCGGCAAGATGTTCTCCCGGATCACCGAGGCGCACACCAAGCGGATGGCTGCGCTGGGCTTGGCCGCGTAACGCTCCCCTCGTCCGCCGCGTGGCGCTCCGCGCCGGGGTGGTTCCCCTCGCGTGACGTTCCGCGCGGTGGCTCCCGCTGGGGCGCGGCTGCGGGTCGGTGCCGACCGGGCGCGCGGGTCCCCGCGCGCCTGACGGCTCCGGCTACGCCGTCGCTGATCGTCGGCGCAGACGGCCCGCGGGGCGCAGCAGCAGCGACAGCGAGGCCACCGAGACGATCACCGCGCCGAGCAGCACCACCAGCAGGTGGCCGGCTTCCAGCGCGCTGTGCATGACGAAGGCCCCGCAGAGGGCGCCCGCGACGCCGGTCGACAGGACCAGGGGGCGGGCCGGGAGCCGGTGCGCCAGGCGATGCGTGGCCGCCCAGGACAGAGCCAGGCCGAGAATCGCGGAACTCAGCGCTTCCAGGAGCATGTCGGGGTCCCTCCCACATGGCCGGCTGCCCACATCGGTCGTAGCCCGTCTTACCCCTGACCTGCGGAATCCAACCCACTTGTGTGGGTGAACCGTGCTCTGTCCGTGGAGGAACCCGTGTGCCGCACGGGGTGCCCCAGAGGTTCATGGACGGGAGCAGGCAACGCGAACGGGGCGGGTCGGCCGACAGCCGCCCCGCCCCGTTCCACGCATGCGCCTACAGAGCGCCGAAGCCCACCTTGCGCGGGGCCGGCTCGCCGATCTCGATGTACGCGAGACGGTCGGCCGGGACCAGGACCTTGCGGCCGTGCTCGTCCACGAGGGTCAGCAGCGGCGACTTCCCGGCCAGCGCCTCGGACACCGCCCGCTCGACCTCCTCGGCACTCTGACCGCTCTCCAGAACGATCTCGCGGGGCGCGTGCTGCACGCCGATCTTGACCTCCACGGCTATGTCCCTCCGACGGTCAGTGATGTGCGCGACCTTCCGCGCCGTACGCAGCACACATTAGCCCGGTGAGGGGACCGGCATGCTCCGCCCGAGAACGCCACGAGCGAACAGCGGGCGGGAACAAAGCGGCCCTCAGTGGTGCTGCTGGTCGGTTCCGTGCAGCGGGAAGCCCGCGATGCCGCGCCACGCCAGCGAGGCGAGCAGCTGTACGGCCTGGTCGCGTGGCACGGTGCGGTCGCTGTGCAGCCAGGACCGGGCCACCACCTGGGCGAGGCCGCCCAGGCCCGAGGCGAGCAGCATCGACTCCGCCCGCGACAGGCCCGTGTCCTCGGCGATGACGTCGCAGATCGCCTCCGCGCACTCGTTGGTCACCTTGTCGACGCGCTCGCGCACGGCCGGCTCGTTCGTCAGGTCCGACTCGAAGACCAGGCGGAAGGCGCCGCCGTCGTCCTCGACGTACGCGAAGTAGGCGTCCATCGTCGCGCGGACGCGCTGCTTGTTGTCGGTCGTCGACGCCAGCGCGTTCCGCACGGCCTGGATGAGCGACTCGCAGTGCTGGTCCAGCAGCGCGAGATACAGGTCGAGCTTGCCCGGGAAGTGCTGGTAGAGCACCGGCTTGCTGACGCCGGCCCGCTCGGCGATGTCGTCCATCGCGGCCGCGTGGTAGCCCTGGGCCACGAAGACCTCCTGGGCGGCGCCCAGGAGCTGGTTGCGTCGGGCACGGCGTGGCAGGCGTGTGCCCCGCGGGCGAACCGCCTCTGTCTGCTCGATGGCTGTCACGCCGCCTCCCATAGTCGTCCACGTGCGGATCTGGCCGCGTCGCCATCGTACTTTTCGGTAACCGTGGTGTGCGCGGTGAGAGCGCAGAATTTCACGGACCGGACGGTTACGAAAGCGGTTGAGAAGGTTTCAAACAGGGTCAGAGCGGGCAAAATGCGGCTCCTTTCCTGCTCGGTGCTGCTCCTCGTCGCCACCCGACAGCGTGCGTCACCGGTAGTCGTCCTCGTCGAGCGAGACGATCCGGGCCTGCTCCACGAGGTCGGCCTCATTGGCGCGGTCCGGGTCGACACCGGTCAGCGGATCGTCGCGGTCCGGTGCGACGTCCGTGCGCTGCTCGGCCGCGTCGACCTCGGGGGCCTCGACGTCGTACTCCGGCGTCTCCGACTCCTCCTCGGCCTCGAAGGTCTCCGGGTCGGTGGGGTCTACGGCCATGCTGGGCTCCCTTCCTACGAACGTCCCTGGGAATGCAGGGGCCACACGCGGGTGCCCTCTCTACGAGCCTAGGAGACACCCGATCCGGACGCTATGCGATCCGCGTCCGGGACGTGACGCAGTGCGCATCCCGTTGACTGCTTCTCATATGCCCTGCCTCTCCCAGGTGCCTCCCCGTTCTCGGGTCCCTCTCCTTCTCCGCTTCGCTCTCGGCTTCCTTCTCCGCTTCGCTCTCGGCTTCCTTCTCCGCTTCGCTCTCGGCTTCCTTCTCCGCTTCGCTCTCGGCTTCCTTCTCCGCGCCTTCCCCGTGTTGGTGTCATGTGCCCGTCTCACATGGCCGATTCCTGTGACGGCGAACACATGAGTCACTACGTGATCGTCTCGTAACATTGCCGCATGTCTTCGACCGAGCTGCCGTTCGTGCCGCCCGCCAATGTGCTGCCGAAGGTGTCGGCCGTCAGGGTCGCCGAGGGCGAGCGGCTCAGCTCCGTCGAGCTGCCCGGGGTCACGCTGGCGGTGCGGTCGAGGCGCCCCGCGCGCGAGGGGCTGGCTCCCGCGCTGTACGTGCACGGACTCGGGGGTTCCTCGCAGAACTGGTCGGCGCTGATGCCGCTGCTGGACGACGTCGTCGACAGTGAGGCCATCGACCTGCCGGGCTTCGGCGACTCCCCGCCGCCGGACGACGGCGACTACTCGGTCACGGGGCACGCGCGCGCGGTCATCCGCTACCTCGAAGCCACCGGTCGCGGCCCCGTGCACCTGTTCGGGAACTCGCTCGGTGGCGCCATCACCACCCGTGTCGCCGCGGTACGGCCCGATCTGGTCCGTACGCTCACGCTCGTGTCACCTGCTCTGCCCGAAATCCGAGTGCAGCGCACCGCCGTGCCCACAGCACTGCTGGCGGTGCCCGGAGTCGCCCCGCTCTTCACCCGGCTGACCCGGGAGTGGACGGCGGAGCAGCGCGTCCGCGGCGTGATGGCGCTGTGTTACGGGGATCCGGGGCGGGTGACGCCGGAAGGATTCAGCAACGCCGTCCAGGAGATGGAGCGACGGCTGCGGCTGCCGTACTTCTGGGACGCCATGACGCGTTCCGCGCGCGGGATCGTCAACGCGTACACACTGGGCGGCCAGCAGGGACTGTGGCGCCAGGCCGAACGCGTTCTCGCGCCGACCCTTCTCGTCTACGGTGGCCGTGACCAGCTCGTCGGCTTCCGGATGGCGCAGAAGGCGGCCCGGGCGTATCGCGACTCGCGGCTGGTGACGTTGCCGGACGCGGGGCACGTGGCCATGATGGAGTACCCGGAGACGGTGGCCATGGCGTTTCGTGAACTCCTCGAAGACGCGGGAGAGTTGGGCGAGCGGCGAGCGAAGCGGGCTCGCGCGGACGAGGCCGTCGACGAAACGGGCACCGACGAGAGCATGGGGGGCTGAGGCGCGACGTGGGACGCCACAGCCGCCGTGGGCCGGTCGCCAAGGGCGACACCGCGGACCCAACCGCAGTACGGGACGGCCGGGCCGGGTCGGGACAGGGGCCGGGCCAGGCAGCGGACCCGAGCCGCGGAGGCCGGACGGCTCCGCCCCGGGCCGCGTCGCAGGGTGGCCGGCCGCAGCCGGGTGCGGGTCCGCGCCGGGTGCCGGGGCCGCGGCCCGCGACGGTGGACGGGACGCCTTCACACGGGACGCCCGCGCATGGGATGCCGCGCCTTCCCGACGGCTGGCTGCCGGACGGCACGCCCGTGCACGGCGCTCCGCGCCTGCCCGACGGCACACCAGCGCGCGGGCTGCCGCGTTTTCCTGACGGCACGCCGGCGCGCGGTGTTCCGCGGCTGCCTGACGGGACTCCGGCGCAGGGCGTTCCGCGGTTCCCTGACGGGACTCCGACGCCAGGTGGCCGGCTGCCCGACGGGACTCCGGCGCACGGCGCACCCCGGCTTCCTGACGGGACTCCGGCGCATGGTGTTCCGAGGCTGCCCGACGGGACTCCCGCGCACGGCGTTCCGCGACTTCCCGACGGTACCCCTGAGGGAGGGGTGCCGCGGCTTCCGGACGGTACCCCCGCGCGCGGGGTGCCACGGGTTCCCGACGGCGCTCCCGCGCACGCATCCCCCCGAGCCCGGGGAGGGCACCCCGAGCAGCGGGAAGCCGGGGGTGGCTGGGGTGAGTTGAAGGGCAGTGGTGGTGCTCCCATACCGCGACAGCGACGGGCCCCCGGGCCCGGGCCGCGGCAGGAGTATCTCGACGCCTTCGACGAGGAGGACGACGTCTTCGCACCCCGTACGCCCCCCTCCGCGCACGCGGACGCCTACGCATCCGTCTCGGACTGGAACGCCGGTGCCCCGGCCGGAATCCGCTCCGACGACGATGACGACGTGGCGCCGACGGGCACGCCCGCCCCGGTCAGGGGCGCCAAGGGCCGTACCTTCACAGGCATCGCGGCCGCCGCCGTCACCACCGTGCTGGCCGTGATCGTCGCCGGTCAGGTCGCCAACGACCCCGGCGGCTCCGGCGTGCAGTCACCGTCCGCCACCGACCGGGCCCGCGACCTGCGGGACTCGTCGTCCCGCGCGAACGGGCGGGCGCCCGCACCGGGGTCCGACGTGAAGCCGCTGACGTACGACGAGAAGATGAGCAGGACGTACCCGCTCGGCGCCAAGCTCAGGGGCTCGGGGAAGTTCGACGCCGTGCCCGGCATCGCCGAGGCACCGGGTCTGGGGCAGAAGTTCACCTATCGCGTGGACGTGGAGCAGGGGCTCGGGCTCGACGCCGAACTGTTCGCCGAGGCCGTACAGAAGACGCTCAACGACCAGCGCAGCTGGGCCCACAACGGCGCGCGCACCTTCGAGCGGATCTACTCCGGCCGGCCCGACTTCGTGATCACGCTCGCCAGCCCCGGCACGACCGCCGACTGGTGTGCCAAGTCCGGTCTGGACACTACCGAGGACAACGTCTCCTGCGACTCGGCAGCGACCGAGCGCGTGATGATCAACGCCTACCGGTGGGCACAGGGCTCGGAGACCTACGGTGACAGCAAGATCCACGCCTATCGGCAGATGCTGATCAACCACGAGGTAGGCCACCGCCTCGGCTACGGCCACGTCACCTGCGACAAGGACGGCGACCTCGCGCCGGTCATGCAGCAGCAGACCAAGTTCCTCGACCACGACGGCATCCACTGCCGCGCCAACCCCTGGCCGTATCCCGGGAGTTGACAGGCGTCACAGGGGTGAGCCGACGTACCGCGTTGACATGCGCAGAAAGTTCGTTCATATTTCTGGCATGTCGCCCCGTCATGTCTCCGTTCGCGCCGCCATCGAGCTGGCGCTCATCGGCGTGACCCCGCTCTGCGTGGCCGACATCCACTGTTGCTGACGCCCGCCCCAGGCGCGTGTCGCGAACTCCCACCTTCCCGGTGACCCTGTCAGTTCTCCGTGACCTGACACGGCTTCTTCGACGACCCGGCGCCCGGGCAGACGTGTGTCCAGCTTCGTCTCACCCTTCGTCAATTCGTCTCGCGATCCGAGATGTCATTCGTCCGAGAGGTCGTCATTCCGATGCGCCAACCGTCCGTCACAGCGCGCCGCGTGGCCGCGGCATCCGTCAGCCTGGTCCTGGCAGCGGGTGCCGCCGCCTGCGGGCCGAAGGACAACGATGCCAAGGGCGGCGGCGACTCCACGCCCCACAAGGGCGGCACCCTCACGGTCCTGAACGCCGATCCCCAGCAGGACTTCGACCCGGCCCGCCTGTACACCTCCGGCGGCGGCAACGTCCCGTCCCTGGTCTTCCGTACGCTCACCACCCGCAACCGCGAGAACGGCGCGGCCGGCACGAAGGTCGTCCCCGATCTCGCCACCGACACCGGGCGCCCCAGCAAGGACGCCACCGTGTGGACGTACACCCTGAAGAAGGGGCTCAGGTACGAGGACGGCACGCCGATCACCTCGGCCGACATCAAGTACGGCATCGAGCGCTCCTTCGCCCCCGAACTCTCCGGCGGCGCCCCCTACCTGCGGGACTGGCTGGTCGGGGCCGCCGACTACCAGGGCCCGTACAAGGACAAGAAGGGCCTCGACGCGATCGAGACGCCGGACGACCGGACCATCGTCTTCCACCTGAACAAGCCCGAGGGCGAGTTCCCGTACCTCGCCACGCAGACGCAGTTCGCGCCCGTCCCGAAGAGCAAGGACACGGGCACGAAGTACGAGGAGCACCCGGTCTCGTCCGGGCCGTACCGGGTGGTGAGGAACGAGAACGACGGTGAGCGGCTGATCCTGGAGCGCAACCCGCACTGGTCCGCCTCGACCGACGCCGAACGCAAGGCCTACCCGGACAGGATCGACGTACGGTCCGGGCTCGACTCGTCCGTGATCAACCAGCGGCTGTCCGCGTCCCAGGGAGCGGACGCCGCCGCCGTCACCACGGACACCAACCTCGGCCCGGCCGAACTGGCCAAGGTCACCGGCGACAAGGACCTCGCGTCCCGCGTCGGCACCGGACACTTCGGCTACACCAACTACATCGCGTTCAACCCGACCATCAAGCCGTTCGACGACGTCAGGGTGCGGCAGGCGATCTCGTACGCCATCGACCGGTCGTCCGTGGTCAACGCCGCGGGCGGGTCCGCGCTGGCCGAGCCCGCCACCACCTTCCTGCCGGACCAAAAGTCCTTCGGGTACACGCCGTACGACCTCTTCCCGGCGGGCAAGGCCGGTGACCCGGCCAAGGCCAGGCAGCTGCTGAAGGAGGCCGGCCACCCGAACGGGCTCACCGTCACGCTGACGCACTCCAACGCCAAGGACTTCGAGACCAGCCCGGAGATCGCGACCGCCGTCCAGGACGCGCTGAAGAAGGCCGGCATCACGGTCAAGCTCCAGGGCCTGGAGGAGAACGACTACTCCGACAAGATCCACGACGTGAAGACCGAGCCGGGCTTCTTCCTCGCCCACTGGGGCGCCGACTGGCCCTCCGGCGGTCCCTTCCTCGCCCCGATCTTCGACGGCCGCCAGATCGTCAAGGACGGCGCGAACTTCAACACGGGCCTGCTGAACGACAAGTCGGTCAATGCCGAGATTGATGCGATCAACAAGTTGACGGATCTTGACCAGGCCGCCAAGAGGTGGGGTGCGCTGGACAAGAGGATCGGTGAGAAGGCCCTGACCGTCCCGCTGTTCCACCCCGTCTACAAGCGCCTGTACGGCGAGGACGTCAAGAACATCGTGATCAGCGACTGGACCGGCGTGCTGGACATCTCGCAGGTCGCGGTCAAGTAGTCAATGGGCCGGTCAAGCAATCATGAGTGAGACCCTGTTGGCCTCGCGGGCCGCCGGGACGGAGGCGTTCGTCCCGGCGGTCTCGGGGGCCCGTCAGTTCTGGCGGCGGCTGCGTGCGCAGCGTGCCGCCCTCGCCGCGGCGGCCGTCGTCGCGCTGCTCGTCCTGGTGGCGCTCGCCGCGCCGCTCCTCACGGCCGTCGAGGGCCAGGACCCGACCACCTACCACCCCTCCCTGGTGGACTCCGCGCGTGGGGGCGTGCCCGTCGGGCCGCTCGGCGGCATCAGCGGCGAACACTGGCTCGGCGTCGAACCGCAGACCGGGCGCGACCTGTTCGCACGACTGACGTACGGCGCGCGCGTGTCGCTGGGCGTCGCGCTGGCGGCGACCGTCGTGCAGGTCACCATCGGGGTCACCCTGGGTGTCGCCGCCGCACTCGGGAAGCGCTGGCTTGATCAACTGTTGAGCCGGTTCACGGACATCATCGTGGCCATGCCGCTCATGATCATGTCGTTGGCGCTGCTCGCGATCGTGCCGTCGAGCTTTCCGCGGCCCGTACTGGTCGCGCTCGTCGTCGGCCTGATCGGCTGGGGCAACATCGCCCGGATCGTGCGCGCGCAGACGCTCACCCTCAAGGAACTCGACCACGTTTCCGCCGCCCGGCTCAGCGGCTGGGGCACCTGGAGCATCGCCCGCCGCGAGCTGCTGCCCGCAATCGCCGCGCCCGTCATCACCTACGCCGCGCTGCTCGTCCCGACGAACATCACCGTCGAGGCCGCACTGTCCTTCCTCGGCGTCGGAGTGAAGCCGCCGACGCCCTCCTGGGGCCAGATGCTCACCGCCGCCGACGTCTGGTACCAGGCCGCCCCGCAGTATCTGCTGCTGCCCGCGGGCGCGCTGTTCGTCACCGTGCTGGCGCTCACCGTCCTCGGCGACGGCATCCGCACCGCGCTCGACCCGCGCGTGTCCTCACGGCTGCGGATCGGGACGGGGCGGAAGCGGGAATCGCGGCCGGACGAGCGGCCCGGGCGGGAGTCGAGGACGGCACGGGGAGGTGCGGCATGAGCGGGCGGGGCGGCCTCACCGCGTTCGTACTGCGCCGGGCCGTCGGCGCCGTTGTCACCCTGCTCGCCATCTCGGTGATCGTCTACGTCGTCTTCTACGTGACACCCGGGAACGTCGCCCAGATCACCTGCGGCCCGCGCTGCTCACCGGAACAGGTGCACCAGGTCGCCCGGCAACTGAACCTCGACGACCCGCTGTTCCTGCGGTACTGGCACTTCCTCCAGGGCCTCGTCGCCGGCCAGGACTACTCGACGGGTACGTCCGTGCAGCACTGCTCCGCGCCCTGCCTCGGCCTGTCGTACCAGAGCGACCAGCAGGTCACGCAGCTGATCTTGGCGAAGCTCCCGGCCAGTCTGTCCCTGGTGTCGGGCGCGATGGTGCTCTGGCTGCTCCTCGGCGTCGGGACCGGCGTGCTCTCCGCCTGGCGGCGCGGGCGGTTCTCCGAGCGGGTGCTGACCGGCGTCACCCTCGCCGGCACGGCCACCCCGGTCTTCGTGATCGGTCTGGTCCTGATGATCGTCGTCTGCGGGGAGCTGCGGCTGCTGCCCTTCCCGCAGTACGTCGCCCTCACCGACGACCCCGAACAGTGGGCGTGGAACCTGCTGCTGCCCTGGCTGTCGCTGGCCCTCATCGAGGCCGCCGCGTTCGCCCGGCTGACCCGGGCGTCGATGCTGGAGACGCTGGCCGAGGACCACATCCGCACCTTCCGTGCGTACGGCGTCGGCGAGCGGTCCATCGTCGGGCGGCACGCGCTGCGTGGGGCGTTCGCGCCGGTCATCGCGCTGAACGCCAACAACGTCGGCTCGGCGATCGGCGGCGCGGTGCTCACCGAGACGCTGTTCGGCCTGCCCGGCATCGGACAGGAACTCGTGCATGCCGTCAACGTGGTCGACCTGCCGGTCGTGGTCGGCATGGTCCTGGTCATCGGCTTCTTCGTGGTCCTCGCCAACGCCGTCGCGGACGTGCTGTACGCGGTGGCCGACCGACGGGTGGTGCTGACATGAGCCTGGTCGAAGTGACCGGCCTCTCCGTGGACTTCGGCGAGCTGCGTGCCGTCGACAGCCTCTCCTTCCGGCTGGAACAGGGCGCCGCCCTGGCCCTCGTCGGCGAGTCCGGCTCCGGCAAGTCGACCGTGGCGTCCGCCCTGCTCGGCCTGCACCACGGCACGGGAGCGCGGGTCGGGGGATCGGTCCGGGTGGCCGGCACCGACGTACAGCGGGCCTCCGACGAGGAACTGCGGCGGCTTCGCGGCGGCCAGGCCGCGATGGTGTTCCAGGATCCGCTGTCCTCCCTCGATCCGTACTACGCGATCGGTGACCAGATCGCCGAGGTGTACCGCGTCCACGCGCGAGTGTCCCGGCGGGCGGCACGCGCGCGTGCGGTCGACGTCCTCGACCGGGTGGGCATCGCGGACGCGGCCCGGCGGTCGCGTTCCCGGCCGCACGAGTTCAGCGGCGGCATGCGCCAGCGCGCCCTGATCGCCATGGCGCTGGCCTGCGAGCCCCGTCTGCTGATCGCCGACGAGCCGACGACCGCCCTCGACGTGACCGTCCAGGCCCAGGTCCTCGACCTGCTGCACACGCTGCGTGAGGAGACGGGCATGGGCCTGCTGCTCGTCACGCACGACGTGGGGGTCGCCGCCGAGAGCGTCGACGAGGTGCTGGTGATGCGGCACGGGCGCGAGGTCGAGCACGGCCCGGTGTCCGGGGTGCTGGGTGCGCCGGCCCAGCCGTACACCCGGGAGCTGCTGGCCGCGGTCCCGCGGCTGGACGCGCCGAGGGCCGGCTCGACTGCCCCGGAGGAGGTCGTCCTGGAGGCGACCGGCCTGAGGCGCGAGTTCGGGCGGGGCAAGCGGGCGTTCACGGCCGTGCGCGACGTGTCGCTGACCCTGCACCGCGGCGAGACCCTCGGCATCGTCGGCGAGAGCGGCAGCGGCAAGACGACCCTGGGGCGCATGCTCGTCGGGCTGCTGGAGCCGACGGCGGGGGAGGTCCGGTACGAAGGCCGCCCGCACACGGGCGTGAACCCGGCCGTGCAGATGGTCTTCCAGGACCCCGTCTCCTCCCTCAACCCCCGCCGCAGCGTGGGCGAGTCCATCGCCGACCCGTTGCGCGCGCGGGGTGAGCGGGATGAGGGGCGCATCCGGGAGCGCGTGGCGGAACTGCTGGAGCGCGTCGGGCTCGAAGGAGCCCACTACGACCGCTACCCGCACGAGTTCAGCGGAGGGCAGCGCCAACGCGTCGGTATCGCCCGGGCGCTCGCGGCCGACCCGCGCGTCATCGTCTGCGACGAGCCGGTGTCGGCCCTCGACGTCACCACCCAGGCGCACGTGGTCGCCCTGCTCGGGGAGCTGCAACGCGAACTCGGCCTCGCGCTGGTCTTCGTCGCGCACGACCTGGCCGTCGTGCGCCAGGTCAGCGACCGGGTCGCGGTGATGCGGCAGGGCGGGATCGTCGAGGAAGGACCCGTCGACCAGGTGTACGGGTCGCCCCGGGACCCGTACACCAGGCAGCTGCTCGCCGCCGTACCGGCGCTCGACCCGGACGCCGCCGCGCGACGCCGGGCGGAGCGACGGGAGTTGGCCGCGGCATGACGATCCGTGTCCGGTTGATCTCCTAGCGCGACAGAACGCGATCCGCACGGGAAAGTTACGACCGTTCACCCCTTTTGGTGGCGCGACGGACAACCGTCCGTCGCGCCACCGCCTTGTCCGCATACGTTCGTCCCGCTGCGAGCCGCCGGACAACGGCGGCTCCTGATACGGGAGATCGGGGGTGCACTCGTGCGCATCGGACTGCTTACGGAGGGTGGCTATCCGTACGTGAGCGGTGACGCCAGGCTCTGGTGCGACCGGTTGGTGCGCGGGCTCGCACAGCACGAGTTCGACGTCTACGCGCTCAGCCGCAGCCAACACCAGGAGGACGAGGGCTGGATCCCGCTGCCGCCGAACGTCCGCAGGGTGCGCACCGCGCCCATGTGGACAGCCGAGGACGACGACGTGGCCCTGGGCCGCCGCGCGCGCCGGCGGTTCACCGAGTGCTTCGGCGAACTGGCAGCCGTGCTGAGCGGGACGTCCGGGGGTCTGCCGGCCGCCGCCACGGGGTCCTTGGCGGGAACGTCGGGAGCCAAGGGGCCCTCCGAGGGTGTGTCGACCCCCGAGGCGGACCGTTTCGCCAACGCTCTGTACGGGCTCGCCGAACTCGCCCGCGAGGCGGGCGGCCTGGTGGGGGCTCTCCGCTCCGAGACCGCCGTACGCACACTGGAACGCGCCTGTCGTGCGCCCGGCGCCCACCGCGCGGCGCGTGAGGCGCGCGTACAGGATCTGCTCGCCGTGGCCGCACACCTGGAACGCGCCCTGCGCCCCCTCTCCCTCGACTGGTACGAGGACGACGGCCTCGGCGCGGTCGACCTCTGCCACGCCGCGTCCGGCGGCCCGGCCGCCCTGCCGGGCCTGCTCGCCCGCCACTTCACCGGCGTCCCCCTGCTGGTCACCGAGTACGGCGTGCGCCTGCGCACCCACTACCTCACCGCTCCGGACGCCCCACCCGCCGTACGGTCGCTGCTGGCGGCCTTCCACGGCAGGCTCGCGGCCGAGGCCTACGCCCGGGCCGAGGTCGTCACGGCCGGCAACACGCACGCCCGCCGCTGGCAGGAGCGGTGCGGCGCCGACCGCGGGAAGCTCCGCACGGTCTACCCCGGCATGGACGCCCGGCCCTTCGCCGAGGTCGGCGAGTCCCCCGAGTGCGCCGACCCGGACACGCTCGTGTGGGTCGGACGCGTCGAGCCCGCCAAGGACCTGGTCTCGCTGCTGCACGCCTTCGCGGAGATCCGCAAGCGGCAGCCGAAGACCCGCCTGCGCATCGTCGGAGGGCCCGCCGGTTCCGAGGGCACGGCCTACCTCGGCCACTGCCGGACCCTGGCCGCCCAGCTCTTCCCCGACGAGGCCGACGGCCCGCACGCCACCGGCGACAACCCGGTGTCCTTCGAGGAGATCGGCGGGCCCGAACTCCCGGCCCTCGCTGACGCCTACGCCTCGGGCGCCGTGACCGTCCTCTCCAGCGTCGTCGAGGGCTTCCCGATCAGCCTCGTCGAGGCCATGCTCTGCGGACGCGTGACGGTGTCGACGGACGTCGGCGCGGTCGTGGAGGTCATCGGCGGCACCGGGCTCGTCGTACCGCCGCGCAATCCGCGGGCGCTCGCCGAGGCGTGCGTGGCGCTGCTGCGCGACCCCGCGCGCCGTGCGCGCCTGGGTGCCGCCGCCCGCGCCCGTGCCCTGGAACTGTTCACGGTCGAGCAGAACATCCAGGCATTCCACGGCATTTACCTGGAGATCGTCTCGCGCGCGCCGATCCGCCGTGTGGTCCTGGACGAAGCGGGGGCCCCACTGCCCTTCGCGGTGCCCGCCGAGGCCCACGTCCCGATCCGCTGGGCCGCCCCGTCACCAAGCCTCGTCGTCCGCGGCGGCCCCGGCGGGGCGACGGCCAGACCCGTACGCGCCACCACTCCCGTCCCCGCCCCGGAGGGAGCACGATGAGCGACTTGGACGAACTGGACCGCCCGGAGCCCCCCACCGGCCCGGCGGCGCCCGGGGCACTGTGGGACGCCCGCCCGGAGCAGGAGCCGACCCCCGCGACCACGCCCGCGCCCGCCCCGGAGGCCGCCGCCGATCGCAAGCCCGCCGCCCCGCGTCGCGGTGCCGCCGACCCCGTGAAGGCGCTGATGCACCGTCACCGGGAACTCTGCGAACGCGCGGTGGATCCCCTGGAGATCGCGGCGGGCCTGGAGGCGCACGGCATCACCGACCGGACCGCCGCCCGCTTCCGCCACCGGGACGTCTTCTCCCTGGCGGAGGAGATGTACGCGCGGGTCTCCCGGGACGGGTCCGCGCCCCCGCCCGCGGCGCCCACCGCTCCACGCGCACGCGCCGACTGGGCCCTGCTGACGCTCCTGCCGGGCACGCTGTGCGCCGCCGCCGTCGCCGCCGTGCACCTCACCCACGGCCAGTCGCGCCTGTTCGCCGCGGCAGCGGGCGCCCTGGCCGTGACCCTGGCCCTGGGCGCGGCCCTGCGCCGAGGCCCCCTGAGCAGACCCGACCGCACAGCCCCCGGCAGGGCCACGACCGGGACCACCTGGCTCGTGGCCTACGCCCTCCTGGGCAACGGCCTGCTCGACGGGGCCGTCACCGGAGGCCCCGACAGCCTGCCCACCGGCACGGCCGACGGCCCCTGGCCCCTCACCGCCACCCCCGTCCTGGCACTTACCCTGGCCTGCGCGCCCGCCGCCTGGACCGCCCACCTCTTCGCCGCGCGTGCCCGCCGCAAACTCGCGGCCAGTCGCGGCCTGGAGGACTTCGCCGCCGCCGTACGACCGCTCCTGCTCGGCACGTTCGTCCTGTTCCTGGGCGCCCTTGTGGCCCTGCTCACCCTCTGCGCCGCGGTCGTCGACGAGCCCGCGGCCCACGCCGAGACCCTCACCCTGGGCGCCCTCCTCTTCCTGGCCCGCCTCCTCACCACGCACGGTTTCGCCTACGCCCCGGCCGTGGTCCTCACCGCCACGGCCACGCTCCAGGCGGCCGCCCTCGCCGCGGTCTTCGCCTCCCGCCTCCCCGGCTGCGGCTTCCTGGCCACCCCCGTCGAGACCCTCGTCACCACCTGGGGTGCCGGCAGCGTCCCCACCCTCGCCTGCGGTACGGCGGCCCTGGCCCTCCTGGTCCACGCCACCCGCAAGCTGACCAGGGCCTCGGCCCACGCACCGCCGGGCTCCCGGTGACCCGACCCTGCCACCGGCCCCGCCGCCACCGGCAGCCCCCGTCACATCCCTCCCTTCCGCCTCAAGGAGAACCCGCATGACCACCCGCCCAGCAGCCCCGGCCGCCCCGGGAGACGCGCGATGAGAGTCCTGCTGATCGGAGCCAACGGCTACATCGGGCGCTTCGTCGCCGACCGCCTGCTCGCCGACCCGGCCGTGCAGCTCACCGCCCTCGGCCGGGGCGACGACGCCGACGTCCGCTTCGACCTCGCGTCCGGCAGCCCCGGCGCCCTCACCCGCTTCCTCGACGCGGTCCACCCGGGCGTCGTCGTCAACTGCGCCGGCGCCACCAGGGGCGGTGCCCGCGAGCTCACCCGCCACAACACCGTCGCCGTGGCCACCGTCTGCGAAGCCCTGCGCCGCAGCGGCTGCGGTGCCCGTCTGGTGCAGATCGGGTGCAGCGCCGAGTACGGCCCCAGCCAGCCCGGCTCCTCCACGGCGGAGGACGCCGTCCCCCGGCCCGGTGGCCCGTACGGCGTCAGCAAGCTCGCCGCCACCGAACTCGTCCTCGGCTCCGGCCTGGACGCCGTCGTCCTGCGCGTCTTCTCACCGGCCGGGCCCGGTACCCCCGCCGGCTCCCCGCTGGGCCGGCTCGCCGAGGCCATGCGCCGCGCCATGCAGTCCGGCGACGGCGAGCTGAAACTCGGCGGCCTCGGCGCGCAGCGCGACTTCGTCGACGTCCGGGACGTGGCCCGGGCCGTCCACGCAGCATCGCTCTCCGCCGCGCAGGGCGTCATCAACATCGGCTCCGGCCGCGCCGTCCGCCTGCGTGACGCCGCCGCGGTCCTCGCCCGCGTGGCCGGATACGGCGGCGCCCTCCACGAACTCGACGGCCCTCCCGGCGCCCTGCGCACGGCCATCGGCCACCCCCGCCCCGACCCGGACCACGCGCCCCCGGTCGCGTACCCGTACCCGGACGGCTGCGGCAGCTGGCAGCAGGCCGATGTGCGCACCGCCCGCGACCGGCTCGGCTGGCGTCCCCGCATCGGCCTGGAGGAGTCCCTCGCCGACATCTGGATGGAGGCGGCATGCCGCATCTGACCAGCACCCGGCCACGCACGTCCGGCACGGAACTCCGCCCCGGCGTCGGCGTCCCCGGGTACGCGCACCCCCTCATCGCCCCCACCGAATGGAGCGAACTCGCCCGCCCCGGCACCCCTCTGCACTGGGTGGTCCTCAACGTGGCCGACGGCCCCGGCGCCCGCCCCGACCCGCACTGCCTGGAGGCGGCCGGCCGCCTGCGCAATGCCGGTGTCCGCGTCCTCGGCCGTCTCGACACCCGGTACGGCACCCGGAACTTCGGGGAGCTGATCTCCGACGCCCACCGGTTCGTCGACTGGTACCAGGTCGACGGCTTCCTCCTGGACCGCTGCCCGGCGGACCACGCCGGGCTGCCCGAGGTACGCCGCACGGTGGCCACGCTCCGCGTGATCCGTGACGAGGCCCACATCGTCCTCGGCCACGGCATCCACCCGCACCCGGGCTACGCCGGGCTCGCCGACCAGCTGGTCACCTTCTCCGGCCCGTGGAGCGACTACCGCTGGTCGCAGGTGGCCGAGTGGACCACCGACCATCCGCCCGAGCGCTTCTGCCACTTCGTCCACGGGGTGCCCCGCCCGCACCTGGAGGAGGCACTGCGCATCGCCCGCTGGCAGGGCGCCGCGACGATCTGGTTCACCGACCACACGGACCACGGCGGCCGCACCGACCCCTGGGAGACCATGCCCGGCTACTGGGACGAAATCGTCTCGCGTATCGGAACAGGTGTCTCGGAATGAAAAAGCACGTGGCAGTGTTACGGGGAGAACAACCGTAGTGATTGACCGACCAACGGAGTCCCCGTGTCGCTGCCACCCCTGGTCGAGCCGGCTTCCGAGCTCACCGTAGACGAGGTCCGCAGGTACTCCCGCCACCTGATCATCCCCGACGTCGGGATGGACGGGCAGAAGCGGCTGAAGAACGCCAAGGTGCTGTGTGTGGGCGCCGGCGGCCTGGGCTCGCCGGCGCTGATGTACCTGGCCGCCGCGGGCGTCGGCACCCTCGGCATCGTGGAGTTCGACGAGGTCGACGAGTCGAACCTGCAGCGCCAGATCATCCACAGCCAGGCCGATATCGGCCGCCCCAAGGCGGAGTCCGCCCGTGACAGCGTCAAGGGCATCAACCCGTACGTGAACGTGATCCTTCACGAGGAGCGGCTCGAGGCCGACAACGTGATGGACATCTTCAGCCAGTACGACCTGATCGTCGACGGCACGGACAACTTCGCGACCCGCTACCTGGTCAACGACGCCTGCGTGCTGCTGAACAAGCCGTACGTGTGGGGCTCGATCTACCGCTTCGACGGCCAGGCCTCCGTCTTCTGGTCCGAGCACGGCCCCTGCTACCGCTGCCTGTACCCGGAGCCCCCGCCCCCCGGCATGGTCCCCTCCTGCGCCGAGGGCGGCGTCCTGGGCGTGCTGTGCGCGTCCATCGGCTCCATCCAGGTCAACGAGGCCATCAAGCTCCTCGCCGGCATCGGCGAGCCGCTGGTCGGTCGCCTGATGATCTACGACGCCCTGGAGATGCAGTACCGCCAGGTCAAGGTCCGCAAGGACCCGAACTGCGCGGTCTGCGGCGAGAACCCGACCGTCACCGAGCTCATCGACTACGAGGCCTTCTGCGGCGTCGTGTCCGAGGAGGCCCAGGCGGCGGCCGCCGACTCCACGATCACTCCCAAGCAGCTCAAGGAGTGGATCGACGACGGCGAGAGCATCGACATCATCGACGTCCGCGAGCCGAACGAGTACGAGATCGTCTCCATCCCGGGCGCCCGGCTGATCCCGAAGAACGAGTTCCTCATGGGCACCGCCCTGGAGAGCCTCCCGCAGGACAAGAAGATCGTCCTGCACTGCAAGACGGGTGTCCGCAGTGCGGAAGTCCTCGCGGTCCTGAAGTCCGCGGGCTTCTCGGACGCGGTCCACGTCGGCGGCGGCGTGATCGGCTGGGTCAACCAGATCGAGCCGGACAAGCCGGTGTACTGACCGGAGACGCCGGCGTACCGAGCCGTCTCCGGTCTCCCTTCGTGAGCGGCGGGGGCTTCGCGCACCACGGGTGCCCGGAGCCCCCGCCGTCGTCATGAGCAGACCTTGCCGTCCCTCGGCACCGAACCGTCCAGCAGATACGCGTCCACCGTGGAGTCGACACAGTCGCTCCCGCTGCCGTACGCGCCATGTCCCTCGCCCCGCCAGGTGAGCATCACTCCGACACCCTTGCCCAGCTCGTCGGCCATCTTCCGGGCGCCCTCGTACGGGGTGGCCGGGTCGCCGGTGTTGCCGACCACCAGGACCGGCGCCGCGCCGGGGGCGCTCACCTCCGGGGTGTCGTGCTGCCCGGGCACCGGCCAGTCGTGGCACCAGCCGGCCGTGTCCCAGCCGAGGAACGTCCCGAAGACCGGGGAGATCTCCTCGAACTCCGGCAGCAGCCTCTTCGTCTCGGCCGGGGTCGGCCGCTGCCTGTCGTCCAGGCACGATATGACCCGCTGTGCATGGGTCGTCGTGCCGTACCGCCCTGACGGGCCGCGTTCGTTGTAGCGGTCGGCGAGGGACAGCAACTCCGAGCCGTCGCCCCGCTCGGCCGCGTCGAGGGCGCTGGTCAGCGTCGGCCAGCTGTCCTTGCTGTACAGCGGCAGGATGATGCCGGTGACCGCGAGCGTCTGGGTCAGCTTCCGACCGGGCGTGCCCGCCGGCAGCGGCCGGGTGTCGATCCGCCGCAGCAGGTCCGCGATCCGCCGCGTACCCTCCTCCGGGTTCTGGCCCGTGGACTCGAGGTAGTCGTTCAGCGCCCGCTGGAATCCCCGGGCCTGGTTCTTGGCGTGACCGACGGTGTCCGCGCCGGGGTCGACGACCGCGTCCAGCGTCATGCGTCCCACGTTCTCCGGGAACAGGTGGGCGTATGTGCCGCCCAGTTCGGTGCCGTAGGAGATGCCGAAGTAGTGCATCTTCTCGTCGCCGAGGACCTGGCGGATGCGGTCCATGTCGCGGGCCGAGTCGGCGGTGGAGACGTGCGCCATCAGCTTCCCGGCGTCCTTCCGGCAGCCCTCGCCGAAGTCGGTGGCGTCCGCGAGGTACGCCTTCTCCTCGGCGGGTGTGTCCGGGGTGGCGTCCACCGACTCGGCCGCCTGGATCTCCTTGTCGCCGCGGCAGCGCACCCCCTCGCTGGCGCCCACCCCGCGCGGGTCCCAGCTCACCAGGTCGTACCGCTCGCGGAGCTTGGAGACCGTCGGGGCGTACGACGGCATCATGGACACGCCCGAGGCGCCGGGGCCGCCGAAGTTGAACAGGAGCGAGCCGGCGGGGTCGTCGCCGCGGGCCTTGGCGCGGATCAGCGCCAGTCCGATCGTCTCGCCGTCCGGATCCGACCAGTCGAGCGGCACCTTGAGCGTGGCGCACTGCCAGTCGCTGCTGGGTGCGGGCGCGTCGGCGGTGGCTTTGCAGCGGCCCCAGGAGAGCCCGCCGTCCTTGTCGTCGGACGAACCGCTGCCGCACCCCGCGGCCAGCAGTGCCGAGGCGACCGCCAGAGCGGTCCACCGTGGAAAGCGCGTCAAGGGCCCATCCCCCCTCGTAGGCCGTCCGCACCGTGCCGCGGATGGCGGTCAGGCCATGGTAGGCAGATCGCGCGCTAGCCGTTCCAGCCTGTGGATAACCTCCTGACCTGCGGGTTCACCGGTCCGCTGCTGTCCTCAGGTGCAGACGGTCCCCGTCCGCGGCACCTTGCCGTCCAGCAGATAGCCGTTCACAGCGCCCTGCACGCACTTGTTCTTGCTGTCGTAGGCGCCGTGCCCCTGCCCCCGGTACGTCAGCTCGACACCGACGCCCTTGCCCAGCGCGTTCACCATCGCCCGCGCCCCCTCGTACGGGGTGGCCGGGTCGCCGGTGTTGCCGACGACCAGGATCGGCGCCGAGCCCGGCGCGCTCACGTCCGGGTGGTCGGCGGCGCCCGCCACGGCCCAGTCGGTGCAGCCGATCATGCCCCACGCCAAGTAGTCGCCGAACAGGGCGGACGCGGCCCGGAACTCGGGCAGCTTCCGCTGCACGTAGGCGGTGTCGTAGCGCGGTTTGGCATCGGCGCAGCTGATGGCGGTGTGGGCGGCGGACGAGTTGTCGTACTCGCCGTTCTCGCTGCGACCGTTCATCGAGTCGGACAGCAGCATCAGAGTGCTGCCGTCGCCGTCGTACGCCTGCTGGAGGCCCTCGGTGAGGTACTCCCAGAGGTCCTGGGAGTACAGCGCCTGCACGATTCCGTTGGTCGCCGCGGTCTGGGTCAGTTCGCGGGGGAAGACGCCCGTGATCGGTTTGCGGTCGAGGTCCCTGAGCAGCGTGGCGATACGGTCCTTCACGTCCTGCGCGGTGTCGCCGATGGGGCACTCCTCGGTCTTCGACACGCAGTCCTCGGCGAAGTTGTCGAGCGCGAGCTGGAAGCCCTTGGCCTGCCCGAGCGAGCCCTGCTCGGAGCTCTGCGTGGGGTCGACGACGGCGTCGAACACGGCGCGCCCGACCCGCTTGGGGAACAGGTGGGCGTAGACGCCTCCGAGTTCGGTGCCGTAGGAGAAGCCGAAGTAGTGCAGCTTGCCGTCGCCGAGGACCTGGCGCATCAGGTCCAGGTCACGGGCCGCGTCGGTGGTGCGCACATGCGGCAGTATCTTCTTGGAGTTCTGCTCGCAGGCGTCGTTGAATTCCGTGGTGCTCTCCAGGAGTTCGGTGCGTTCGGCGCCGTCGTCGGGCGTGGCGTCCTGCTGGAAGTACGCGTCGAGCTGCTGGTCGTTCTCGCAGAGCACGGGGTTGCTGCGGCCGACTCCGCGCGGGTCGAAGCTGACCAGGTCGTAGCGGGTGCGCAGGGTTTCGAACGCGTCCCCGAAGCCGGGCAGGGTGGTGACGCCCGAGAGGCCGGGGCCGCCGAAGTTGAAGATGAGCGAGCCGATGCGTTCGCCGGCGTCACCGGTGGTCCGGGCTCGGATCAGCTCGAGGCTGATCGTGTCGCCCTGGGGGGCGTCCCAGTCGAGAGGCGCCTTCATCGTGGCGCACTGCCATGCGCCACCGTCCGGCAGCGGTGAGGGCGCGGCGCCTCCTCCCTGTGCGTCGGACGGGGTCGGGCAGTCCTTCCAGCTCAGCTCCTGCTGCGTCAGGTCCTGGTCCTCGGCGTCGTCGCCACAGCCGGCAAGCACGGCGGACAGCAGCACGGCGGTGGCGGTCAGGGCGGCGGCGCGCAGCCGGAGGAGGGACGGCATGGTTCCATCCTGCGGCGGCACGGAGCGGGGCGCGCGGGACGCGTGCCGTATGAGGTAAGAGGGGCTGGAGTGCTCAGCTGGTCCTCCGAAGGGCCGGCCGGTCGGCCGGGTCAGAGGGCCTGCTTGCGTGTGAGGTGGTTGAAGGCCAGCCAGCCCGGCAGCACCGGCAGCCACAGCGTCAGCAGGCGGAACAGCAGGACCGCCGGTGCCGCGACCTCCTTCGGCAGTCCGACGGCGATCAGACCGACCGTCAGGGTCGCCTCGACCGCGCCCACACCGCCCGGGGTCGGCGCCGCGGACCCCAGGGCGTTGCCCGCGAGGAAGACGACGGCGACGCTGGCGATGCTGATCGAGGTCGACTCGTCGCCGAACGCGCGGATCGACGCGTCCAGGCACATCACGAAGCAGGCGGTCAGCAGCAGCATGCCGCCGATGCCGGTGACCAGCTTCTGCGGCCGCTGGAGCACGTCCAGCATGCGCGGCACGACGCCCGCGAACAGCGACCTCACGCGCGTGACGACGAACTTCCGGAGGAACGGCACCGAGGTCACCACGAGCACGAGCACCGCCACCGTCAGCAGACCGGCGATGACCGTCCGGGACGGCGACAGCGACGGCGTCTTCTCGGTGCCGGTCAGATAGCCGAACGACAGCAGCATCAGGATGTGACAGCCGAGCCCGAACAGCTGCGACGCTCCGACGCTCGCCACCGCGAGCCCCGGCCGCACCCCCGCGCGCTGGAGGAAGCGCGTGTTGAGGGCCACACCGCCCACCGCCGCCGGGGCGACGATCTTCACGAAGGACCCGGCGACCTGCGCCGCCACGGTCCGCACGAACGGCACCCGCTCGGGCACGAACCCCAGCAGAGCCATCGCCGCCGCGATGTAGCTGCCCATGGAGAACAGCACGGCCGCGGCGACCCAGCCCCACTCGGCGTTCGCGATGAGCGGCCCGAACTCGATGTGCGTGAGCTGCGTCAGCAGGAAGTACGCGCCGATCGCGCCGGCCATGAAACTGATCAGCGTGCGCGGCCGCACCCGCTCCAGCCGGGCCGGCTCGACGGGCGCCTGCGGCCTGATGCGCAGCACCTGGTGCCGGATCTGGGTGAGCAGGTCCTCTTCGCGCGCCTCGTCCAGGGCCTCGTCGATGGCCCGTTTCTCGGCCCGCTGTTCCGCCCGTACGGCCTTCTTGTCGGGTTTCTCCAGGACCGGCACGGCCTCGTCCGAGGCGTCCTCCAGGCGTGCCTGCTTGGCCTGCCGGGACGCCTCCAGGACCGCCTCGCGCTCGCGCTGTGCCCGCTCCCGGGCCAGCCTGCGCAGCGTCGCGCGCGTGGAGCGGCTGAGCGCGATGGGCTGGAGCATCGGCAGACAGTCCGCCACCGCGTCGGGTCCGAGCACCTCCACCGCCGAGGCGACCGCCCGCTCGGCGCCCACCCGGAGGCCGAGGGTCACCAGCAGCTGGGACGTGTCCATGCGCAGCAGCAGGTCGCCGGCCGCGATCTCGCCGACGCGCAGGTCGGTGAGGATCACCGTGCCGGAACGATCCACCAGAATCGCGTCGCCGACCAGCCTGCGGTGCGCGATGCGCCGGGACTGAAGAGCCTTCACCTGGTGCCAGGTGTCGCTCAGCAGGTCGTCGGTGATCTCCTCGTCCGGCAGGGAGTCCAGAGTGCGGCCGCCGCTGTGCTCGTAGACGAGCATCACCGCGTCGGGACCCAGCTCGGACGTGGCGATCAGCTTGGGCGCGTTGGCACCGGCCGCGATCGCCGCGTACGCCAGCAGTGCCTCCTGCTCCAGGGCCTGGCGCAGCGACTGGAGGCTGCTGCGGGTGGCGAAGCCGCGCAGGGTCAGGTTGCGCCACGCGCGGTAGAAGAAGCCCTGGGCCTGCTGCTCCCGGTCGACCACCGTCACGTCCAGCGGCGGGCCGTCCTCAAGTGTGACGAAGTAGCGGCGGCCCCGGTCGCCGGTGTCCGGGTTGTCCGAGGTGTCCTCGCGGGACGCGCTGACCGGGCGGAAGCCGACGGTCCGCAGGCCCGCCATCAGGGTCTGCCCGGTGGGCCGGACGTTGGGCGAGCCCACCGCGTAGAGCGTGCCGTAGGCCACGGTCCAGCCGATCAGCACCGTCAGGATGATCGAGAACGGTGTCGTGTACCCGGTGACGAGCATCGAGAAGGCGTCGAGGAGCAGCACGACCCACAGCACCGCGCGCCATCGGGGTCTGCGCGACATGCCCACGGCGGTCATGTACGCGATGACCGGCGCCAGATAGCCGTGCACCGGGTCGGTCAGTGCGTGGACGTCTCCGGGGGAGGGCTGGGTGAGCGCCTCCTGGATCGAGTCGGGGGCGGCGCGGGCGACCCACAGGTCGGTGGCGAGGGTCACACCGTGGGCGAGGACTGCCGCGAGCACGCCGTCGGCGATTCTGAGCCCGTCCCGCTTGATCAGCCGCTCGATGGCGAAGGCGACCGGCACCAGCAGGATCGCGATGCTGGAGGCCAGCCCCGCGATCTTGATGAGCAGATCGGGCGCCTGGCCCGTGCCCTTGTTGATGTCCTGTTCGAGGCCCGAGGTCGTGCCGTGCGCGAACGCGGCGATTCCGATCAGCAGCGCGACGGCGAGCATGCCCACCAGGAGCCGCATCAGGTCGGACGGGCGGTGCACGCGCGCGGGGAGCAGCGGTTCGTCGCCCTCCACCTCGTCGATGTGCACGGTCTCCTCGTCCTCGGCGGACGCCGGGGCCTTCCTGCGGGACTTCTCGGCGGCCGCCGGGCCCTGGGTGCCGGACTGCTCGGCGGCCGTCGGGCCCTTGGCGCCGGAGTCATCAGCGGCCGTCGGAGCCTTGTCGCCGGACTTGTCCGCAGCCGCCCCGTTCTGCTCACCGGCCGGTTTCGGGCTGTCGTCCGGAGTGCCCGGGCGCGACGAAGCGTCAGAGGTGCCCTCCGGGTCCTCGGGGTGCGCACCCTGCTGCTTCATCGTCTCTTCTTGGTCTCGTATCACCGGTCACCGCCCGCACGATGGTGGCATGCCGCACCGACACACGGGGGCATCAGGGTGCACATGCGGGGGCGCACAGTCTGCCCGACTCGCTCCCGCCGGGTGAGGGAAACGCTCCGGAGCACGCCCGTCCCGTTGTCGGTGGGGTGGGGCAGGATGGGACGGATGAGCGAGGAGAGCCTTCCGCAGGACGCCGGCGCGCGGGACGCCCGCACGGGGTACGACGACACCCGTGAGGACCCCGGGGAAGCGCTGCCCGCGTACGCCGA
This sequence comes from Streptomyces sp. SID5464, assembly GCF_009862985.1. Lineage (NCBI taxonomy): Bacteria > Bacillati > Actinomycetota > Actinomycetes > Kitasatosporales > Streptomycetaceae > Streptomyces > Streptomyces sp. SID5464. Next base: position 85,335 of record NZ_WWIQ01000044.1, on the reverse strand, counting down.
GCGGGTCCTGGACGTCGCCGAACTGATCCCGCCGGGCCGTGTCATGACATACGGGGACGTCGCCGAGTGGCTGGAGGAGGGCGGTCCACGGCAGGTCGGCCGTGTGATGGCTCTCTACGGCGGAGCCGTTCCGTGGTGGCGGGTCGTCCGTGCGGACGGCGTCCTCCTGCCGGGGCACGAGCAGCGGGCGCTCGGCCACTACCGCGCGGAGGGCACGCCCCTGAAGGAGGCGAGCCGGGCCGCCGAGGGCCACCTGCCGCGCCTCGACATGAGACGGGCGCGCTGGGACGGCGGTGAACGCGCGGAGGGTCACACCTGACAGCTTCCGGCATCGGACGCCCTCCCGTGTGACCCCTGATCCGGACGGGGGAATCGGGACACTCCGCCGGCATGACGTACGTTCGTGAGGTGAGGGACATGAGTGCCAGGAGCGTCTGGAGTGCCTTGAGCGCCAGGAGAGCAATGTGCGGCCCGGGTGCCGTTGGGGCCGCGGTTGCCGTGGGCGACCTGAGTGGCTGGCGGGAAGAAGAGGAAGCCCTGCTTCCGCCTCGTCCGTCGGCGTAGCGTCGGCTGCACCCGTCCCCGTCACCCCCGCGGTCACCGCCCGCCACGCGCGGTGGCCCGCCAACCAGCACTTCCACCAGGACCGGCGAACCACGTGAGCTCCTCTTTCTCCACCAACGGCCTGTCGCACCCCCGGGTGCGGCGGGGGAGCCGTGGCGCTTACCGACTGGTACGTACCCCTCCTGACCGGCTGGACCCCCCTCGTTTGGACGCCTCGCAGCGCTCCGTGGTTGACCACACCACCGGCCCGCTGCTCGTTCTCGCAGGTCCGGGCACCGGCAAGACCACCACGCTCGTCGAGTCCGTGGCCGAGCGCATCGCCCGGGGCGCAGACCCCGAGCGCGTCCTCGTGCTCACCTTCAGCCGTAGGGCGGCCGTAGAACTGCGCGACCGCATGGCCCTGCGGAGCGGCGCGGCCCACGCCCCCCAGGCGACCACCTTCCACTCGTTCTGCTACGCCCTGGTCCGCGCCCACCAGGAGAACGACCTGTTCGTGGAGCCGCTGCGGCTGCTGTCCGGTCCCGAGCAGGACGTCTCGGTCCGGGAACTGCTCGCCGGCCAGGTGGACCTGGAGCGGCTCGGGCTCTCGCACGTGCGCTGGCCGGACGACCTGCGCGCCTGCCTGACCACCCGTGGTTTCGCCGACGAGGTCCGCGCGGTCCTCGCCCGCACGCGTGAACTGGGTCTCGGTCCGGACGCCCTGGACGCCTTCGCCCGCCGCTCGGGACGCCCCGACTGGCGCGCCGCCGCCGCCTTCCTCGCCGAGTACCTCGACGTGCTCGACCTCCAGGGCGTGATCGACTACGCGGAACTCGTCCACCGCGCGGTGCTCCTCGCCCGCCGGCCCGAGGTCGCCGCGGCGCTCGCCGCCCGCTACGACGCCGTCTACGTCGACGAGTACCAGGACACCGATCCCGCTCAGGTACGACTCCTGCACGCCCTGGCCGGCGGCGGTCGCACGCTCGTCGCGTTCGGTGACCCCGACCAGTCGATCTACGCGTTCCGCGGGGCGGACGTGAACGGCATCCTCGACTTCCCGCACGCCTTCCCGCGCGCGGACGGCCGCCCGGCCCCCGTCGCGGTGCTGCGCACCTCCCGCCGCTCCGGCGCCGCCCTGCTGGCCGCCACCCGGCTGCTGACCCAGCGCATGCCGCTGACCCGCCTGCCCGCCGAGAAGGTGCGCGCCCACCGAGAACTCGCGCCCGTACGGGACGGCGGCCGCGTCGAGGCGTACACGTACCCGACGCCCGGGACGGAGCTGGACAACATCGCCGACATCCTCCGCAGGGCCCACCTGGAGGACGGCGTCCCCTGGAGCGAGATGGCCGTCCTGGTGCGCGCCGGATCCCGCACCATCCCGACGGTCCGCCGCGCCCTCACGGCGGCGGGCGTACCCGTGGACGTGGACGGGGACGACGTGCCCCTGCGTCACGAACCGGCGGTGGCACCGCTGCTGACGGCGCTGCGGGCGGTGGCCGCCGCGGAGGCGACGGGGACCGATGGGGAGGCGACGGGGACCGATGGGGAGGCGACGGGGACCGATGGGGAGGCGACGGGGACCGATGGGGAGGCGGCTTCGGGGGAGGCCGAGGCCGCCGGAGGAGAGCCGGCTTCCGGGGAATCCGAGGAGAGTTCCTGGCTCGACACCGAGACCGCCCTCACTCTCCTCACCTCACCGCTCGCGAGCATGGACGCCGCCGATCTGCGCCGCCTCGGCCGTGCCCTGCGCGACGAGGAGCGGGCCGCGGGCAACCCGCTGCCGCCTCCCTCCGACGTGCTGCTCGCGCGGGCACTCGCCGAGCCGGAGCGCCTCGCCGTGCACGACCCCGCGTACGCGCGTGGCGCCCAGCGCCTCGGCGCGCTGCTGCGCAAGGCGCGGGAGCGGCTGGCGGGCGGCGGCAGTGCCGAGGAGGCGCTGTGGGACCTGTGGGAGGGCACGCCGTGGCCCACCCGGCTGGAGCGGGCCGCTCGCCGCGGCGGCGCGGCCGGGCGCAACGCCGACCGCGATCTGGACGCCGTCTGCGCACTCTTCGCGACCGCGGCCCGTGCCGAGGAGCGCACCGGCGGCCGGGGCGCCCTCAACTTCCTTGAGGAGATCGAGGCAGAGGACATCGCCGCCGACACCCTCACGCGCCGTGCCGTACGCCCCGACGCCGTCCGCCTGATGACCGCGCACCGCTCCAAGGGCCTGGAGTGGCGCCTCGTGGTCGTGGCGGGCGTCCAGGAGGGCCTGTGGCCGGATCTGCGCCGCCGCGGCTCCCTGCTGGAGGCCGACCGCATCGGCCGCGACGGACTCGCCGAACCCCTCACCCCCGGCGCGCTGCTCGCCGAGGAGCGCCGCCTGTTCTACGTGGCCGCCACGCGCGCGCGTGAACGCCTCGTCGTGACCGCGGTCAAGGCCCCGGCGGACGACGGCGACCAGCCCTCCCGCTTCCTGACCGAACTCGGCGTCGAACCCAAGGACGTCACCGGGCGCCCGCGCCGCCCGCTGTCCGTCGCCGCCCTCGTCGCCGAACTGCGTGCCACGACCGTCGACCCGCGCGTCTCCGACGCCCTCCGGGAGGCCGCCGCCCACCGCCTCGCCCGGCTCGCCGCCCTCGCCGACGAGGACGGCCGCCCCTTGGTGCCCTCCGCGCACCCCTACCGCTGGTGGGGCATGTTCGAGCCGACCGAGTCCAAGGTGCCGCTGCGCGACCGCGACCAGCCCGTCGTGCTCTCCGGCAGCGCCCTCGACCAGCTCGCCAACACCTGCGCCCTGCAGTGGTTCCTGGGCCGCGAGGTGAAGGCCGACGCGCCCGCGACCGCCGCCCAGGGCTTCGGCAACGTCGTGCACGTTCTCGCCGACGAGGTCGCCTCCGGGCACACCCCGGCCGATCTCTCCGTCCTCATGGAACGCCTCGACTCCGTGTGGAACGCCCTGGCCTTCGACGCGCCGTGGAAGTCGGACCAGGAGAAGGACAACGCGCGCGTGGCGCTCGAACGGTTCCTGAAGTGGCACGTCATGGACCGCACCGGGCGCACCCCGGTGGCCAGCGAGCACGACTTCGACGTCACCCTCGAAGCGGGCGACTACCAGGTGCGCATCCGCGGCCAGATGGACCGGGTGGAGGCGGACGGCGAGGGCCGTGCCTACGTGGTCGACTTCAAGACCGGCAAACAGGCACCCACCGGCAAGGAGGTGGAGCGCCACCCGCAGCTCGCCGTCTACCAGCTGGCCGTCCGCGAAGGCGCCGTCGACGACCTGTTCGACGGTGTGCGCCCCCAGCCGGGCGGCGCGGAACTGGTCCATCTGCGCCAGGGCGCCGCCCAGCGCGACGGCGGCGAGACCCTGCCCAAGGTGCAGGCCCAGGAGCCGCTGGAGGGGGAGTGGGTCGGTGACCTGCTGGCCACCGCGGCCGGCAAGGTCCTCGACGAGCGCTTCACACCGACCGCCGGCCAGCACTGCGCGCACTGCGCGTTCCGGGCCTCGTGCAGCGCGCGGCAGGAGGGCCGCCATGTCGTCGAGTGATCTATCGCACCAGGTGCGCTGACCTGCGCTTCCTTCGCCCGGGCAGCCGATCCGGCCGCCGCTGTCAGTGGCCGCCGCTAGCCTCTCTGACGTGCCCGCCCGTATCACTGATCCCGAGCAGCTCAAGGAGCTCCTCGGCATCCCGTTCACCCCTGAGCAGACGGCCTGCATCACCGCGCCGCCCGCCCCGCAGGTGATCGTGGCGGGAGCCGGCTCGGGCAAGACGACGGTGATGGCGGCACGCGTGGTGTGGCTGGTCGGCACCGGCCAGGTCGCCCCCGAGCAGGTGCTCGGCCTCACCTTCACCAACAAGGCCGCCGCCGAACTCGCCGAGCGCGTCCGCAAGGCGCTGGTCAAGGCCGGCGTCACCGACCCGGACGCCATCGACCCGGACAACCCGCCGGGCGAGCCGGTGATCTCCACGTACCACGCCTTCGCGGGCCGCCTGCTCACCGACCACGGCCTGCGCATCGGTCTGGAGCCCACGTCCCGGCTGCTCGCCGACGCGACCCGGTTCCAGCTCGCCGCGCGCGTGCTGCGGGAGGCCCCGGGCAGCTACCCGGCCCTGACCCGGTCCTTCCCGGATCTGGTCGGCGACCTCCTCGCCCTCGACGCCGAGCTCGCCGAGCACCTCGTCCGCCCGGAAGCGCTGCGCGCCTACGACGCCGAACTGCTGCTGACCCTGCGCGGCGCCAAGCTCACCAACGCCGATCTGCGCAAGGTGCCCGAAGCGGCCGCCGCCCGCCGCGAACTGGCCGAACTGGTCACCCGGTACCGGGCCGCCAAGCGCGAGCGGGACCTGCTCGACTTCGGCGACCAGATCGCCCTGTCGGCCCGGCTCGCGAAGATCCCCGAAGTGGGCCGCGCGCTGCGCGACGAGTTCCGGGTGGTCCTGCTCGACGAGTACCAGGACACGTCGGTCGCCCAACGCGTCCTCCTGGCCGGCCTGTTCGGCGAGGGCACCGGTCACCCCGTCACCGCCGTCGGCGACCCCTGCCAGGCCATCTACGGCTGGCGCGGCGCCTCAGTCGCCAACCTGGACGACTTCCCCGAGCACTTCGCCCACGCCGACGGCCGCCCGGCGACCCGGCAGGCGCTCAGCGAGAACCGCCGCAGCGGCGGCCGTCTCCTCGACCTCGCGAACGGCCTCGCGGAGCCCCTGCGGGCCCTGCACGCGGGCGTGGAGGCCCTGCGCCCGGCCCCCGGCGCCGAACGCGACGGCATGGTCCGCTGCGCCCTGCTGCGCACCCACGCCGAGGAGATCGACTGGGCCGCCGACTCCGTCGCCCACCTCGTACGGACCGGGACGGCACCCGGCGAGATCGCCGTCCTGTGCCGCACGGCGACCGATTTCGCCGAGATCCAGGGCGCCCTGGTCGCCCGGGACATCCCGGTCGAGGTCGTCGGCCTGTCCGGACTGCTGCACCTGCCCGAGATCGCCGACCTCGTCGCCGTCTGCGAGGTCCTCCAGGACCCCGGCGCCAACGCCTCCCTGGTGCGCCTGCTGACCGGTCCCCGCTGGCGTATCGGCCCGCGCGACCTCGCCCTGCTGGGGCGGCGTGCCCGGCTCCTCGTGTCGCACGCGCGCGTGGAGGGCGGCGACGACCCGGACCGCCGCCTCGCCGAGGCCGTCGAGGGAGTCGACCCGGCCGAGGTGATCTCGCTCGCGGACGCCCTCGACACGTTCCTGGAGACGCCGCTGGACGGCCACGGGGACGACGACGGGCTGCCCTTCTCCTCCGACGCGCGCGTGCGCTTCGCCCGCCTGGCCACCGAGCTGCGCGAGCTGCGCCGCTCCCTGGCCGACCCGCTGATGGACGTCCTGCACCGCGTCCTCGCCGTCACCGGCCTGGAGGTCGAGCTGTCGGCGTCCCCGCACGCCCTGGCCGCGCGCCGCCGCGAGACCCTCTCCAACTTCCTGGACGTCGCCGCCTCGTTCGCCGCCGGCGACAACGAGGCCAGCCTGCTCGCCTTCCTCGGCTTCCTGCGCACCGCCGCCCAGTACGAGAAGGGCCTCGACAACGCCCTCCCCGGCGGCGAGAACACCGTCAAGGTGCTCACCGCCCACAAGTCCAAGGGCCTGGAATGGGACGTCGTGGTCGTCCCCGGGCTGGTCACCGGCACCTTCCCCAGCAGCCAGGGCCGCGAGAAGTGGACCTCCCAGGGCAAGGTCCTGCCGCACGGGCTGCGCGGCGACGCCGACACCCTGCCCGACGTGGAGTCCTGGGACGCCAGGGGCCTGAGAGCCTTCCACGAGGCCATGAAGGACCACCAGCACACCGAGGAACTCCGCCTCGGCTACGTCACCTTCACGCGCCCGCGCTCCCTGCTCCTGGGCTCCGGCCACTGGTGGGGACCCACCCAGAAGAAGCGCCGCGGACCGTCCGCGTTCCTCCAGGCGCTCTACGACCACTGCGCGGCCGGTTACGGCGAGATCGAGGCCTGGGCGGACGAACCCGCCGAGGACGAGGAGAACCCGGCCCTGCACCAGGCCACCGCCGACCAGGTCTGGCCCCTGCCCCTGGACGAGACGGCCCTGGCCCGCCGCCGCGCGGCCGCCGCGACCGTCCTGGCGCACCTGGAGGCCCTCGCGTCCCACGAGGACGGGCACTCCACGGCCGTGCATGACCCGGACAGGGCCGACGACCCGGAGTGGCCGCCGCCTCCGGAGGACGACGAACCTCCGTACGACGAACCGGACCCTTTCGCGGACGTCCCCTTCGACGACGCGGTCTCCGCAGCCGGCCCCTTCGGCG
>NZ_WWIQ01000044.1:54032-78331 GCF_009862985.1 Streptomyces sp. SID5464 | reverse complement strand
GCCGGCCCCTTCGGCGACGACGCCCTCGCGGAGGACCCGGCCGACTGGGACGACTGGCCGGTGGACCGCCCCACGATCCCCCACCAGGCGCCGCCGCCGGAGCCCCCAGCCGCGCGCACCCCCCACCAAAGGGCCCCCGAACAGCCCCGCCTCACCCCGGAGGAAGCCCGCACCGTCGCCTCCTGGGACCGCGACCTCGACGCCCTCACCGGCGAGCTCCTGCGCGCCCGTGACGACGTCACGGAAGTCCGCCTCCCGGCGTCGCTCACGGCGTCGCAGCTGCTGCGCCTGGCCGCCGACCCGGACGGATTCGCCCAGGAACTGGCCCGCCCCATGCCCCGCCCGCCCCAGCCCGCCGCCCGCCGCGGCACCCGCTTCCACGCCTGGGTCGAGGCCCGCTTCGAAGAGCTCACCCTGCCCATGCTGGAGCCCGAGGAACTGCCCGGCAGCGAGGCCGAGATCGCCGACGAACGGGACCTGGAGGCCCTCAAGGACGCCTTCGAGCGCACCGAGTACGCCCACCGCACGCCCTATCGCGTGGAGGCCCCCTTCCAGCTAGCGATCGCCGGCCGTGTCGTACGGGGCCGCATCGACGCCGTCTACAAGGAGGGCGACGGAGAGGACGCGACGTACGAGATCGTCGACTGGAAGACGAACCGCTCCCGCACCGCGGACCCGCTCCAGCTCGCCGTCTACCGCCTCGCCTGGGCCGAGCAGCAGGGTGTGCCCCCGGAGTCGGTCACAGCCGCGTTCCTGTACGTGCGCAGCGGGGAGGTCGTACGCCCGGACCGGCTGCCGGACCGGGCGGCGCTGGAGCGGCTGCTGCTGGAGGAGCCGCCCGGTGAGGAGTCCACGTCAGGTGAGGGGCCCGGTGAGGAACCGCACTCCGAGGACGTCAGTGCGGGCCGATAGGCTCGTGACCATGAGCCAGACCCCGGACAGTGTCGTCCGTACGTACATCGAGCAGCACCGCGCCGCCTTCCTCGACGACCTCGCCGAGTGGCTGCGCATCCCGTCGGTGTCGGCCCAGCCGGACCACGCGCCCGACGTACGACGCAGCGCCGACTGGCTCGCCGCCAAGCTGAAGGAGACCGGGTTCCCGACGGCCGAGGTCTGGCAGACCCCGGGCGCGCCCGCCGTCTTCGCCGAGTGGCCCTGTGACGACCCGCAGGCGCCCACGGTGCTGGTCTACGGCCACCACGACGTACAGCCCGCCGCCCGCGAGGACGGCTGGGACAGCGAGCCCTTCGAGCCGGTGGTCCGCGAGAACCGCCTCTACGCGCGCGGGGCGGCCGACGACAAGGGCCAGGTGTTCTTCCACACCCTCGGCATCCGCGCCCACCTCGCCGCCACCGGCCGCACCACCCCGGCGGTGCACCTGAAGCTGTTGATCGAGGGCGAGGAGGAGTCCGGCTCGCCGCACTTCCGGGCCCTCGTCGAGCAGCACGCCGAGCGGCTCGCCGCCGACGCCGTGATCGTCTCCGACACCGGCATGTGGTCCGAGGACACCCCCACGGTGTGCACCGGCATGCGCGGCCTCGCCGAGTGCGAGATACGCCTGCACGGCCCCGACCAGGACATCCACTCCGGCTCCTTCGGCGGCGCGGTGCCCAACCCGGCGACCGCCGCCGCCCGGCTGGTCGCCGCCCTGCACGACGAACACGCCCGCGTGGCGATCCCGGGCTTCTACGACGGCGTGATCGAACTCACCGACCGCGAGCGGGAACTCTTCGCCGAACTGCCCTTCGACGAGCGGCAGTGGCTGCGCGCGGCCAAGTCGCACGCCACCCAGGGTGAGGCCGGGTACAGCACCCTGGAGCGCGTCTGGGCCCGCCCGACCGCGGAGGTCAACGGCATCGGAGGCGGCTACCAGGGCCCCGGCAGCAAGACCATCGTGCCGTCCTCCGCCATGGTGAAGCTGTCCTTCCGGCTGGTGGCGGGCCAGGACCCCGACCACGTGGAGAAGGCCGTCCGCGCCTGGGCCGAGCAGCAGGTGCCCGCCGGGATCCGCTGCGAGATCACGTTCAGCGGGGCCACACGCCCGTGCCTGACGCCGCTGGACCACCCGGCCCTGAAGTCGGTCGCCCGTGCGATGGGCCGGGCCTTCGGGAAGCCGGTCCGCTTCACGCGCGAGGGCGGCTCCGGACCGGCGGCGGACCTCCAGGACGTGCTCGGCGTACCGGTGCTCTTCCTCGGCATCTCCGTCCCGTCCGACGGCTGGCACGCCCCGAACGAGAAGGTGGAACTCGACCTGCTCCTCAAGGGCGTCGAGACCACCGCGTACCTGTGGGGCGATCTCGCCGAGCACTGGCGCCATGCGCCCTGAGCGTCCTGTGCCGTCCGGACCGGCGGCGCGCGCGGGGCACACTGGAAGGGCCGCCCCGCATCGCGCCACCTCGCCGGACCCGGTCGCCTCCCGCCGTACGTCCCGCTGATCAGCCCGCCGAACCCGACCGTCCCACCGGGGAGTTGGAAGCACCCGTGACCACCTGGACCGACCAGAACGCCGACCGACCCATCTCGCTCACCGCACCGAGCGGCATCGACCGGGCCGCGCACCACCGGCTCGACGAGGCCTGGCTCGCGGCGGCGTGGAGCCACCCCTCCACGCGCTGTTTCGTGGTCTCCGGCGGCCAGGTCCTCATCGACGAGACGGCGGACGGGCGCACCGAACTCGTCATGACGCCCTCCTTCGAGGCCCCCCTCACCGAGGCCCACCGCTACTTCCTCGGCATCGACGAGGACGGCGTGAGCTACTTCGCCCTCCAGAAGGACTCGCTGCCCGGGCGCATGGACCAGTCCGCGCGGCCGGCGGGGCTGCGCGAGGCGGGCCTGCTCCTGTCGGCCCGTGACGTGGGCCTGATGGTGCACGCGGTCGGGCTGGAGAACTGGCAGCGCACCCACCGTTTCTGCTCGCGCTGCGGCGAGCGCACCGTCATCGCCGCGGCCGGCCACATCCGCCGCTGCCAGGCCTGTGGCGCGGAGCACTACCCGCGTACGGACCCGGCAGTGATCATGGCCGTGACCGATGAGGACGACCGCATCCTGCTCGGCCGCCAGGTGCACTGGCCCGAGGGCCGCTTCTCGACGCTCGCCGGTTTCGTCGAGCCCGGCGAGGCCATCGAACAGTCGGTGCGCCGCGAGGTCCACGAGGAGGTCGGCATCACCGTCGGCCAGGTCGAGTACGTCGCCAGCCAGCCCTGGCCCTTCCCCTCCAGCCTCATGCTGGGCTTCCTGGCCCGCGCCACCTCGACGGAGATCGACGTCGACGGCGACGAGATCCACGAGGCCCGCTGGTTCTCGCGCGACGAACTGCGCGCCGCCTTCGAGTCCGGCGAGGTGCTCCCGCCGTACGGCATCTCGATCGCGGCCCGCCTGATCGAGCTCTGGTACGGCAAGCCCCTCCCGACGAGAAGCGCCGCCTGACGGCGCTGCCCCGGACGGTTGCGGCAAGGCCCTGGACGCGGGCTGCGGCGACGGCCTGCTCACCCGCAAGCCCGCAGCACGCGCGGCATCCGTCACCGGCGTGGACCGCTCGCCGGCGATGATCGGACTCGCCCGCGGGTACGCGCACGTGCCCGTACTCGGAGGCGGACTTCCTCGCCGACGGGTCCCTGCCCGACGGCGCGTACGACCTCGTCAGCGCGGTCGCCGTGGTCCACCACGCGCCGTTCGAGGAGGCGGCGACTGGGTGGTCAGCGCGTGCGGCGTTCCCGCGAGCATGCTGTACGCACGGCTGAACGGCGCAAGAGAGGCCCGGCCGGCATGCCCATGCTGCGTCTGGCGCCGCACGCTGCTGTGGCGCTACGTCGTGGTGTGGGACAGACCACGAGAAGGCGGCCCCTGAGCTGCCTCAGGAGCCGCCTTCCCCGCACAACCGCCGGCGACTACGCGCCGATCTTCTGCTTCACCTGAGCCAGCGACGGGTTGGTGAGGGTGGAGCCGTCCGGGAACAGAACGGTGGGCACCGTCTGGTTTCCGCCATTCGCCTTCTCCACGAACGCGGCGGACTCCGGGTCCTGCTCGATGTTGATCTCGGTGTAAGCGATGCCCTCGCGGTCCATCTGGCTCTTCAGCCGACGGCAGTAACCGCACCAGGTGGTGCTGTACATCGTGACAGTGCCCAGCATGTCTGTCGTGCTCCTTCGGTGGCTCGGGGGCGGGTGCTCGCAGTGGTGGAACGTATGTGAAAGGTCCACCATTCCCCGCCCCGCCCCCGCCGCACGTGACGCCTGCCGCATTCGTACGACTATCAGTGCCTGCCTGTGGACAACCGGCACAGCCGTTTCGCGCGACCTGGCAGCATGGCTGTGTGACAGCAGCAACGCATTCCACCCTGTTCCCGCAGGTACCGGACTCCGCCGACGCGGTGCTCGACGGGCTCGATCCCGAGCAGCGCGAGGTGGCCACGGCCCTGCACGGTCCGGTGTGCGTCCTGGCGGGTGCCGGCACGGGCAAGACCCGGGCGATCACCCACCGCATCGCCTACGGAGTGCGCGCCGGTCTCCTCCAGCCCTCCAGCGTGCTCGCCGTCACCTTCACCAACCGCGCCGCCGGGGAGATGCGGGGCCGGCTGCGCCAGCTCGGCGCCGCCGGCGTCCAGGCGCGCACGTTCCACTCGGCGGCTCTGCGCCAGCTCCAGTACTTCTGGCCGAAAGCGATCGGCGGCTCCATGCCCCGGCTCGTCGACCGCAAGATCCAGCTCGTGGCGGATGCGGCCGCCGCCTGCCGCATCCGCCTCGACCGTGGCGAGCTGCGGGACGTCACCGCAGAGATCGAGTGGTCCAAGGTCACCCAGACCGTCCCGGCCGACTACGCGCCCGCCGCCGCCAAGGCCGGCCGCGAGACCCCCCGCGACCCCGCCGAGATCGCCCAGCTCTACGCCGCCTACGAGGACGTCAAGCGCGAGCGCTCCGTCATCGACTTCGAGGACGTGCTGCTGCTGACCGTGGCCGTCCTCCAGGACCGGCACGACATCGCCGAGCAGGTCCGCGCCCAGTACCAGCACTTCGTCGTGGACGAGTACCAGGACGTCAGCCCCCTCCAGCAGCGCCTGCTGGAACTGTGGCTGGGCGACCGGGACAGCCTGTGCGTCGTCGGCGACGCCAGCCAGACGATCTACTCGTTCACGGGAGCGACACCGGACCATCTGCTCGACTTCCGCACCCGCCACCCCGGCGCCACGGTCGTCAAGCTGGTCCGCGACTACCGCTCCACCCCCCAGGTCGTCCACCTCGCCAACGGCCTGCTCGCCCAGGCGAAGGGCCGCGCCGCCGACCACCGCCTGGAGCTCGTCTCCCAGCGCGCCCCGGGGCCCGAGCCGGTCTACACCGAGTACACGGACGAACCCGCCGAGGCGGAGGGCGCGGCCCGGCGCATCCGCGAGCTCATCGACGCGGGGGTCCCGGCCGCCGAGATCGCCGTCCTCTTCCGGACGAACGCGCAGTCCGAGACCTACGAGCAGGCCCTCGCCGACGTCGGAGTGCCCTACCAGCTGCGCGGCGCCGAGCGGTTCTTCGACCGCCCGGAGGTGCGCAAGGCCAGCGTCGCCCTGCGTGGCGCGGCCCGCTTCGGCGGCAACGACTCCCTGCTGGACGACGCCGTCGACCTGCCCTCCCAGGTACGCGCCGTGCTGTCGGGGGAGGGCTGGACACCGCGGCCACCGGCCGGCTCGGGCGCCGTGAGGGAACGCTGGGAGTCCCTGGCCGCCCTGGTGAACCTCGCCCAGGACTTCGGCACCGCCAAACCCGGCGCGACCCTGACGGACCTCGTCGCCGAGCTCGACGAACGGGCGAACGCCCAGCACGCCCCCACCGTGCAGGGCGTCACCCTCGCCTCCCTGCACTCGGCCAAGGGCCTGGAGTGGGACGTCGTCTTCCTGGTCGGTGTCGCCGAGGGCATGATGCCGATCACCTACGCCAAGACCGACGAACAGATCGAGGAGGAGCGCCGCCTCCTGTACGTCGGCGTCACCCGCGCGCGGGAACGCCTCCACCTCTCCTGGGCCCTCTCCCGTTCCCCCGGAGGCCGCGCCAACCGCCGCCCCAGCCGCTTCCTCGACGGGCTGCGCCCTGGTTCGACGGCCACCACGGCCCGTACCGCCGCCGGCAGTACGGGCGGCATCGAGCGCGGAATTCCCGGAACCAGGGGTTCCGCCCCGAGACGAGTCCAGCGAACGCCCGCCCGCTGCCGAGTCTGCGGCCGCACGCTCACCGACGCGGGCGAGATGAAGCTGATGCGCTGCGACGACTGCCCCTCCGACATGAACGAGGGTCTCTACGAGCAACTGCGCGAGTGGCGCGCCGACCAGGCGCGACGCAGTGGCCAGCCCGCCTTCTGCGTCTTCACCGACAGGACCCTGATGGCCATCGCCGAGACCGCGCCCGACGACGAGCACGAGCTGGCGCGCATCCCGGGCGTGGGGATGCGCAAGCTCAATCGCTACGGAGCCGACGTACTGGCCATCTGTGCAGGCCAGTACGCCGGAGGAGACACGGATCAGGACTGACACGAACTCGTCGAAAAAATAGTTTGCGCATGCCCCAGCAATCCCCATAGGTTCTTAGGCACGAGAGCAGCGGCCTTCTCGGAGGCCCTGATTCCGTGTTGTACTTGCATATCCGCAGGACTGGTTCACCCAGTCCCCCGAGACGCCGAGAGGAGGCGAGTCCAGTGATCAGCATCAACACCAGCTCCGTCAGCATCGTGAAAATGACCGATCGCTCGGCCGTCTCCGCGTGCATGCTCGGCGTTTCGAACCTGGGCACCGGTCTGTCCGGCATTCGTGCCGCGCGTCCGGCGTCCTCCTCCGTTGCTCCCGCGGGCCTTCCCGTCCGTGAGCGCAATGAGCGACCGACCAAGGCACTGGAAGCGGCAGTAGTGGCACAGGCGCAGGCCTATGCCTTTGCGGCGACCGGTGCCGGATTCCGGAAGCAGACGACGCAGCACCACCAGATGTGGGCCTTCCGTGGGCCAGAACCCTGGAGTGATCCAGCCTGATCGCCGATCAGGCCGGCGCCTTCAGGGCCGCGGAACCCCATCCGGGATCCGCGGCCCTTCTGTTTGTCCCTGAACAGGGACGACGGACCGAAGGAGCCTCGGGACAAGAAAAGAACCCGGTACCAGCCGCCCCCCGGCCAACAGGCCGGAACGACCAGACGAGGAAGACGAACCGTGCAACTCGAAGCGCACGCCCCGTCCGTACCGCCTTCCGAAACGATCCCCAAGCCCGGCTCCACGGAGGACTCCGCCTTGACCCCGCTCACCGCGCTCACCGCGCTCGACGACGCCATCGAGAACCTCGGCGTACCCGTCCCGTGCCGTTCCTACGACCCGGAGGTCTTCTTCGCCGAGTCGCCCGCGGACGTCGAGTACGCCAAGTCCCTCTGCCGCACCTGCCCGTTGGTCGAGGCCTGCCTCGCCGGCGCCAAGGAGCGGCGTGAGCCCTGGGGCGTCTGGGGTGGCGAGCTGTTCGTCCAGGGTGTCGTCGTCGCCCGGAAGCGGCCGCGTGGCCGCCCGCGCAAGAACCCGGTCACGGCATGAACACCGCAGGAACGATCGACCGTCCCCTCACGCACGACCCCCAGAAGCAGGCCCCGATGAAGCCGTCCACTTACGAGCCCGCCGGCTCCGCGACCCAAGACTTCACCACCACCGGCGCGAAGGACTCGCGTCAGAACAGGACCCGAGAGATGCAACTCATCCCAGAAGCCATGGCTCGCGCGCATATGCGCGAGCGACTGCAAGAGGCGGAGCGGGAACGCCCGGCCGTGCGCCTGGCGACCGCCCGCCGGATGCAGCGCAGGGCGGAGCGCGCCTCACGGCGTGCCCGCCGGGCGCTGGCCATGGCGGTCATGCAGTAACCGACCTCACCTGAAGCGGTGGCCTCCCGACCCCGGGAGGCCGAGCTCTCCCCGCGGGGGCCGGTCCGTGCCGAACGGACCGGCCCCCGCGGTGCGTTGTGCACCGTGGACGATCGGGTACGGCGATATCGTCGCCGTGTGACGAGTCCTCCCGGAAGCGGTGACGATGGCTCCGCCGCGGAGCCTCAGCCGTTCGTGTGCGACCGCTGCGGCACGTCGGCCGGCACCCTGGCCGACGGCCCACCACTCACGTGGACCCACTCCGTCGAGAACGGCGTCCGCCGCTACTTCTGCGAGACCTGCTCCCGGGAGAACCTCAGGTCGATCGAGGGACGCCTGGACTCGGACTGGTGGTGAGGCGCGGCACCGGTCACCCGTGGCGTCCGCTGAGGCTCACGCCTCCGCCACCGACGCCTCGCCGTCCGCCGGGTCCTCCGGGACGAACCCCGGCAGCCACTCCTCCAACTCCTCGCGCAGCCGCACCGTCGCCCCCAGCTGGCACAGCACGCCGATCGTGCTCAGCGTCACCCGATGGATCAGCAGATACGACGGGGGCAGGTTGAGCTGCTTGCCCAGCTGGTAGGCGGGGGAGCGCGGGTCCGCGATGCGGGCCGCCTGGCTGCGCATCCAGCCGCGCGTGAACGTGAACTCCTCGACCTCGGCCGGTTCGATGATCGGCAGCAGATAGTCCAGGACCGCGTCGGGATCCAGTTCTATGGTCTCCTTCACGAACCCCTCCGCGCACAGGAGCTCGTAGACCGCCTCGGCCTCCCCGTCGAGGGTCATCCGCAGGGATTCGCCGATGGTGGCCGGCAGACCGCCCGGGAGACGGTCGACCGTGCCGAAGTCCAGGACACCCAGGCGCCAGTCGTCCTCACCCTCCGGGCCGCCGGGCAGCAGCCGGAAGTTGCCCGGGTGCGGGTCGGCGTGCAGCAGGCCGGTGCGGGCGGGGCCGGAGAACAGGAAGCGGGCCAGGAGCTGACCGGCCCGGTCGCGCTGCTCCTGGGAGCCGTCCGCGATGATCTCCGACAGCGGGATGCCGTCCATCCACTCCGTGATCAGGACCTGGTCGGACTGGTGCACCACCTGCGGCACGATCACGTCCGGGTCGTCCGTGAACTCCTCGGCGTGGGCCTGCTGGGCCTGGGCCTCCAGGCCGTAGTCCAGCTCCTCCGAGACGCGGTCCTTCAGCTCCGTGATCAGCGGCTTGATGTCCATGCCGGGGATCAGCGGGCCGAGCAGGCGGGAGAAGCGGCTCAGCTGGTTCAGATCCGACAGCAGGGCCTCGCCGGCGCCCGGGTACTGCACCTTGACCGCTACCTCGCGGCCGTCATGCCACACCCCTCGGTGCACCTGGCCGATCGAGGCCGCCGCGGCGGGCTTGTCCTCGAACTCCAGGAACAGCTCGTGCCAGCCCTCGCCCAGCCGCTCCTCGAGCACCGCGTGCACGGTGCGCGTCGGCATCGGCGGCGCAGCCTCCTGGAGCTTGGTCAGCGCCGCCCGGTAGGGGCCGGCCACCTCTTCGGGCAGTGCCGACTCGAAGACGGACAGGGCCTGGCCGAACTTCATCGCGCCGCCCTTGAGCTCGCCCAGCACCTTGAACAGCTGGTCGGCCGTGCGCTGTTGGAGTTCGCGGCCGACGAGCTCCGCTGACTCGCCGACGATCCGCTTGCCGAATCCCCAGGTCGCCCGCCCGGCGATGCCGAGCGGGAGCGCGGCGAGCTTGGCGGTCCGGGTGACCGCCTTCCGGGGAAGATCAGACATGCGCCCTCCAAGTCCCAGCCGGCCGCTTCGCCGCTGCCTTACGGCACTGCGCCGACGGCCGTTGCACCGCCATTGTCTCGTGTGACTCCCCATCCTCCGAGGGGTGCTCCCTCTTTCCTCTCTCCGCCGTCCCGCACGGGCATGCCGGATGCGCCCGGACCGGCCGCGCATGCCAGTGGAGACCGGGCACGGTGACCTCCCAGCGCGCCCCGGCGCTCGACGGAACCCGGCCGTCCAGGAAGGTGAGCGCGTGGGCGGCGGCCAGTCCGGCCACAGTAGTGGCCAGCGTCAGGTCGCAGGGCCGCACCTGCCGCTGCCCGCCGGAGCGCCACTGGGCGACCAGACGCGGCCAGGCCGGATCCCGGTCCGTACGGCTCTCGTGCAGACACCCCGCGCAGCCCGTCTCCCCGGGCAGGACGAGCGGGCCGACCACCCCGGTCCCCTCCACGACCCCGGCGTACAGATGGGGTGTCCCGGAGGACATCAGGGGTTCGGCGGCCGACGGGTCGGGCGCGTGCACGGCGACATCGTCGCGTGGGGCGACGATCACCAGCGAGAAGCCCGGGTCGCCTTCCGCCGGGGATGTCCGGGCTGCCGTGCGGCGCGGCGGCCGGTCCGGGGCCGCGCGGCGCACGGCCCGGCGGGCCGACTCGTCCCTGCGGTCGCCGACGGCCTCCGCGGGGAGCCCGCCCGGAGCGACGTCCCAGGGCTCCACACGGCCGCCGTCGCGCACGTCGACCTCGCCCACACCCGCCCCCGACAGCAGCGACGCCAGCACGGCACCCACCCGGCCCGCGCCCCGCACCTGCACGCGCTGCGAGCGCCGGGCGGCCAGATGCCGCATCGCGTCGCCCGGGTCGGAGGTGGTCAGGGACAGGGACGCAAGGTCGGGACGCAGCCGGTCGAGGGCCTCCTTCTTCCGCCGCAGGGCGTCGGCGGCCGGCCCGCCGCCCCGTGCATCGTCGAGGAGCCCGGCCCGGGCGAGCCGCCGCACCAGCCCGTCGACATGGCCGTCGGGCAGATCCATCCGGCGTCCCTCCTCGCGCAGCAGCTCCAGCCCCCGAGTGCCGTTCAGCAGATCGAGGAAGCTGCCCGTCGCCAGGTCCATCGGGCCGAGCGTCATCGCATGCGCCGGGGTCATCCCGAACTGCACGGTGTTGAGGTCGCGCCAGCCGCGCCTGAGCGCGGGTTTCACCATCGGATGCATGACAGGCCCCCCGTATGCCATAGATCGTCCCCGTATGCCGCGCGTCGAACCCGGTCACGGCCGGCCTGGTCCCGGGCCGGGCCTGTCCGTCGCTTCGCCGACAAGAGCCAGCATGCCCAAACCCGTCGCCGGCTGCAGAAAGTTGTCCACAGGCACGGGCATTCGTCGTACAAATCCGGCGGCCGGCGGGGGGCCTCGACATCGAACCCTCTCGGAGCCGGGACTTCCCCGGGTACAGCGGGTAACGTCGGGGCGTGCCCGCCGACCCACTGCACCGCGCCGGAAAGCCACAGCGCAGCACGACGAGCCAGCCGCCGAGCGGCTCGGGGGCGAGCGCGATCGAGGTCCGCAGGAGCGCCCGCCGACGCAGAACGGTCTCCGCGTACCGCGAGGGCGATCGCACCGTCGTGCTCATCCCCGCCCGGATGTCCGAGGCCGAGGAGCAGCGCTGGGTGAACGTCATGCTCGACAAGCTGGCCGCCCAGGAGAGCAAGCGGGCCTTCGGCGACGCCGAGCTGGCCGAGCGGGCACGACGCCTTTCGGACCAGTACTTCGGCGGGCGGGCCCGGCCCGCTTCGGTGCGCTGGGTGACCAACCAGAACACGCGCTGGGGATCCTGCACCCCGTCCGAGGGCAGCATCCGCCTGTCCCACCGCCTCCAGGGCATGCCCGAGTACGTCGTCGACTACGTCCTCGTCCACGAACTCGCCCATCTGCTCGTCCCCGGACACGGCCCCCGCTTCTGGGAGTTGCTGGAGGCCTATCCGCGCACGGAGCGTGCCCGGGGCTACCTCGAAGGCGTCGTCGCGGCCGAGCGGTTGCCCCATGTGCCCGGTGCGCGGGGTGAGCGTCCCGAGGGCTGAGTGACCCGTGGGCGGAGCACCCGCGGTGAGCTCCGGGGTAAGTGACCGCTTTCCGCGAGAGAGCAGCCGATACGGCCGGGCACGGGTTCTGTACCGGGTCTGTACCGACTTCGTCCGGTGTCCGAGTTTGCCGTTAGCCTGGCGCGACGCAATCACGTTCTGGATGGGGGACGGTCGTTACGCATGGCCAGGGAATTCCAACGCGGCCACAAGGCCAGGATCAGTGACCTCACAGCGGGCACGGATCTGTACGTAGGCGTGCAGATCTCCGGCCCCGGACTGAGCTTCGACATCAGCTGCTTCGGCCTCGACGCCGACGAACGGCTCTCGGACGACCGGTACTTCGTCTTCTACAACCAGCCGAAGTCCCCCGAGGAGTCCATTCAGCTCCTGGGCGCCCAGGCGGGCGATACGGAGTCCTTCCGGGTCACGCTCGACCGGATCCCGCCGCAGATCCAGAAGCTGTCCTTCACGGCGACGATCGACGGCGCCGGTCAGATGTCGCAGATCGCCCCCGGCTACATCCGCATCGTCGCGGGCGGCGAGGAGGTGGCCCGCTACCCCTTCAACGGCTCGGAGTTCTCCACCGAACGGGCCGTGATGCTCGGCGACTTCTACCTGAAGGACGTCTGGCGGTTCGCCGCCGTCGGGCAGGGCTTCGACGGCGGTCTCGACGCGCTGCTGAAGAACTTCGGCGGCGAGGTGGCCGAGGAGGAGACGCCCGCGCCGCCCGCGCCCGCCGCGCAGCAGCCGCAGGCCGGCGCCGCCCCGGGCTTCGCACCGCCCGCGTTCGGCGTCCCCGGCACCCCTGAACCCGCCCCGGCTCCCGCACCAGCAGCGCCCCCGGCCCCCGCTCCGGCTCCCCAGCCCGCCGCGCAGGGCTTCGCGCCCCCGCCCGGCGCCACTCCGCCTCCGGCCCCGGCCCCGGCGCCCGCACCCCAGGTGCACGCCGCCCCGACCATCGTCGCGCCCATGAACACCCCGCCCGGCGGCTCCCCGGTGCCGCCCCCGCCCCCGGCCCCGGCCCCGGCCCCGGCGCCGTACGGCCAGCCGGGCCAGCAGCAGCCGCCGTACGGCCAGGTCCCCGGCCAGACCGCCCCGCCGCCCCCCGGCTACGGCCAGCCCCAGGCAGCGCCTCAGGCACCCCATGCCCCGGCCCCGCCCCCGGGATACGGCCAGCCCACACCGCCCCCGGGCTACGGCCAGCAGCCGCCCTTCGGGCAGCAGCCAGGGCAAGCCCCCTACGGAGCGCCGCAGGGCGCGCCTCAAGGAGCTCCCCAGGGAGCACCGCAGGGCGCCGGTGTCGCCGCCGCGCTCCAGAAGTTCAAGGAGACCCCCACCGGGCAGCGCTGGACGCAGCAGAACAAGAAGCTCGTCCGCGTCGACCTCGGCATCGGCGGGCAGCCCGTGCTGGCCCGGCAGGGCAGCATGGTGCTCTACCAGGGCAAGGTCGACTTCAGTTACAAGGGCGCCGGATTCGCCGGCCGGATCGTGGGCAACGCGACCGGCCAGGAGATGCAGCTGATGCGCTGTACCGGCCAGGGACAGGTGTTCCTCGCCGAGGACTCCACGATGCTGCACCCCATCGAGCTCCAGGGTGACGGCATCTGCGTCTCCGCCGAGAACGTCCTCGCCTTCGACGAGAGCCTCCAGTACGAGGTGCGCCGCATCGAGGGGCACGGCATCCCCGGGGGTGCGCTGTTCACGATGCAGTTCACGGGCACCGGCACGATCGTCGTGAAGACCCACGGCACGCCCGTGGTCCTGCCGGTCACGCCCACCACGTTCGCCGACTGCAACGCCGTGGTCGCCTGGTCGGCCGCCGCCCAGGTGGTCGTCTCCAGCCAGGTGCGGATGCGCCGCAACGCCTACCCGGGTGACACCGGGGAGAGCGTCAACCTCCAGTTCCGGGGAGCGCCCGGGAACTTCATCGTCGTCCAGCCGTACGAGGTCTGAGGGAGCCCGTCATGACACAGCAGCTCGCGGGCCACGCCCCCGCACCCGTCACCGCCCGCATGGAGAACCACG
This sequence comes from Streptomyces sp. SID5464, assembly GCF_009862985.1. Classification (NCBI taxonomy): domain Bacteria; kingdom Bacillati; phylum Actinomycetota; class Actinomycetes; order Kitasatosporales; family Streptomycetaceae; genus Streptomyces; species Streptomyces sp. SID5464. Next base: position 64,607 of record NZ_WWIQ01000044.1, on the reverse strand, counting down.
GCAACCACATGCTGAAGGTCGCCATGCAGACCGGGAACGACCTCCTCGCGCGCGTGGGGTCGATGGTCGCCTACGAGGGGTTCGTGCAGTACGAGCCCAACCCGCCGGCCGTGCGCCAGATCGCGAAGGACTGGATGACCGGCGAGGGCGCACCCCTGATGAAGTGCTCCGGTGACGGCCTGCTCTACCTCTCCGACTACGGGGCGAACGTCGTCGTGATCAACCTCAACGGCGACGGCATCTCCGTCAACGCCACCAACCTGCTCGCCTTCGACGCCCACCTCACGTGGGGCGTCGAGCGGGTCAAGAGCCTGGCGAAGTTCGCCGGACAGGGCCTGTGGAACACCAGGATCTCCGGGCAGGGCTGGGTGGCGCTGACCTCCCGGGGCAAGCCCATCGTCGTCGACTGCGGAGGCGGCGAGGACGAGACGTACGTCGACCCCGACGCCCTGGTCGCCTGGTCCCCGAACCTCAAGGTGAAGGGCAAGCGCAGCTTCCGGGCACAGTCGCTGATCGGCCGCGGCAGCGGCGAGGCCTACCAGATGGCCTTCTCCGGTCAGGGCATCGTCGTCGTCCAGCCCAGCGAGGACAGCACCGACCGCCTCCGGGTCCGGGGCTGAGGGGGAGCAACACGCCATGCAGAGCCCGATTTTCGCCTACAACGAGCAGCAGACCCAGGACCGCTGGAGTCTGCAGAACAAGCAGATGCTGCGCGTCGCCCTGGAGGGCCACGACGACATCCTGGCCCGCAAGGGCACCATGGTCGCCTACCAGGGCCTCGTCGAGTTCGACGCCGAGTACCAGAGCAACAACCAGGCACGCTCGCGTGCGCACACCGGTGAGGGACTCGACCTGATGCGCTGCCACGGGCAGGGCACGGTCTACCTCGCCAACCTCAAGCAGCACGTCCACGTCATGGAGGTGGAGCAGGACGGCCTCACCGTCGACAGCAGCTATGTGCTGGCGATGGACTCATCCCTGCACCACGAGGTCATCGCCGTCGACAGCCTCTACGGCATCTCCGGCTCCGGGAAGTACCAGCTCAACATCACCGGTCGGGGCAAGATCGCCCTGATGACCTCGGGCATGCCGCTGCTGATGCAGGTGACGCCCGACAAGTACGTCAACTGCGACGCCGACGCGATCGTCGCCTGGTCGACGAGCCTGCGGGTGCAGATGCAGGCCCAGACGCACTCCTCCGGGGTGTGGCGGCGCCGCGGCAGCACCGGCGAGGGCTGGGAGCTGAGCTTCATGGGCACCGGCTTCGCGCTCGTGCAGCCCAGCGAGCTGCTGCCGCCGCAGAACGCCCAGATCGGCTCGGGCCTCGCCGCGCAGTACGGCATGGGCCAGCAGGGAGCACGCGGGCAGAACCAGGGCAACGTCTGGAACTGAGCAACCACGGACCGGACAAGGCGTAAGGGGCGACCGCCCATGCGGTCGCCCCTTACGCCTGTCAGGTCACGAGCCTCACACCTGTCGCCTCCAGGCTCAGGCCGTGAGCCTCGCGCGTGTCGCCTCCAGCAGGCGGACGACCGACTCGTCGGCCACCTCCGCCACCTCGTCGTACCCGAACCAGCGCACGTCGAGCGACTCGTCGCTGATCGCGTGCGCGGCGTCCCGGGGCGCCAGGACCGCGTACTGGACGTCGAAGTGGCAGTGGCACGGCGGCGGGATCGGGTGCCGGTCCAGGCGTACCGGGCCGCCCGGCAGCAGCGAGAGCCCGGAGACACCGGACTCCTCCGTCGCCTCACGCAGGGCCGTGGCCGCCAGGGAGCTGTCGCCCGGCTCGCAGTGGCCGCCCATCTGGAGCCACTTCCGGAGCTTTCTGTGCAGCGTCAGCAGAACCCGCCCGGCCTCGGGGTCGATCACCAGGGCGCTCGCCGTGATGTGGCCCGCGTGGCAGGCCTTCCAGAGGCCGTCCGGGTGTTCCGCCAGATGGTCGAGGTAGGCCTGGCGCAGCTCCGTCTGGTCCTCGTACTCCTTGAGCACGAGGACCGCGTCGTCGTACAGGCTCACTCTGCGTCGTCGCCCTTGTTCTCGCCCTCGCCCTCGTCCTTCTTCTTCAGGTCGGGCTTGTCCGCCGCCTCGCCGAGCATCTTGTCCAGCTCGGAGAAGTCGATCTGCTCGCGGTGCACGAAGCCGTCCGGGTCGTCCAGGTCGGTGGCCGTCGGCAGCATGTCCGGGTGGTGCCACAGGGCGTCCCGGCCGTCGACACCGCGGGCGTCGGTGAGCGAGGCCCACAGCCGGGAGGCGTCACGCAGGCGGCGCGGGCGCAGCTCCAGGCCGATCAGCGTGGCGAACGTCTGCTCCGCCGGGCCGCCCGAGGCGCGGCGGCGGCGCAGCGTCTCGCGCAGGGCGTCGGCGGACGACAGACGGGGCTTCGCGGCGGCGTGGACCACGGCGTCGACCCAGCCCTCCACGAGCGCCAGAGCCGTCTCCAGACGCGCCAGGGCGGCCTTCTGCTCAGGCGTGTCCTCGGGCTGGAACATGCCCTGCTGGAGGGCTTCCTGGAGCTGCTCGGGGTTCTGCGGGTCGAACTGGCCGACGACGTCCTCGAGCTTGGCCGTGTCGACCTTGATCCCGCGGGCGTAGCCGTCGACCGCGCCGAACAGATGCGAGCGCAGCCACGGCACGTGCGCGAAGAGCCGCTGGTGGGCGGCCTCGCGCAGGGCGAGATACAGCCGCACCTCCTCCTGGGGGACGCTCAGGTCCTTGCCGAACGTCTCGATGTTCACCGGCAGCAGCGCCGCCTTGCCGGCCGGGCCCAGCGGCAGGCCGATGTCGGACGAGCCGACGACCTCGCCGGCGAGCACGCCGACGGCCTGCCCGATCTGCGTACCGAACATGGCACCGCCCATCGAGCGCATCATGCCGATCAGCGGGCCGGCCATGGCCTGCATCTCCTCCGGCAGGACGTCGCCCATGGCGGTGCCGACGCGCTCGGCGACCGGGTCGACGAGCTCCTTCCAGGCGGGCAGGGTCGCCTCGACCCACTCGGCGCGGCTCCAGGCCACGGCCGAGCCGGCACCGGACGGCAGCGACGTGGCGTCGTCGAGCCACAGGTCGGCGAGGCGGACGGCCTCCTCGACGGCCTTGCGCTCGGCGGGGCCGACGCTGGTGTCCTTGGTGCCGTCGGGACTGCCCTGGGAGACCGTCTGGCGGGCGATCTGCTTGGCCATGTCCCAGTTCACCGGCCCGCCCTCGTAGGAGAGCATCTGGCCCAGCTGCTGGAACGCGGCGCCCAGGTCGTTGGGGTTCAGGGAGCCGAACATGGCTGCGAACGGATTGTCCGCACCGGGGCCGCCGGGGCCGCCGCCGAATCCTCCGGCTCCGGGCAGGCCGCCGAAACCGAACGGATTGGCCGGTCCCTGACCACCACCGCTCTGCTGGTCCTTCTTCTTGCCCTCGTCGCCGTCGTCCGGCTCCTCCGGCGGAAGGCCGAATCCGAATGGGGTGTCACTCACGGGATTCCTCGGCTGGTAGGGCCGCCGGTTCTTTCCGGCGGCGCGGCTGCCCGACAACACCACCCAGCGTAGACACCCGGGGCGGATCGGGCCTCGGTGCTTCGCCGACTGACAGCCTGCGGCAGGATGGATGCCACCTGGTACGCACGCGTCGCTCGCGCTCGTACTGAAGACAACCGCTGGAGACGCCCGGTGAGTTCCCCAGATCCGCAGGTTCGCGCAGCGCGAAACCAGTCAACCAGTTCCGCGAGTCCCGCGGCACGCGGACCCGTCGTCGCGGTCACCGGTGCCGCGTACGGCGTCGGCGCCCTGCTCACCGAGCAGCTCGCCGCGTCCGACGAGGTCAAGCAGGTCGTCGCCATCGACGAGCGGCGCGGTGAGTGCGCTGCGGCGCAGTGGCACATCCTGGACGTACGGGATCCGGCCATCGCGGAGAAGCTGCGGGGCGCCGACGTGGTGGTGCACCTGGCGCTGGACCTGGACCTGGAGACCGACGCCGCCGCCCGAACGGCCTACAACGTACGGGGGACGCAGACCGTCCTGACGGCGGCCGCGGCGGCCGGGGTGCACCGGGTCGTGCTGTGCACCTCGGCGATGGTCTACGGGGCGCTGCCGGACAACGAGCTTCCGCTCTCCGAGGACGCGGAGCTGCGGGCCACGGCGGAGGCGACGGGCGTCGGCGACCTGCTGGAGATCGAGCGGCTGGCACGGCGGGCACCACGGGCGCACCCGGGGCTGAACGTCACCGTGGTGCGGCCGGCGATCCTGGTGGGAGGCACGGACACCGCGCTGACCAGGTACTTCGAGTCTCCCCGGCTGCTCGTCGTCGCCGGGTCGCGGCCCGCGTGGCAGTTCTGCCACGTCGAGGACCTGTGCAGCGCGCTGGAGTACGCCGTCCTGGAGAAGGTCGACGGGGAACTGACCGTCGGGTGCGACGGGTGGCTGGAGCAGGAGGAGGTCGAGGAGCTCAGCGGCATCCGGCGGATGGAGCTGCCGTCGGCGGTCGCGCTGGGTGCGGCGGCGCGCCTGCACCGCATCGGGCTCACGCCGTCTCCGGCCGGGGACCTGGCGTACACGATGTACCCCTGGGTGGTCAGTGGCAGCCGGCTGCACGACGCGGGGTGGCGGCCGCGGTACACCAACGAGGAGGTGCTGGCGGAGCTCCTGGAGGAGGTCTCCGGCCGGCACACGGTGGCCGGGCGGCGACTGGGCCGCAAGGACGCGACGGCCGCGGGTGCCGCGGGTGCGACGGTGGCGCTGCTGGGCGCGGCGGCGGTGGTGCGGCGGGCGCGGAAGGCCCGGCGGCGCATCTGACCCGCCCCGCCGGCCCGGCCTCTCCGGGTCCCGTCGTAGGAGGGTCCAACGCGCACCCGCGCGTGCCGGTCGATAGCTCTATTCCGCGCTGTCGGTCGCGTGCGGCACGATGGGGGCATGGCATCCACGAGCGATCACCCCGGTGAGCAGGCCGCGCAGGACCCGATCAAGCTGATCGGGATCCGGGACACGGCTCTCTCCGTGGACGAGGTGTTCCGGGCGGTCGGGGACGACGCGGCGGGCGGCACCGCGCTCTTCGTCGGGACGGTGCGCAACCACGACGGGGGTGCCGACGTGGCGGAGCTGGGGTATTCCTGCCACCCCAGTGCGGAGGCCGAGATGAGGCGGATCGCCGAGAAGGTCGTCACGGAGTTCCCGGTGCGGGCGCTGGCGGCCGTGCACCGGGTGGGGGATCTGCGGGTCGGTGACCTCGCCGTGGTCGTCGCCGTCTCGTGTCCGCACAGAGGGGAGGCCTTCGAGGCCTGCCGGAAACTGATCGACGATCTCAAGCACGAAGTGCCCATCTGGAAGCACCAGAAGTTCTCCGACGGCACCGAGGAGTGGGTGGGCGCCTGCTGAATCCGGGACGCGGTTTTCCGGTTGCGTAACCGGACCCCTGGCGTGAGCGTTGTCACTGCGGATGGTTAATCTGCTGATCAGTCAGTTGCGGACGCTCAAGGGGTTGGAGGTCGGCATGGCGGCGCTCGCCTGGTTGCTGATTCCGCTTGTGGCTGCGATCGGCGCGGGCCTCTGGGGCAGTTGGGCCAACCGGACCCGCAAGGTCCGTGGCGACGGCCCGGAGCTCATCGGTTACGCCCGCTTCCGGGAGGCCATGGAGAAGCCCCGGCCGGGTAGCTGACGGCCAGGAAAAGAGCAGGTCACAGGCGTTTGAAACCATAGGGCCGCCCCGGACGGGCGGCCCTGACGGTGCGCTGACAGGACCGTCCCGTACTGTCGAGTCATGCCACGCCGCACCGCGACGATGCTCGCCTCCACCCTGATGCTGATCGCGCTCCTGTGCGCGGGAGTGTTCATCCCCGTGCCGTATTCGGAGATGTCCCCGGGGCCGACGGTGAACACGCTGGGCGATCACGGCGGCGAGCCGGTGCTCCACATTTCCGGGCGGAAGACGTATCCGACCAGTGGCCATCTGAACATGACGACGGTCCGGGTCACCAGCGCCGACTACCGGATGAACCTGGTCGAGGCCGTCTACGGCTGGCTCGCGCACGACAACAAGGTGGTGCCGCACGAGACGCTCTACCCGGACGGCAAGACCGAGGAGCAGTCCACGCAGGAGAACGCCGAGGAGTTCAGCCAGTCCCAGGAGAGCGCCAAGGTCGCCGCGCTGAAGGAACTCGACGTGCCGGTGAAGTCGTGGGTCATCGTCTCGACGGTCGTCAAGGGTTCCCCGGCCGAGGGCAAGCTGCACGCCGGGGACGTGATCAAGGCCGTCGACGGTACGGCGGTGAAGGAGCCGGCCGACGTCGCGAAGCTCGTCACGAAGCACGAGCCGGGCCAGGACGTCCGCTTCACGATCGTGCCCGCCAAGGAGCAGGCCGCCGCGGAGAAGGAGAAGCGGACGCCGACGAAGACGCAGGACGTCACCATCACGACGACGACGTCGGACGACGACGGCAAGAAGCGGGCCATCGTGGGGATCTCCGCGGGGACGGACCACACGTTCCCGTTCACCATCGACATCAAGCTGGCCGACGTCGGCGGGCCGAGCGCCGGTCTGATGTTCGCGCTCGGCATCTACGACAAGCTCACGCCCGGCAGCCTGACCGGGGGCAAGTTCGTGGCCGGTACCGGGACGATCGACGACGAGGGCAAGGTCGGTCCCATCGGCGGCATCGAGATGAAGACCGTGGGTGCGCGGGCCAAAGGCGCGCAGTACTTCCTGACGCCCGCCGACAACTGCGAGGCCGCCGCCAAGGACACCCCCGAGGGCCTCACGCTCATCAAGGTGAAGACCATCAAGGACGCCCTCGGCGCTCTCAAGGACCTCCGCAGCGGCGACACCGCCGATCTGCCGAAGTGCGGCACGTAGTCCACCGGGCCGGGGACCGGCCCGGGCCGCGCAGCCGCCCGGCTAGTCCTCGAACGTCGCCGCCAGTGCCTCCGCCAGACCCGGTACCAGGTCGGAGCCGGTGAGGACCTCCGTCGGGGAGTCCTTCTCGCGCAGGCGCAGGGCCGACTCACGCGTGCCGTCCCGCAGGACCGCGACCGTCATACGGACCTCCTGACGGTCCGGGTGGTCCGCCACCCACTTCGAGAGCGCGGCCTCGTCCAGGCCCTGCGGAACCTGGGCCTCCGCGGACGGCGGCAGCATCAGGCGCTCCACGGCGAGGGCGCAGCCGGCCACCGCGTCGGGCCAGGCGATGGTGGCCAGGAACTCGTCGAGCGGCTTGCCCGTTGGCACTTCGTCCTGCTCGATCGGGGTGAGGCCGGAGGTTTCCGACTCGTCGTCCAGACCGAGCCGGTCCGCGAGCGAGGGCTGTTCGGCCCGGAGCCGGGCGGTGTCGACGAGTGCGAAGAGGCGGGCTGACTGGTCCCAGCCGAGGCCGGAGACGTACTCGTCGATCTCGAGTACGGCCCGGGTGAGCGGGCTCGCCGCCATGGGAGTGTTGGACATGGTCACAATCCTGCCTCGTTCCCGGCCGGAATCGGGAACCGAGTAAACGGTGAGTAAGTTGCATAGGTGGGGGCCCGCGATCACGGGGGCCACGGACGGTCCGTGAAGACGCGGGCCTTACGAATCAACAGCGAACTTCGAGGTGCGCACCTTGGCTTTCCAGATGCCGGACCGCGGCGGAGGCCCGACAGGGCCGCGGATCAGAGTGGGCCGCCCGTCCCGGCGTGTCCGGACCCTGCTCATGACACTGGGCGTCCTGGCCGTCCTCGGCATGGTGTTCACCATGTTCGCGGGCTTTTGGACGGACTGGCTCTGGTACCGGTCGGTGAACTACTCGTCGGTCTTCACCACCACCCTGTGGACCAAGATCGGGCTCTTCTTCGTCTTCGGCCTGCTCATGGCCCTCGCGGTCGGGGTCAACATCTGGCTGGCGCACCGCCTGCGGCCGCCGCTGAGCGCCATGTCCATGGAGCAGCAGAACCTCGACCGCTACCGGATGGGCATCGCGCCCTACAAGAAGTGGCTGCTGCTCGGGATCACGGCCCTGGTGGGCCTGATCGCCGGAGCCTCCGCGTCCGGCCAGTGGCGGACGTGGCTGATGTGGGTCAACGGCGTGCCCTTCGGCCAGAAGGACCCCCAGTTCAAGCTGGACGTCTCCTTCTACGCCTTCGACCTGCCTTTTTACCGCTTCCTGCTCGGCTTCGGCTTCGCCGCCGCGATCCTGTCCGTGATCGCCGCCGCGCTCACGCACTACCTGTACGGCGGGCTGCGCGTCACCAGCCCCGGCGCCCGCGCCACGGCGGCGGCCACCGGGCACCTGTCGGTGCTCATCGGCATCTTCGTGGCCCTGAAGGCGGTCGCGTACTGGCTCGACCGGTACGGACTGGCCGTGAAATCCAGCGACTTCAGGGCGACCGACAACTGGACGGGCCTGAGGTACGTCGACGCCAACGCCTACCTGCCGGCCAAGACGATCCTGTTCTGCATCGCCGTCATCTGCGCACTGCTGTTCTTCGCCACCCTGTGGCGGCGCACCTGGCAGCTGCCCGTGATCGGCTTCGGCCTGATGGTGCTCTCCGCGATCCTCATCGGCGGCCTCTACCCGGCGATCGTGCAGAAGTTCCAGGTCCAGCCGAACGAGCAGGCCAAGGAAGCGCCGTACGTCGAGAAGAACCTCGAGGCGACGCGCAAGGCCTACGGCATCGACGGCACCAAGGTCACCGACTACTCGGGCACCAGCAAGACCGAGGACAAGACCACGCTCCGCGACGACGTCGGCTCCACGGCGAGCATCCGGATCATGGACCCGAACATCGTCTCGCCGACGTTCCAGCAGCTCCAGCAGATCAGGAACTACTACGCGTTCCCGAACAACCTGGACGTCGACCGCTACAGCAAGGACGGCAAGGACCAGGACACGGTCATCGGCCTGCGCGAGCTGAACCTGGCGGGCATCCCGAAGAAGAACTGGATCAACAACCACTTCCGTTACACCCACGGCTACGGAGTGGTCGCCGCCGAGGGCACCAGTGCCGACGCCCAGGGCCGTCCGAACTTCACGGAGTCCGACCTGCCCTCCGAGGGCGACCTCGGCACGTACGAGCAGCGGGTCTACTACGGCGAGAAGACCACCACGTACTCGATCGTCGGCGGTCCCCAGAAGGAGATCGACTACTCCGACGACAACGGCGAGAAGACCACCAGCTACAAGGGTGACAGCGGGGTCGACCTCTCCAACCCGGTCAACCGGGCCGCGTACGCGGTGGCGTTCGGCGAGCCGCAGATCCTGTACTCCGGCGCCATCGGCGACGGTTCGCGGATCCTCTACAACCGCACGCCCAAGGAGCGCGTCGAGGCGGTGGCCCCCTGGCTGACCATCGACGGCGATGCCTACCCGGCGGTGGTGAACGGCCGTATCGAGTGGATCGTCGACGCGTACACGACGACGAACGGCTACCCGTACTCCTCGCGCACGACCCTCGGTGACACCACCGCCGACTCGCTGACCGCGACCAACAACAACCGCGCGGTGGTGGCCCAGCAGAACCAGGTCAACTACATCCGCAACTCGGTGAAGGCGACCGTCGACGCGTACACCGGTGAGGTCAAGCTCTACCAGTGGGACACCAAGGACCCGGTCCTGAAGACCTGGATGAAGGCCTTCCCGGACACGGTGAAGCCCAAGAGCGACATCTCCAAGGACCTGATGGACCACCTGCGCTACCCGCAGGACCTGTTCAAGGTGCAGCGGGAGCTGCTCACGCGCTACCACGTGAAGGACGCGACGACGTTCCTCAGCGGCAGCGAGGTGTGGCAGGTGCCGGACGACCCGACGAACCGGTCGGGCAACGCGGTGCCGCCGTACTACCTGAGCATGAAGATGCCCGACCAGAAGGCACAGGCGTTCTCACTGACGACGACCTTCACGCCCAACGGCCGGGACAACCTCAGCGCGTTCATGGCGGTCGACGCCGAGGCGGGCGCCAGTGACTACGGCAAGATCAGAATCCTGAAACTGCCGACGAACACGACGGTCAACGGACCCAAGCAGGTCCAGAGCCAGTTCAACTCCCAAGAGGACATCGCCGAGTCCATCAGGCTCCTGAGAGGCGGCGACTCCGAAGTCGAGTACGGCAACCTGCTGACGGTGCCGCTCGACGGCGGACTGCTCTACGTGGAGCCGGTCTACGTACGCGGTGGTGGACTGAAGTACCCGCTGCTGCGCAAGGTGCTGGTCACCTACGGAGGCCAGACCGCGTTCGAGAACACGCTCGACGAGGCCCTCAACAAGATCTTCGGGACGGACGGCGCGGCCCCCGAGCCACCGGACGAGGGTGACACCACGACGCCACCGCCGACGTCCGACAACCCGACGGTCCAACAGGCCCTGGAGGACGCCCAGAAGGCGTTCGACGCGGGCCAGGAGGCCCTGAAGAACAACGACTGGGAGGCGTACGGCCGGGCGCAGAAGGACCTCGAGGACGCTCTGAAGCGGGCCGAGGACGCGCAGGCCGAGGCCGGCCGCGGGGGCGGCGAGAGCAAGCCCAGCGCGGGCCCGAGCGGCAGTCCGAGCCCGAAGCCGAGCAGTTAGGGCCCTGGCCTGGTCAAATGCCCACCCCGCGTCGTGATACGGTTGTGAACACAACGGCGCGGGGTGGA
>NZ_WWIQ01000044.1:51629-53823 GCF_009862985.1 Streptomyces sp. SID5464 | reverse complement strand
TCGCGAAGTCCGAGTGACGGAGCGACCACGAAGGCCCGGATTCCACAACGGAATCCGGGCCTTCGTGATGTGTGAACGCATGTGCTGGTGCAGGCTGCGGCCGTGCCGCCGGGGGGAGTTGGGAGATCTGTGTTTGACTTGTCTCTCTGTGGGCATGTCGACAAAACGCTGTAGTGACCTCACTGGCTGCGGTATACCAGGTGTACCCAGGTTGCAGGTGGTGCGACGATGGACGTTATGGGGGACAAGGCAACTCTGTTCGAGACAGGGCGTTTTGTGCAGCCTTCCCGCCGGGAGGACACCGACACCCCGGACGAGACCGGGGAGATCGCCGACGAGGCGGCCGAGGAGCTGCGTCAGCGGCTCGCCGCTGAGGCCGGCGACGTCGAGGCGATGAGTGTCCTCGGGGCCATGCTGCTGCGCCGTGGCGATCTCGACGGTGCCGAACCCCATCTGCGTGCCGCGACCGCCGCGGGCGACCGGGCCGCGGCCAACAACCTCGGAGTCCTTCTCCACCAGCGCGGATACGCCGACGAGGCCGCCGGCTGGTGGCGGATCGCCGCCGTCGCCGGATCCGCGGCGGCCGCGCACGCCCTCGGCCGGCACCACCGCGAGCGCGGCGACGAACCCGCCGCCGAGTACTGGCTGCGCCAGTCCGCGGAGCAGGGGCACACCCTGGGCGCGTACGCCCTAGCCGACCTGCTCGAGCACCGCGGTGACGCCGGGGCCGAGAAGTGGATGCGGGTCGCGGCCGAGCGCGGGCACCGGGAGGCGGCGTACCGGCTGGCGCGGGCACTGGACCGCAGAGCCACGCAGGAGACCGAGGGGGACAACGGTGTCGCGCTGCTGGAAGAAGCCGAGCAGTGGTACCGGCAGGCCGCCGCGCGCGGCCACCGGCGGGCCGCCCTGCACCTCGGGACGATCCTGGAGAAGCGAGGCGAGCTCAAGGAGGCCGGGCGCTGGTACCTGACGTCCGCCAAGGACGGCGAGGCGCGGGCCGCCTGCGCGCTCGGGTTCCTGCTGCGCGACGCCGGCGACACCGAGAACGCCGCCGTGTGGTGGCTGCGGGCCGCCCAGGACGGTGACGGCAACGCGGCGAACGCGCTGGGCGCACTGCACGCCGAGCGGGGCGAGACCCAGACCGCCGAGCGCTGGTACCGGGCCGCGATGGACGCGGGCGACGTGAACGGCGCCTACAACCTGGGGCTGCTCTGCGCCGAGCAGGGCCGCACCACGCAGGCCGAGCAGTGGTACCGGCGCGCGGCCTATGCCGGTCACCGGGAGGCCGCGAACGCGCTGGCGATCCTGCTGCTGCGGGCCGGGGACGAGACGGGCGCCGAGCCGTGGTTCTCCAAGGCCGCGGAGGCCGGGAGCGTGGACGCCGCCTTCAACCTGGGCATCCTGCACGCAGGCCGGGGCGAGGAGCAGGCCGCGCTGCGCTGGTACGAGCGTGCCGCTGCCGCCGGGCACACCGAGGCGGCGCTCCAGGTCGGCATGGCCCGGCTGCGGGACGGGGACGAGCAGGAGGCCGAGCGGCACCTGCGGTGTGCGGCCGGAGGCGGAAGCGCCGAGGCCGCGTACCGGCTGGCGACCGTGCTCGACGCGCGTCGGCCGCCGGAGCCCGCGCACGAGCTCGGGGAGCCGGTGCACCGGCGGAGCGAGTGCGAGGAGTGGTACGAGAGGGCGGCCTCGCAGGGGCACCGGCGGGCGCAGGTGCGGGTGGGCATGCTCGCGGCGGCCCGGGGGGACGTCGTCGAGGCGGCCCGGTGGTACCGGGAGGCCGCCGAGGCCGGATCCCGCAACGGGGCGTTCAATCTCGGGCTGCTGCTGGCCAGGGAGGGCAGTGAGCCCGAGGCGGCGGTGTGGTGGACGCGGGCGGCCGACGCGGGGCACGGGCGGGCGGCGTTGCGGCTGGCCCTGGTCTACGCGCGTCGGGGGGAGCTGGCGGAGGGGCAGCGGTGGGCCGATCGGGCGGTGGCGTTGGGGCCGGCGTCCGTGGCGGAGCGGGCGGCTCGGTTGCGGGATGCGCTGAGGCAGGAGCTGTCTGCCTGATGCCGCGTCTCGTCACCGTGGGCTGCATGCTCGGCGTTCGTGCGGGACCGGCGGCCCGCGGCTCCAGCTAAGCGATTTGCATCCGTGCTCCGCGTTGACGTAACGTTGCATTCACCGACGCGGGGTGGAGCAGCTCGGTAGC
>NZ_WWIQ01000044.1:0-51473 GCF_009862985.1 Streptomyces sp. SID5464 | reverse complement strand
AGAGGTCGCAGGTTCAAATCCTGTCCCCGCTACTGAAGGCCGAGGGCCGGAATCCGAAAGGGTTCCGGCCCTCGGTGTGTCTACCGGCGATGGCCTACCGCCTCCTCGTAGAGGGAGCGGGTCACCGTCCGCGACTCGGGGAGCGGGTCGCCTTCCGCCACGCCCTGGGATCGGTAGGCGGACTGGAGGCGGTCCGTCGTGCCGGTGCGGATTTCCCAGTCCATGCGGAGGGACGGTGTCGAGCGCAGGATCGCCTCGTCCGCCTTCAGAAGTTTCGCCAGATATGTGACGAAGGTCTCGTTCTTCTTGTAGTCGGCCGCGAAGTACGTGTTCACCGTGCGGATGTACGCCCGCAGCAGTGCCACCCCCGCGTCCACGTCGTCGTTCAGCAGGCTCGGGCCGTAGAGCATGCCGCCCAGGGGCTCTCCGGGGGGCTGGCCGCCCAGGAAGGCGTAGCCGGGTTCGCCGTCGACCCGGCGCCATACGGGGTCGAGCAGCCAGGCGGAGTCGACGCCGCCGTTCTCCAGGGCCGTGAGGACGTCGGCCGAGCCCAGTTGCTGGTAGCGGATCCGGTCGAGGCCTCCGCCGTGCTGCTCCAGAACCTGTTCCATGGGGTAGGCGATGACGGAGCCCTTGCCGATCATCGTGCCGAGCTTCCGGTCGGCCATCCGGACGGCGGTCGCCGTCTCGCCGTCCTTCAGCCGGACCCACAGGCCGCTCTTGGACTTCGGGTCGGGCGAGAAGTTCCCGGCGACCCAGCGGATGGTGAAGCCGCCTCGGATGCCGTTCATGACGGCTGCCTCCGGGGCCGCCCAGAGCGCGTCGACCTCGCCCTTGGCCAGCAGCGGGAGTGCCTCGGGCGTCGGCAGCACCTTCAGCGTGACGTCGAGGCCCTCCTTGTCGAACTCGCCCTTGTCGAGGGCGACTCGCAGGGGTGCCACGTACTCGGCGCCGAGTGTGCCGGTCGCGATGGTCAGCTTGCGCGGCTCGGGGAGCCGCTGGGCGGGCGGGGACCCCGGGCGGCAGCGGGCCGGGGTGCGGTCGGGTGTGAGGTCGGCGGGGTCCGTCCAGGAGCCGGCACCGCAGCCCTCGACCGGGCGGACGGCGCGCGTTCCGTCGTCCGCTTTCGGCGTCGCGCTCCCGGAGGACGGCGACGAGCAGGCCGCCGAGGCCAGCAGCGCCGTCGCGAGCAGGGCGAGGCCGTACGTACGTCCCCTCATGACTGCCCCCGTCCCCGGTCGCGCGGGGCCCACGGCGTGAGCAGCCGGCCGACGAAGCGGACCAGCTCGGAGAAGAGCACGCCCAGGACGGCGACGCAGACGATGCCGACGAACATCACGTCGTTCTGGAAGAGGGCGCGGGAGTCGAAGATCAGATGGCCGAGGCCGTCGGTCGCGGCGATCTGTTCCGAGGCGACGATCACCAGGACCGCGACGCCCGCCGCGATCCGCGCGCCGACCAGGACGGCGGGCAGGGACGCCGGAAGCAGGACGTGGCGGAACATCTGCCACGGGGAGGCGCCGAAGACCCGGCCGGCGTCGCGGTGGCCGTCGGGGACCGCCATGACCGCCGACATGGTGGAGATCCAGACGAAGAAGAAGACCGTGGCCGCCACCAGGGCCACCTGCGGGCCCTCGCCCAGTCCGAACATGTTCAGGAAGACGGGGAGCAGGGCCAGCTTCGGTACGACGTACAGGGCGTCCAGCAGCGGTTCCAGGGCGGCCCGGACCAGTGACATCGAACCCATCAGCAGGCCCAGGAGGTAGCCCGCCGCCATGCCGACGGCGTAGCCGGCCAGGATCCGCTTGAGCGTCGCCCACACGTCCGGCCACAGGTCACCGGCCGCGGCCCGGTCCCAGCCGTCGGCGAGGATCGTGGACGGCGCCGGGTAGACGCGGTCGTCGATCCAGCCCCGGACCGCCGCCAGCTGCCAGAGCAGCACCAGAAGGACGGGTACGGCCGCAGCGAGGGACAGTTCCAGGGTGCGGCGGCGGCGATGGGTGCGGACGGGATGCAGTTCGCGCGGGCCCGGGCGGCGGACCAGGACCGAGGCTCTCGTCCCGGGAGCGACCGTGGTCATGCCGGCACCGCCTCCTTCCGCAGCAAGTCCCACAGTTCGCTCTTCAGCGCGGTGAAGTCGGGGGTGGCGCGGACGTCGCCGGTGCGCGGGCGCGGGAAGGGCGGGCGGCGCTCGGCGATGATCCGGCCCGGGCGGGCGGACATCACCAGGACGCGGTCGCCGAGGACGATCGCCTCCTCCAGGCTGTGGGTGATGAACAGGGTCGTCGTGCGCAGCGCCTGGGTGATCTCCAGCAGTTCGTCCTGGAGGATCGTGCGGAGCTGGGCGTCCAGGGCGGCGAACGGCTCGTCCATCAGCAGCAGTTCGGGCTCGACCGCCAGGGCGCGGGCGATGGCGACGCGTTGCCGCATGCCGCCGGAGAGGGCCGCCGGGTAGGCGTGCGCGAAATCGGCGAGGCCCGTGCGAGCAAGCCAGTCGGCGGCGCGGGCGTTCGCCTCCCGGCGCGGGACGCGCTGGACGTCGAGGCCGAAGCGGACGTTGGCCTGGACGGTCTTCCAGTCGTAGATGCCGTAGTCCTGGAAGATCATGGCGGCCGGGCGCGGGCTGGACGTGCGGATCTCCAGCGTGCCGGTGCTGGGCCGGAGCAGCCCGGCGGCGATGCGCAGCAGGGTGGATTTGCCGCAGCCGGAGGGGCCGACGAGGCAGACGAACTCGCCCGGCGCGACGGTCAGGTCGAGGGGGCCGAGGGCGTCGACCGCGCGAGGGCCCCGGCCGAAGGTGCGCGTCAGGTCATGGGCGGTGACTTTTGGATACGGCTCTCCCACTTCGGTCTCCTCGCGGAGTGCGGAACGGACTGGTGGGTGCCGTTGACCATATGACGACCCGTCAGATACGGGAAGTCCACGGACAGCGCGAAGCCCCGGCGCCCATCGGTGCCGGGGCTTCACGCGAGAAGGACGGAGCGCGAGAAAGGCGTCGCGCGAGGAAGAGAGGGGAGGGCGGGAAGGCTAGGCGGCCGCGCAGTTCGGACAGACGCCGCGGTACGTCACCTCGACGTCCGACACCGTGAAGCCGAAGCGCTCCGAGTCGGGGAGGTCTGCCAGCGGGTTGCCGACCGGGTGGACGTCGCGGATCGCGCCGCACTGGGCGCAGACCAGGTGGTGGTGCGGCTGGTGGGCGTTCGGGTCGTACCGCTTGGCGCGCTGGTCGGTGGAGACCTCGAGCACCTCGCCGAGCGACACGAGCTCACCGAGCGTGTTGTAGACGGTCGCCCGGGAGATCTCGGGCAGCTTGGCGACGGCCCGGGCGTGGACCTCGTCGGCCGTCAGATGGACGTGTTCGCCGTCGAGGACCTCGGCCACGACGCGCCGCTGCGCGGTCATCCGCCATCCGCGTCCGCGCAGGCGTTCCAGAAGGTCGCTCATGACGACCAGCCTAACAGCAAAGGGGACCAGGTTCCGAACAGGTGTGAACTTAGAGTCCAGCTTGACTTGGACTATGTCTAATGTAGGATCGGAAACGGCTTTAGCCAAGGGACAGGATTGGTCAGGATGGCGCAGGAGGCGTACGTGACGCAGGGACCGCTTACGACGGAGGCCGGTGCTCCGGTCGCCGACAACCAGAACAGCGAGACCGCGGGCGTGGGCGGCCCGGTGCTCGTCCAGGACCAGCTCCTGCTGGAGAAGCTCGCCCACTTCAACCGCGAGCGCATCCCGGAGCGTGTCGTGCACGCGCGCGGCGCCGGCGCCTACGGCACCTTCACGGTGACCGCCGACGTCACGCCGTACACCCGTGCCGCGTTCCTCTCCGGGATCGGCAAGCGGACCGAGGTCTTCCTGCGCTTCTCGACCGTGGCCGGCAACCTCGGGGCGGCGGACGCCGTACGCGACCCGCGCGGCTTCGCGCTGAAGTTCTACACCGAGGAGGGCAACTACGACCTCGTCGGCAACAACACCCCGGTGTTCTTCATCAGGGACGCCATCAAATTCCCGGACTTCATCCACACCCAGAAGCGCGACCCGTACACCGGCTCGACGGAGGCGGACAACGTCTGGGACTTCTGGAGCCTGTCGCCCGAGTCCACGCACCAGGTGACCTGGCTGTTCGGCGACCGCGGCATCCCGGCCTCGTACCGCCACATGGACGGCTTCGGGTCGCACACCTTCCAGTGGCAGAACGAGGCCGGCGAGGTCTTCTGGGTCAAGTACCACTTCAAGACCGACCAGGGGATCAAGAACCTCACGCAGGCCGAGGCCAACCGGCTGGCCGGCGAGGACCCCGACTCCCACCAGCGCGATCTGCGCGAGGCCATCGAGCGCGGTGAGTTCCCGTCCTGGACCGTGCAGGTGCAGATCATGCCGGCGGCGGACGCGGCGACGTACCGCTTCAACCCGTTCGACCTGACCAAGGTCTGGCCGCACGCCGACTACCCGCCGATCGAGATCGGCAGGCTGGAGCTCAACCGCAACCCGGAGAACATCTTCGCCGAGGTCGAGCAGTCGATCTTCAGCCCCGCGCACTTCGTGCCGGGCATCGGCCCGTCCCCCGACAAGATGCTCCAGGGCCGCCTCTTCGCGTACGGCGACGCCCACCGCTACCGCGTCGGCATCAACGCCGACCACCTGCCGGTGAACCGCCCGCACGCCACCGTGGCGCGCACCAACTCCCGTGACGGTCACCTCTACGACGGCCGTCACAAGGGTGCGAAGAACTACGAGCCGAACAGCTTCGGCGGCCCGTTCCAGACGGACCGTCCGCTGTGGTCCGCCACGGCCGTGAACGGTGTCACGGGCAACCACCCGACGCCCGTCCATGCCGAGGACGACGACTTCGTGCAGGCGGGCAACCTCTACCGGCTGATGAGCGAGGACGAGAAGGAGCGGCTGATCGCCAACCTGGCGGGCTTCATCGCCAAGGTCTCGCGGGACGACATCGTCGAGCGGGCGATCGACAACTTCCGTCAGGCCGACGGGGACTACGGCAAGCGGCTGGAGGCCGCGGTCCAGGCCCTGCGCGGCTGAACTCCAGCACTGGACCGCTTGCGGTAGGGACGGCCCGGGCTCCTTCGAGGGGCCCGGGCCGTTCGTGCTGTCAGGCGGGCACCTGCTGACGCGCCGGTGCCCAGCAGCGGATGATGTCGCGGACCGAGACGACACCGGCCGGCTCGTCGCGGTCCAGCACGATGAGATGGCGGAAACCGCCGTGCGCCATGGCGCGGGCCGCCTCCTCCAGGGTCCAGGCCGGAGTGGCGAACACGACGTCGGTGGTGGTGTGGGCGTGGGCGCGTTCCGTGTCCGGGTCCTGACCCTGGCCCACGGAGATGAGGATGTCGCGTTCGGTGAGGATGCCGATGCCGCCGGCGTCGGGGTCGTGGACGATGGCCGCGCCGACCTTGCGGGCGGCCATCAGTGCGGCGGCCTGGCGAAGCGTGTGGGCCGGGCCGATGGTGAGGACGACAGTGCTCATGGCGTCACGGACGAGCATGGATGGGCCTCCTGGGGATGTCCCCGCCGTTTGTTCATGTTTTCACAAGTTCACAAGCGGGCGGACTCTCAGGGTGGCAGGTAAAGGGAGGGTCAACAAGGGGGCGCTCGGTGACAGGGGGCGCGCTCGGTGGCGGCGGTCGCTCAGTAGCGCTGGTTGAGATACCCCAGCAACTCGTCGTGCAGCAGGCCGTTCGACGCGGCCGCGTTGCCGCTGTGCGGGCCCGGGCGGGAGTCGAGTCCGGTGAAGGTGCCGCCGGCCTCGGTGACGATGATCGCGGTGGCGGCCATGTCCCAGAGCGACAGCTCCGGCTCGGCGCACATGTCGACCGAGCCCTCGGCGACCATCATGTACGGCCAGAAGTCACCGTACGCGCGCGTGCGCCACACCTCGCGGGTGAGGTCCAGGAAGCCGTCCAGGCGGCCCTGTTCCTCCCAGCCGCTGAGGGAGGAGTACGCGAAGGAGGCGTCGGCGAGTTTCCCGACGCGGGAGACCTGGAGGCGGGTCGCCTTCGTGAGGCTGCGGCCGGTGAACGCGCCGTGACCCTTCGCGGCCCACCAGCGGCGGCCGAGGGCGGGGGCGGAGACGACGCCGACGACGGGCTGGAAGCCGCCCTCACCGGCCTCCATCAGGGAGATGAGGGTGGCCCAGACGGGGACGCCGCGCACGTAGTTCTTGGTGCCGTCGATGGGGTCGATCACCCAGCGGCGGGGGCCGGTGCCCTCGACGCCGTACTCCTCGCCGAGGATCGCGTCCCGTGGACGGGCGCGGGCGAGTTGGCCGCGGATGAGTTCTTCGGCGGCCTTGTCCGCTTCGCTCACCGGGGTCATGTCCGGTTTGGTCTCGACCTTGAGGTCGAGGGCCTTGAACCGGTCCGTCGTCGCGGCGTCGGCGGCGTCGGCGAGGACGTGGGCGAGACGCAGGTCGTCGAGGTAGTCGGGCATGTACCGAACCTATCTGCCGAGGTGGGGGTGGGGCTACAGGGGGTTTGTGGGCGGGGGTGACGGTGTTGTGGGGGCTCGGGGGTGGGGGTGACCGCGGCTTCGGAGCCGAGGGCGGCAGGTCGGCTCAAAGGCGACCCCGCGTGCTCTCGTGAACCCTTGACAGTGGTTTCCCGCGCGTCAAATCTGGGCGCAGAGCCGCTCGCCCCAAGGGGAGGCGATGATGCCTGCAGCGCGGGAATCTCTACTGGACGCCGCTTACACGGCGCTGGCGCGCCGGCCGTGGTCCGCCGTGCGGATGGTGGACGTGGCCGCGGCGGCGGGAGTGTCCCGGCAGACGCTGTACAACGAGTTCGGCAGCAAGGACGGGCTCGCCCGGGCCCTCGTGAGGCGAGAAGCCGACGGATATCTCGCCGGGGTCGACCGCGCGCTCACCGCGCACAGCGACCCGCGCGAGCGGCTCACCGCCACCGCCGAGTGGACCACCTCGGCGGCCCGCGAGAACGCCCTCGTCCGTGCCATGCTCACCGGCTGCTGGAGCGAACGGCTGCCGTCCCCGGCCCTGTCGGCCGTGCCGTCCACCTCCGTGGTACCGGCCCAGCGCCGCGCCGACGGCCCACTGCCCTCACCCGGCGACTTCGTCACCCTCGTCCGCGACCGTGCCGTCACCGTCCTGGCCGGACCCGGCGCCCCCAGGTCCGACACCGCCGATCTGGCCCGCTCCTGCGAACTCGCCGTCCGGCTCGCACTGTCCTGCGTGGCCGCGCCTCCGGGCGAGGGCGGCGTCGCCGAGCTGGTCCGCAGCGCCCTTCAGCAGCAGGTCGGCTGACGGGACGTCAGTGCGACGAACCCGACAACTGAAGCCCGATCACACCGATGATGACGAGGCTGATCGACACGATCTTCAGCGTCGACACCAGGTCGCCCAGGAACACCATGCCGTAGATCGCCGTGCCCGCCGCGCCGATGCCGGTCCACACGGCGTAGGCGGGACCCACGTCGAGTTTCTTCAGCGACAGGGTCAGCAGGCCGAAGCTGCCGAGGGCGAAGATGCAGAACGCGACCGTCGGCCAGAGCCGGGTGAAACCGTGCGACAGCTTCAGGCACACGGCGAAGCCGGTCTCCAGCAACCCCGCCACGATGACCAGCAGCCACGCCATGAGTCGTTCCTCCCGTATCCCACGTTCAGCGACCGCTTAGTCAGTTTGAGCAAGTTCGCCAGATTCATCAGCTTCTGGTCGGTCTTGGATCCGGCTTGGTGCGATTATGCACTTACCGTCCACGCGCCATGACAAACAACGCGGAGGTCAGTCGCCTTCCTTGCGCTCCCGCGTGGCCAGCAGCCGTCGCAGCGAGTACAGCCGCGCCGGATCCGCGTGCCCCTCGGCCACCCACGCGTCCAGCGCGCAGTCGGGCTCGTCGTGGCTGCACGCGCGCGGGCAGCCCTCGGTGCCCGGTTCCAGGTCGGGGAAGGCGTGGATGACCCGGGACGGGTCCACGTGGTTCAGCCCGAAGGACCGTACGCCCGGTGTGTCGATCACCCAGCCGTCGCTGTCCGCCAGCGGCAGCGCCAGCGCCGAGGTGGTGGTGTGCCGGCCACGGCCCGTCACCGCGTTCACATGCCCGGTCGTACGCCGCCGCTCCTGGGGCACCAGCGCGTTGACCAGGGTCGTCTTGCCGACACCGGAGTGGCCGACGAACGCGGTGATCTTGCCGTCGAGCTGCTCCCGTACGCGGGCGACTGCGCTGCCGTTGTGCAGTTCCTCGCGGCTGGTGACGACGTAGGGGATGTCGAGGTGACCGTACAGCTCCAGCAGCTTGTCGGGCGGTGCGAGGTCCGACTTGGTCAGGACCAGCAGCGGGTCCAGGCCGCCGGCGTAGGCCGCGACCAGACAGCGGTCGATCAGCCGCGGGCGGGGCTCCGGGTCGGCCAGGGCCGTGACGACGGCCAGCTGGTCGGCGTTGGCGACGACCACGCGCTCGTACGGGTCGTCGTCGTCCGCCGTGCGACGCAGGACCGAGGTCCGCTCCGCGATGCGGACGATCCTCGCGAGTGTGTCCTTCCTGCCGGACAGGTCGCCGACGAGCGCCACGCGGTCGCCGACCACGGCCGCCTTGCGGCCCAGCTCGCGGGCCTTCATCGCCATGACCACGCGGTCCTCGACGAGGCAGGTCAGGCGGCCCCGGTCGACGGTGAGGACGAGGCCCTCGGCGGCGTCCTCGTGCTTGGGCCGGATGTTCGTCCGGGGCCGGGTGTTCCGGCGGCCGGGACGGGTGCGGATGTCGTCCTCGTCGGTGTGCTTGCCGTAGCGGCGCATGACCTGGTCCCCGCGTCCTACGCCCCGAGCATCCCGGTCCACAGGTCGGGGAAGTCGGGCAGGGTCTTGGCCGTCGTCGCCACGTTCTCGATCTGCACGCCCTCCACGGCGAGGCCGATGATCGCGCCGGCCGTGGCCATGCGGTGGTCGTCGTAGGTGTGGAAGATCCCGCCGTGCAGCCGGCGCGGGCGGATGTGCAGACCGTCGGCGGTCTCCGTGACGTCACCGCCGAGTTCGTTGATCTCCTTGGTCAGCGCGGCCAGCCGGTCCGTCTCGTGCAGCCGCAGGTGCGCCACACCCCGCAGGGTCGACGGGGAGTCGGCGAGGGCCGCGACCGCCGCGACGCCCGGCGTCAGCTCGCCGACCTCGCTCAGGTCGACGTCGATGCCGTGGACCGAGCCGGAGCCGGTGAACACGAGCCCGAACTCGGTCAGTTCGCAGGAGCCGCCCATCTCGGTGAAGATCTCGCGCAGCCGGTCACCGGGCTGGGTGGTGCGGGCCGGCCAGTCCGGGATGACGACCTTGCCGCCGGTCACCAGCGCCGCCGCGAGGAACGGCTGGGCGTTGGACAGGTCCGGCTCGATGACCAGGTCCCGGCCGAGCAGGGCGCCCGGCGTGACCCGCCAGACGTTCGGCTCGCCGCCCGACTCGGGCGTGTCCACCTGGGCGCCGACCGCGCGCAGCATGTCGACGGTCATGCGGATGTGCGGCATGGAGGGCAGCGTGGCGCCGGTGTGGCGGACCTCGACGCCCTGGTTGAAGCGCGGGCCGGACAGCAGCAGGGCGCTCACGAACTGCGACGAGGAGGACGCGTCGATCGCCACCGGCCCGCCGTCCAGGGCGCCGCCGCCCTGCACGGTCAACGGCAGCGCGCCACGGCCGTCGTCGTCGATCCGGGCGCCGAGCTGACGCAGCGCGTCGATGACTCCGTTCAGGGGACGCTCGTACGAGCGGGGATCGCCGTCGAAGCGGACGGGACCGTCGGCTAGCGCGGCGACCGGCGGCAGGAAGCGCATCACCGTGCCGGCGTTGCCGACGTCGACCGTGGCCGGACCGCGCAGGCCCGTGGGGAGCACCCGCCAGGCCTCGCCCGTGCCGTCGGGGCCCACGCCCTCCTCGATCTCGACGCCCATGGCGCGCAGCGCGCCGGCCATCAGCAGGGTGTCGCGGGAACGCAGGGGGCGGCGCAGCCAGCCCGGTTCCGAGGCGAGGGAGGCGAGGACCAGGGCGCGGTTGGTGACCGACTTGGACCCGGGCACGTGGACCGTCGCGTCGACGGCTCCGCTCGCGTGCGGGGCGGGCCAGAGGGCGGTGTCTGCGGTGTTCGGGGCCATGGCTTCACTTTATAAGGAGCAGAGGTTCGGGTGCGGCGCCGTGGGGGCCGGTCGAGCCGACGCGGCGGAGCCGCACCCACAGGCCCGCGCCCCTCAGGCCGGCTGGTCACAGGCCCAGCAGCCAGCGCCCTCCGCCGAGCAGCGAGCACAGCGACACCGCGTGGAACAGGAAGAACCACAACGCCGCCGGCACATGCGTCAGCCGCGACAACTGGTCCGCGTCCGAGTCCCCCGCCCCGCCCCGCGCCCGCTTGGCCTGGAGCTCGAACGCCGGACGCACCCCGCCGATCAGCAGGAACCACACCACCACGTACGCGAACGCCGCCTGGACCTGGGGGCCGGCCAGCCAGGACACCAGCACGAACAGGCCGCCGGTGATGACCATGGTCAGGGCGCCGTACGCGTTGCGGATCATCACGAGCATGGCCAGCAGCAGGGCCGTGGCCAGCCACAGCAGCAGCGTGATGCGGCCGGCGCCCAGCAGGGCCGCGCCGCCGAGGCCCAGCAGGGGCGGGGCGGTGTACCCGGAGGCAGCGGTGAGGATCATGCCGATGCCGTACGGCTTGCCGCGGCTGACGGTCAGGCCGCTGGTGTCCGAGTGCAGCCGTATGCCGGTGAGGGTGCGGCCGCTGAGCAGGGCCACGAGCCCGTGACCGCCCTCGTGGGCGATGGTGATGGCGTTGCGGGAGATGCGCCACAGCCCGTGCGGGATCACCACGGCGAGCGCGACGCCCAGGCTCGCGATCACCACCCAGAGGTCGGGGTCGGGCTGGGTGCCGGAGACCTCGTCCCAGAGGGAGGCGAGCGAGGCGGTTGCGGTGCTGTCCATGTGCGGCGTTGGCTCCCTGTGGGCGGATGGAATCTGGCAGTGTGACACGTATGTGCGGACGGTATGCAGCGAGTCGTAGGCCAGAGGATCTCGCAGGAATCTTCGAGATCGAGAAGTGGGAGCCCGAGGAGACTCTGGAGCCCGACTACAACGTGGCGCCCACCAAAGAGGTCTACGCCGTCCTCGACCGCCCTCTGAAAGACGCGGACGACCCGCGCCCGGTTCGGCAGCTGCGCACGCTGAAGTGGGGGCTCGTCCCGTCCTGGTCGAAGACCCCCGAGGGCGGCGCCCGGATGATCAACGCCCGCGCGGAGACCGTCCACGAGAAGCCGTCCTACCGTCGCGCCTTCACCTCCCGGCGCTGCATCCTGCCCGCCGACGGCTACTACGAGTGGGTCACCGGCACGCAGGAGCGCGAGCTGGAGGTCGAGGGCAAGAAGAAGCGGCCCCGCAAGCAGCCCTACTTCGTGACCCCGGCGGACGGGTCGGTCTTCGCCATGGCCGGCCTGTACGAGTTCTGGCGCGACAAGACACTGCCGGACGACCACCCGCAGGCCTGGTGGGTGACGTGCTCCGTCATCACCACCGAGGCCGAGAAGAGCCCGCTGGCGGTGTCCCCGGCCGACGGTCCGCGGGCCCTGGCCGAGATCCACCCCCGGATGCCGCTGATGCTGACGCCCGACCGCTGGGACGCCTGGCTGGACCCGGCCCGCACCGACCCCGACGACCTGCGCGAGCTGCTCGCCCCGCCGCCCGCCGGGCTGATGCGCGCCTACCCCGTCACCACGGCCGTCAGCAACGTCCGCAACAACGGCCCGGAGCTGCTCAAGGAGCTGGAAGGGCCCGAAGAGGGCACACTCTTCTGACGTGACGAACGAGATCATTGCCACGGACACGGGGGACGCCCGCATCACCTGGCATCGGGCGGAGAAGGCACGGCTGGTGCTGGCGGTGAGCCACGGGGCCGGCGGGGGCATCGAGGCGCGGGATCTCCAGGCCCTCGCGCGGGTCCTGCCGGAGCACGGCGTGAGCGTCGCTCTCGTCGAGCAGCCCTGGCGGGTGGCCGGGAAGAAGCTGGCGCCGGCGCCGAAGACCCTGGACGCGGGGTGGCGGGGCATCTGGTCCGCGGTAGCCGCGCCCGGGCTGCCGGTGATCTCGGGCGGGCGCAGCGCCGGAGCCCGAGTGGCCTGCCGCACGGCCGTCGAGCTGGGTGCCCGCGCCGTCCTGGCCCTCAGCTTCCCCCTCCACCCGCCCGGCAAGCCCGAGAAGTCCCGCGCCGCCGAGCTGCTGGGCTCCGGGGTGCCCACCCTGGTCGTCCAGGGCGGGAACGACCCCTTCGGGAAGCCCGGGGAGTTCCCCGAGGGGCCGTACGAGCTCGTCGAGGTGCCGTACGGCGATCACGGCTTCGCCGTCCCCAAGCGCGCGGAGATCACGCAGCAGGAGGCAGTGGCGGTCATCACGGACGCGGTCGTGGAGTGGACCGGGTCACTCGGGTAAAGCTCCGGGAATGCCGGGGCGGCGAGCACTGTTGTGCGGGACGTACGTGCTGGAGACCAGCACCGATGCCGTAGGAGAGGAAGTCCGCCGCATGGGTTCGACCTTCTGCCCGAGCCGCAGCAGCCGCGCCGACCTGGACTGGACGGTGCTGCACGCGGCCAAGACCGCCCCTATTCGGGCGGCGGGCGGACCGGATCGTCGTCTATCCTCCGATTCGGGTGAGACCGGTCTCGGTCTCACGAGAACACTGGAGGAGGTGGGTCCGGTCACAGGGACCGACGCAGGGACCGAACACGGCCAGGCGGAGCAGCCCGAGGGCCAGGGCGGCACGGGCGCGGAGACGGCCGCGGAGCGCAACGCGCGCTTCGAGCGGGACGCGCTCGAGTTCCTCGACCAGATGTACTCGGCCGCGCTGCGCATGACGCGCAACCCGGCCGACGCCGAGGACCTGGTGCAGGAGACGTACGCGAAGGCGTACGCGTCCTTCCACCAGTTCCGCGAGGGCACCAATCTCAAGGCGTGGCTGTACCGGATCCTCACGAACACCTTCATCAACTCGTACCGCAAGAAGCAGCGGGAACCGCAGCGCTCCGCGGCCGAGGAGATCGAGGACTGGCAGCTCGCCCGTGCCGAGTCGCACATGTCGACGGGTCTGCGCTCCGCGGAGTCGCAGGCGCTCGACCACCTGCCCGACTCGGACGTGAAGGAAGCGCTCCAGGCGATCCCCGAGGAGTTCCGCATCGCCGTCTATCTGGCGGACGTCGAGGGCTTTGCCTACAAGGAGATCGCCGACATCATGGGGACACCCATCGGTACGGTGATGTCCCGGCTGCACCGGGGCCGCCGTCAGCTGCGCGGCATGCTGGAGGACTACGCCCGTGACCGCGGGATGGTCCCGGCCGGCGCCGGAGAGTCGAACGAAGCGAAAGGCTCGGGGTCATGAGCTGCGGAGAGCCGCACGAGACGGATTGCAGCGAAATCCTCGATCATCTCTACGAGTTCCTCGACCGTGAGATGCCGGACTCGGACTGCGTGAAGTTCGAGCACCACTTCGAGGAGTGCTCGCCCTGCCTCGAGAAGTACGGGCTCGAGCAGGCCGTGAAGAAGCTCGTCAAGCGCTGCTGTGGGCATGACGACGTCCCCGGCGACCTGCGGGACAAGGTCATGGGGCGGATCGAATTGATCCGCTCCGGCCAGGCCGTCCCCGAGCAGGACGTCACCGCCTCGCCGACCACGTCGCAGGACTCCTGACACTCCCGCGCTTTTCAACTACCCCACCTCTGAGGGGGTAGTCATCCTCGAACGCATCACTCGAACGTGCTAATCCGCGGGTTATCCGCCCGCGGAGCCCCCCACCGCCGTCCTAGGCTCCGGGCCTGATGGACATGGCCGGGGGAGGGCTCATGGATGCGGTACCGGTGCGGGCACGTGTGTACGTCGCCTGTGTCGTCTTCGCCGCCCTCCTCTGCCTGCTGCCGCTGCCGGGCGTCCGCACGCCCTGGTGGGCCGTGCTGCTGCTCGCCGCGCTGTACGCGGGCTGCGAGCGCGTCGCCCGGTCCCGGTTCGTCGGGATCTCCCATCCGGCCGGGACCTTCTATCCCGTGCTGCTCGCCGGTGCCTTCCTGCTGCCCGCGCCCGCCGCCGCCCTGGTGGCCGTGCCCGGTGCGCTGCTCTCGCACGTGGAGCAGCGGCCCGTGGCGCTGCGGCGGGTCTGGCGGGCCGCTCAGCTCGTCCTCGGCGTCTGGGCCGCGGCGCGGGTGCACCGGGCGCTGGGCGGGCGGGACGCCGTCCTCGCGGGCGACGTCCCCTACGCGCTCGGGCCGGCCGGGGCGGCCGTGCTGGCGTTCTGCCTGGTGCTCGCGGTGCTGGACGGCGGGATCCTGGCCGTGGCCGAGCGGGTGCCGGTGCGGCGGGCCTGGCGGGGACTGGTGGCGCGCTCGCTCGCGCCGATCGCCGTGCACGGGCTGGCCGGGCTGATGATGGCCGTGCTGTGTCGCAGCCCCTACGGTCCCGTGGCGGCCCTGCTCGTGCTGCTGCCGATGTGCGTCTCCTGGTGGGCCTTCGCGCAGTACCACCGGGAACGGGCCGCCCACCAGGCGACGATCCGGGCGCTGGTCCAGGCCGTCGACATCAAGGACGGGTACACCCGCGGGCACAGTGAGCGCGTCGGGCAGGCCTCCATGATGATCGCGCGCGAGCTGGGCATGGACGACGAGCGCGTCGAGGTGCTCCGGTTCGCCGGGATCCTGCACGACGTCGGCAAGCTGGGCGTCCCCACCCGGCTGCTCCGCAAGGACGGGCCGCTGACGCCCGAGGAACGACGGGTGATCGAGCTGCACCCCGAGTACGGGCACGAGATGGTGCGCGGCATCGGCTTCCTCGGGGAGGCCCGCGCCGCCGTGCTGCACCACCACGAACGGCTGGACGGCAGCGGGTACCCCTACGGCCTGGTGGGCAGTCAGATCCCGGAATCCGCGCGGGTCGTGGCCGTCGCGGACGCCTTCGACGCCATGACCTCCACACGGAGCTACAGCAGGGCCCGGCCCGTCCCGGTCGCCCTGGCGGAGCTGAAGCGCTGCTCCGGCAGCCAGTTCGACCCGGTGATGGTCGCGGCCCTCGTGGAGGCCGTCGGCCGGGCGGGATGGCGCCCCGCCGTGACCGCCGACGACGTCCACCCGCCCCGGATTCCCCCGCCCGGCGCACCTGTCTCCAGCCCGCCGGGAGCACACCGGTGAGCGCGTACCGCCCGCCGCCGCTGTTCACCCTCGTCCACGCCTGCGCCGCCCTCCTCGCCGCCGGCTCCCTCGCCGTCACCCTCCACCACGGGCTGGAGGAACGCCGGGGCGCCCTCGCCTTCGGCGTCCTCGTCACCGTCGGGGAGCTCGCCCGGCGCAACGGGGCGCAGGTCAGGGAGCCGGCGCCGCTCGGGGCCGCCGCGGCCCTGTCGTACGCGCTGCTCGGCGAGGCCGGCGGGCGGGCCACGCACCACGGCCCCGCCCAGGTCGTCGCCGTCGTGCTGGCCGCCTCGCTGCTCGGCAGCGTGCCGCACGTGGCACGCGGTCAGGGGCCCACGCTCGACCATCTGGCGCGCCGGGTGCTCACCGTCGGGTTCGTCGCCGTGTGCTTCCAGCCCCCCTACAACCGGGGCATGTTCGACGACTGGGGCGGTCCCGCCTACGCGCTGCTGCTGCTCGCGCTGCTGTCCCTGACCGCGCTGTGCGATGCCGTGCTCGCCGCCGCGCTGGCCCACTCCCGCACCGGCTGGCCCTTCGGGCCCGTGCTGCGGGACGAGCTGCGGGCCGTGTGCGGCATCGGGGCCGCCGTCATCGCGACGGGGGCGGTGATGGCGCTGGCGGTCGCCGTGGTGGGCCTGTGGGCACTGCCTGTCTTCTCCGTGCCGCTGCTGCTCGCCCAGATGTCGTTCCGCCGGTACGCCGCCGTCCGGGCGACCTACCGGCAGACCATCGCCTCCCTCGCGCGGGCCACCGAGGTCGCCGGGTACACCCCGGCCGGGCACGCCCGCCGTGTCGCCGCGCTCAGTCTGGCCGTGGGGCGTGACCTCGGCCTCACCGAACCCGAGCTGGCCGTGCTGGAGTACGCCGCGCTCATGCACGACATCGGCCAGCTGAGCCTCGTCGACCCGGTGCCGTCGGGCGCCACCGCCGGCCTGCCCGCCGCGGAACAGCGGCGGATCGCGCTGCTCGGCGGGGCCGTCGTCCGGCAGACGGGCGTCGACGAGGCGGTCGCCGTGGTCGTGGAGCGGCAGGCCGACCCCTTTGCGGAGCAGCCGCTCGCCGCGCGGATCGTCCGGGCCGTGAACGCGTACGAGGAGAAGTCCCGGGAAGGTGGTCCCGGCGGGCCGCTGACGGCGCTGGAGGAACTCCGGCTCGCCACCGCCGGGGAGTACGCCCCGGAGGTGGTGGAATCGCTGGCCCGGGTACTGGCAAGGAGCAGTCTGACCATGCGCCTGACTGGGTAACCCATGGGTAATGAGCGCCCCGGAGGCCGTACGTGGTTGGATGCGAAGAAGAAGGTGTCCGGGGGCTCGAAACACAGCTACGGCCAGCCCACCGCACGGAACTGGCAGGCGGGAATCGTGAGGATCTTCGGCAAGGGACGGCACCGGCCCTCCGCCTCCTGGCGGCAGGCCACAGACCGGGCGTTCACTCTCATCGGCGACGGCCGGTACGAGGACGCGGGCGCACTGTTGACACGTGCCGCCGACCTGGAGCCCTGGCTGTCCGAGTCCTGGTTCAACCTCGCCCTGCTGCACAAGTTCCGGCACGACTGGGAGCAGGCGCGGGCGGCGGGCCTCAGGGCCGTGGCCCTGCTCGACCGGGACACCGGAGCGCCCGACTGGTGGAACGTCGGCATCGCCGCGACCGCCCTCCAGGACTGGCCACTGGCCCGGCGCGCCTGGCAGGCCTACGGACTGCGGGTGCCGGGGGCGGCCAACGACTCCGGTGAGCCGGTCGGCATGGACCTGGGCAGCGCGGCCGTACGGCTGTCCCCGGAGGGGGAGGCCGAGGTCGTGTGGGGGCGGCGGCTGGACCCCGCGCGGATCGAGGTGCTGTCCATTCCGCTGCCGTCGTCGGGGCGGCGCTGGGGTGAGGTCGTGCTGCACGACGGCGTGCCGCACGGGGAGCGGACCACGGCCGCGGGGCACACCTACCCGGTGTTCGACGAGATCGAGCTGTGGGCGCCGTCGCCGGTGCCGACGTGGGTGGTGCTGCTGGAGGCGGCGACGGAGTCCGACCGGGACGCGCTGGAGCAGCTTGCCGCGGATGCCGGGTTCGCCGCCGAGGACTGGTCCTCTTCGGTGCGGTTGCTGTGCCGGATGTGTTCCGAGTCGCGGATGCCGTCGGACGAGGGTGACGGGGAGCACCTCGACCCGCACGACCACAGTGAGCCGGGGCATCCCGGGCCGCTGGGGCATCGGACGGACGGGCAGCTGTGGGTTCCCGAGCGGGAGTGCGGGCTGGCCGCGCCGGCTTCGCTGGTGAGGGGGCTTTTGGACGGGTGGGTGGCCGACAGTCCGGATTCTCGGGATTGGCGGGATTTGGAAGAGGTGTGCTAGGCCCCTTGCCGGGTGCGGCGCCGTCGTGGTTTCTCGCACAGGTCCCCGCGCCCCTGAAAGCGGCGTCCGACACCCGCGTAACCTGTATCAGCATCTCAGCCCGGTTTGGTTCAGGAAGGCGTACGTAACGTCATGGCTCAGCAGGACACCGATCAGCAGCGCGCGGGCGTGCTCCCCGTCGATGACGAGGGGTACGTGATCGACACGGAGGACTGCGAGGAGCGCGAGGCGGCCTGGCGGGAGCGGGGGACCTCGCGGCCGATCACGGTGGTCGGGAACCCGGTGCTCCACAAGGAGTGCAAGGACGTCACCGAGTTCGGCGACGACCTCCAGCAGCTGGTGGCGGACATGTTCGCCTCGCAGCGCACCGCCGAGGGCGTGGGCCTGGCCGCCAACCAGATCGGTGTCGACCTGAAGGTCTTCGTCTACGACTGCCCGGACGACGAGGGCGTCCGGCACACCGGTGTCGTCTGCAACCCCAAGCTCGTCGAACTGCCCGCCGAGAAGCGCCGGCTGGACGACAGCAACGAGGGCTGCCTGTCGGTGCCGACCGCGTACGCGCCGCTCGCGCGGCCCGACTACGCCGAGGTGACCGGGCAGGACGAGAAGGGCAACCCGATCCGGGTGCGCGGCACCGGATACTTCGCTCGGTGTTTGCAGCACGAGACCGACCACCTGTACGGCTACCTCTACATCGACCGCCTCTCGAAGCGCGAACGCAAGGACGCGCTGCGGCAGATGGCCGAGAACGAGCCCCGGTACCCGGTCGTCGCGAACGACTGAGACCTCAGGATCACCAGGCGAACGGCGTCTGTTCGGGCTTCCCGCCCCGGACAGGCGCCGTTCGTCTGCTTCGTTCGCCTGTCCGTCGCACGTTCGATCGCTTCCGCTCTTCTGGTGATCAGGTACCAGTCACACAACGGGAGGTTCCCAGCCCTGTGGGGCAGTGAATGAAGCAAATACGTTCCCAGAACGGTCAGTTGTAGTGCTGAATGGGAGTAGCGGGGTATGCAACGGCGCACGCCCAGCACGGAAGGAGGGGCGCCCGCGCCAACTGGCGGCTGAGAGGGGTTAGTTCGTGCATGCTTTGTCACACGGCACCACATCGACACCGACCACCATCGCGGTTCCACCGTCGCTCTCCCTTCCGGTGATCGAGGCGGCGTTTCCCCGGCAACTCCACCCGTATTGGCCGAAGTGCCAGGAGAAGACCCGCGCCTGGCTGCTCGAAAAACGGCTCATGCCCGCGGACAAGGTGGAGGAATATGCCGACGGCCTGTGCTACACGGACCTCATGGCCGGGTACTACATCGGCGCCTCCGACGAGGTGATGCAGGCGATCGCGGACTACAGCGCCTGGTTCTTCGTCTGGGACGACCGCCACGACCGCGACATCGTGCACGGCCGTCCGGTCGCCTGGCGGCGGCTGCGGGACCGGCTGCACTCGGCCCTCGACTCCCCCGGGGAGCATCTGCACCACGAGGACCCACTGGTCGCCGGGTTCGCGGACAGCGTGCTGCGGCTGTACGCCTTCCTGCCGGGGACATGGAACCTCCGGTTCGCGCGGCACTTCCACGCGGTGATCGACGCGTACGACCGGGAGTTCTACAACCGCACCCACGGAATCGTGCCCTCGGTCGAGGAGTATCTCCTGCTGCGCCGGCTCACCTTCGCCCACTGGATCTGGACGGATCTGCTGGAGCCGGCCGCGGGATGCGAACTCCCAGCCACCGTACGGAAACACCCGGCATATCGGCGGGCGGCGCTGCTGAGTCAGGAGTTCGCCGCCTGGTACAACGACCTCTGCTCGCTTCCGAAGGAAATAGCGGGCGACGAGGTGCACAATCTCGGAATCAGTCTCATCACTCATGAGGGGCTGACCCTGGAACAGGCGGTCGTCGAAGTCAGGCGCCGCGTCGAGAAATGCATCACGGAATTCCTCGACGTCGAACAGGAAGCGTTACGGTTCGCCGACGCCCTCGCCGACGGCACCGTGCGGGGAAAGGAACTCAGCGCCGCCGTGCGGGCCTGTCTGAGCAATATGCGGAACTGGTTCAGTTCCGTCTACTGGTTCCATCACGAGTCCGGCCGGTACATGGTCGACAGCTGGGACGACCGGTCCACGCCCCCGTACGTCAACAACGAAGCGGCAGGTGAGAAATGACCGTCGAGTCTGTGAAGCCTGAAGCCCCTCTGGCCCCGGAGTTGCGTGAACCGCCCCGGGCGGGCGGCGGTGTACCCGTCCTGGGACACGGCTGGAAGCTGGTGCGCGACCCGCTGGCGTTCATGTCGCGGCTGCGCGACCACGGCGAGGTGGTCCGGCTGAAGCTCGGACCGAAGACGGTGTACGCCGTCACCACCCCGGCGCTCACCGGCGCCCTCGCGCTGAGCAACGACTTCATCATCGCCGGACCGCTGTGGGAGTCCCTGGAGGGCCTGCTCGGCAAGGAGGGCGTGGCCACCGCGAACGGCCCGCGGCACCGGCGCCAGCGGCGCACCATCCAGCCGGCCTTCCGGCTCGACGCCATCCCCGCCTACGGGCCGATCATGGAGGAGGAGGCGCACGCGCTCACCGAGCGCTGGAAGCCCGGCGAGACCATCGACTGCACCTCCGAGTCCTTCCGGGTGGCCGTGCGCATCGCGGCCCGCTGCCTGCTGCGCGGCGACTACATGGACGAGCGGGCGGAGCGGCTGTGTGTCGCGCTCGCCACCGTCTTCCGCGGGATGTACCGGCGGATGGTGGTGCCGCTCGGACCGCTCTACAAGCTGCCGCTCCCGGCCAACCGCGAATTCAACCGGGCTTTGGCCGATTTGCATCTCCTGGTGGACGAGATCGTCGCCGAGCGCCGCGCATCCGGTCAAAAGCCGGACGATTTGCTGACGGCATTGCTGGAGGCGACGGACGAGAATGGCGACCCCATCGGGGAACAGGAGATCCATGATCAGGTCGTCGCAATCCTCACCCCTGGCAGCGAAACCGTCGCCTCCACGATCATGTGGCTGTTGCATATGCTCGCGGAACACCCAGAACACGCGGACCGGGTGCGCGACGAAGTAGAAGCCGTCGCCGGTGGGAGGCCGGTGGCATTCGAGGACGTCCGGGGACTCAGGCACACCAACAATGTCGTGGTCGAGGCCATGCGTTTGCGCCCCGCCGTCTGGATTCTGACGCGCCGGGCAGTGCGGGACACCGAACTCGGCGGATACCGGATTCCGGCCGGGGCGGACATCGTCTACAGCCCGTACGCGATCCAGCGCGACCCGAAGTCGTATGAGCGGAACCTGGAGTTCGACCCCGACCGCTGGCTTCCGGACCGGGCCAAGGACATCCCGAAGCACGCCATGAGCCCGTTCAGCGTGGGCAATCGCAAGTGCCCCAGCGACCACTTCTCGATGGCGCAGCTGACGCTGATCACGGCGGCGCTGGCCACCAAGTACCGCTTCGAGCAGGTGGTCGGCTCGAACGACGGCACCCGCGTCGGCATCACGCTGCGGCCGCACGACCTGCTGCTGCGGCCGGTGGCGAGGTGAGCGTGGGACCGGCTCAGGCCGCTTCGGGGCCCCGGAAGGTCCGCCGGTAGGCGTTCGGCGTCGTGCCCACGGCCCGGACGAAGTGGTGGCGCAGCGTGGCCGAGTTGCCGAACCCCGTTCGACCGGCGATCGCGTCCATCGTCTCGTCCGTCGCCTCCAGCAGCCGCTGGGCCAACAGCACGCGCTGGCGCAGGATCCAGCGGTAGGGGGTCGTCCCGGTCTCCTGCTGGAAGCGACGGGCGAAGGTGCGCGGGGACATGTGGGCGCGGGCGGCC
Source organism: Streptomyces sp. SID5464 (assembly GCF_009862985.1). Classification (NCBI taxonomy): domain Bacteria; kingdom Bacillati; phylum Actinomycetota; class Actinomycetes; order Kitasatosporales; family Streptomycetaceae; genus Streptomyces; species Streptomyces sp. SID5464. Next base: position 30,168 of record NZ_WWIQ01000044.1, on the reverse strand, counting down.
AGCTGCTCGACGGTGACCTCCTCGTCGAGGTGCCGCTCCATCCACGCCAGCACCTCCCCGATCGTGTCGGCCTCGGAGTGCGGCAGCGGGCGCTCGATGTACTGGGCCTGCCCGCCGTCGCGGTGCGGCGGCACCACCATCCGCCGGGCGATCTTGTTGGCGACCTCGGAGCCCTGCTCCTTGCGCACCAGGTGGAGGCAGGCGTCGATCCCGGCGGCCGTGCCGGCCGAGGTGATCACCGGGTCCTCGTCGACGTAGAGCACGTCCGGCTCGACGGCCACCCGCGGGTACTGCCGGGCGAGGGCCTGCGCGTGCCGCCAGTGCACGGCGCAGCGCCGGTCGTCCAGCAGCCCGGCCGCGGCCAGCACGAAGACGCCGGAGCAGACGCTGAGCACCCGGGCGCCGCGGCCGGCCCCGCGCCGCAGGGCGTCCAGCAGCTCCGGCGGGAAGTCCCGGGACTCGTAGCAGTGCCCGGCGGGCACGGCGATCAGGTCGGCCGTCTCCAGCCGCTCCAGACCGTGCTCGACGTGCAGCGAGAAGCCCGTGTTGGTGCGCAGGGCCGGGCCCTCGGCCGAGGCCACCGCGAAGTCGTAGACCGGCAGGCCGTCGTCGCTGCGGTCGGTGCCGAAGACCTCGCACACCACACCGAGCTCGAAGGGGTTCACGCCGTCGAGGAGGACGACGGCCACGTTCTGGAGCATGCCTCCAGTGTGCCTCGTCAGTGGCAGTAATTCGAGGGTCCACGGCAGTACTGCCACTGACGGTAAGGAGTCATCGGCGCGACAGTGGTGTCCATGGACACGAACCAGGCACAGACGCTCATCGCAATGATCTTCGTACTCGGGATGCTGGTCCTCCTGGTCCTCCCGTCAGTGATCGGTATCGTGCGCGACCGGCGCGTCGACCGACAGATCAGGGAGGCCCAGGAGGCCCGTGAGGGCGAGCGCGCTCAGAAGTCCTCGTCCAGGTCGACGGTGCCCTCCACCGCCACCTGGTACGCGGAGGGCCGCCGCTCGAAGAAGTTGGTCAGCTCCTGAACCCCCTGGAGCTCCATGAAGGAGAAGGGGTTCTCGGAGCCGTACACCGGAGCGAAGCCCAGGCGGCTGAGCCGCTGGTCGGCGACGCACTCCAGGTACTGCCGCATCGACTCGGTGTTCATGCCCGGGAGGCCGTCACCGCACAGGTCGCGCGCGAACTGCAGCTCGGCCTCGACGGCCTCTCGGAGCATGTCCGTCACCTGCTGCCGGAGCTGGTCGTCGAACAGCTCCGGCTCCTCCTTGCGGACGGTGTCGACCACGTCGAAGGCGAAGGACATGTGCATCGTCTCGTCGCGGAACACCCAGTTCGTGCCGGTGGCCAGACCGTGCAGCAGGCCCCGGCTGCGGAACCAGTAGACGTAGGCGAAGGCACCGTAGAAGAACAGGCCCTCGATGCACGCGGCGAAGCAGATGAGGTTCAGCAGGAAACGGCGCCGGTCGGCCTGGGTCTCCAGCCGGTCGAGCTGCTCCACCGAGTCCATCCACTTGAAGCAGAACCCGGCCTTCTCGCGGATGGAGGGGATGTTCTCCACGGCGGCGAACGCGGCGGCGCGGTCCTCCGGGTCGGGGAGGTAGGTGTCGAGCAGCGTCAAGTAGAACTGGACGTGCACGGCCTCCTCGAAGAGCTGCCGGCTCAGGTAGAGCCGCGCTTCAGGGGAGTTGATGTGCTTGTAGAGCGTCAGCACCAGGTTGTTCGCGACGATCGAGTCACCCGTGGCGAAGAAGGCGACCAGCCGGCCGATCAGGTGCTGCTCGGCGGGGGAGAGCTTGGCGAGGTCGGCGACGTCCGAGTGGAGGTCGACCTCCTCCACGGTCCAGGTGTTCTTGATGGCGTCCCGGTAGCGCTCGTAGAAGTCCGGGTAGCGCATCGGGCGGAGAGTCAGCTCGAAGCCGGGGTCGAGGAGGTTCTGGGTGGTCATTACTGGCAGGCCTCGCAGGACTCGGGGTTTTCCAGGGAGCAGGCGACCGCTTCGGGATCCGGGGTGGCCTGCACGGGGACGGTGGCCTGGGCCGCGCGGGCGATGCGGGTCGCCGGGCGCGAACGCAGGTAGTACGTGGTCTTCAGCCCGGACTTCCAGGCGTACGCGTACATCGAGGAGAGCTTGCCGATGGTCGGCGTCTCCATGAAGAGGTTCAGGGACTGGGACTGGTCCAGGAACGGGGTCCTGGCCGCCGCCATGTCGATCAGGCCGCGCTGCGGGATCTCCCACGCCGTGCGGTAGAGGGCGCGTACGTCCGCGGGGATCCAGGCGAAGTCCTGCACCGAGCCGTTCGCCTCGCGCAGGGCCTCCCGGGTACGCGCGTCCCACGCGCCGAGCCGCTTCAGCTCCTCCACCAGGTAGGAGTTGACCTGGAGGAACTCACCCGACAGCGTCTCGCGCTTGAACAGGTTGGACACCTGCGGCTCGATGCACTCGTACACGCCCGCGATGGAGGCGATGGTGGCCGTCGGCGCGATCGCCAGGAGCAGGGAGTTGCGCATGCCGGTCGCGGCGACGCGCTCGCGCAGGGCCGCCCAGCGCTCCGGCCAGGTCGGCTGCACGTCGTAGTGGTCGGGGTGGAGCACGCCCTTCGCCGTACGGGTCTTCTCCCAGGCCGGCAACGGGCCGTTGCGCTCGGCGAGATCGGCGGAGGCCTCGTAGGCGGCGAGCATGATCCGCTCGGCGATGCGGGTGGAGAGCCGCTTGGCCTCCGGAGAGTCGAAGGGCAGGCGCAGCTTGAAGAAGACGTCCTGGAGGCCCATGACTCCGAGGCCGACCGGACGCCACCTGGCGTTGGAACGGCCCGCCTGCTCGGTCGGGTAGAAGTTGATGTCCACGACCCGGTCGAGGAACGTGACGGCCGTACGGACGGTCTCGTCCAGCCGCTCCCAGTCGATGTCCCCGCCGGACCGGTCGACGAGCGCGCCGAGGTTGACCGATCCCAGGTTGCAGACCGCCGTCTCCCCGTCGCCGGTGACCTCCAGGATCTCCGTGCAGAGGTTGGAGGAGTGGACGACGTGGCCCGGCTCGGCCGTCTGGTTGGCGGTGCGGTTGGCGGCGTCCTTGAAGGTCATCCAGCCGTTGCCGGTCTGCGCGAGGGTGCGCATCATGCGGCCGTACAGCTCACGGGCGGGCAGGGTCTTCCTGGCGAGGCCCTTCGCCTCGGCCGCCCGGTACGCGGCGTCGAACTCCTCGCCCCACAGGTCGACCAGCTCGGGAACGTCCGAGGGGGAGAACAGCGACCACTGCCCGTCGGCGTTCACGCGCCGCATGAACTCGTCGGGCACCCAGTGCGCGAGGTTCAGGTTGTGCGTGCGGCGGGCGTCCTCGCCGGTGTTGTCGCGCAGCTCCAGGAACTCCTCGATGTCCGAGTGCCAGGTCTCCAGGTAGACCGCGGCGGCGCCCTTGCGGCGGCCGCCCTGGTTCACGGCGGCGACCGAGGCGTCGAGGGTCTTCAGGAACGGGACGATGCCGTTGGAATGTCCGTTGGTGCCGCGGATCAGCGAACCGCGCGCACGGATGCGGGAGTACGCGATTCCGATGCCGCCGGCGTGCTTCGACAGCCGCGCCACCTGGTGGTAGCGGTCGTAGATCGAGTCCAGCTCGTCCTTGGGGGAGTCGAGGAGGTAGCAGGACGACATCTGGGGGTGCCGCGTGCCGGAGTTGAAGAGGGTGGGGGAGGAGGGGAGGTAGTCGAGCCGGCTCATGAGCCCGTAGAGCGCGGCCACTTCGTCCACCGAGCGGCTGGTGTCGTCCTCTGCCAGCCCGGCGGCGACGCGCAGCATGAAGTACTGGGGCGTCTCGACGACCTTGCGGGTGATCGGGTGCCGGAGCAGGTAGCGGCTGTGCAGCGTGCGCAGGCCGAAGTAGCCGAAGCGGTCGTCGGCGGCCGTGTCGATCAGGGCGTCGAGCCGCGCGGCGTGCGTGCGCACGAACGCGGCGGTCCGGTCGGCGATGAGGCCCTCCCGGTGCCCGACGGCCACGGACTCGGTGAAGCGCGTGACTCCCTGCGAGGCGGCCTCGGCGCGGATCCCGATCGTCAGCAGGCGCGCGGCCAGCCGGGAGTAGACGGGATCCTCGGAGATGAGGCCGGCGGCCGCCTCCGTCGCCAGCTCGCGCAACTCCGACGCGTCGGCCCGTGCGGACCGGCCGCGCAGCGCGGCGGCGGCGACCCGGCCGGGGTCGGCGTCGGGGAGGTCGGCGGTCAGCTCGGTCAGGGTCCGCAGCAGCGCGGCACCGGGACCGTCGTGCTCATCTTCGGCGGCTGAGACCGGATCGGCTGGCGCGATGGTCACGTGGGGCTCTCCCTCGCTCGGCACGGGGACCTCACGCAGGGCAGGGGGCAGCACACGAACGCACGCGGCGTCGCGTCCACCGGCCCACTCCGCGAGGCCCGGACGTCAGTGCGCACCGGCCGGACGGCCGGGCGCGCTGTCGGCAGGTCCTCGGACTGACTCCCATACACGCATAAGAAGGCATGGGTACACCGTTGCGGGACAGTTCCGGATTCCCACCGGATTCCCCTGCGGCGACAGCGAGCATGAGCATACATCTTGTGCCGGGTGGTGAAAGCACCCCTAGATGTAGTGTCGCGACGGTTTCACAGCGTCAACTCGTAGGTGAGAAGAGTGATGTCGCCGAGCTCCGGAACGGGATTCCAGTCGCGCTCCGGGGTACGGACGAAGCCGAGGCGTTCGTAGATGCGGTGGGCGGAGTGCATGGTGCGCTGCGTCGACAGGACGACGCGTACACAGCCGTCCGTCGCACGGGCGCGGTCGACGCAGGCGCGGACGAGGGCCTCTCCGGCGCCGCGGCCGCGGGCCTCGTGGGCGACGGCGAGCATCCGTATCTCGGCTTCTGAGGGTCGGGCGATGTCGGCCATGGGTCCGCCGGCGGGGACGAAGGTGACGCCACCGAGGAGGTGTTCGCCTTGGGTGGCCACCAGGACGTCCGCCGCGGCGGCCCGCTTGGCCACGTCCCTGAGTTCGCCGAGGTATCCGTCGCTCTCCCCGAAGTCGAGGAGGCCGTCCTTCAGGTAGGCCTGGGCGGTGATCTCGCCGAGGGCGTCGTATTCGGCGGGCTTCACCCGCCGGATGAGGATGTCCATGGTCCGAGTGTGCGGGACGGGTATGACAACGGGCCGCCGGGTCTTTCACCGACGGCCCGCTGTCACCTGCGACTCAGTGCGAGGTGCCCGCCGTCGCCGGCGGCAGCTCCACCTGGACGCCGGGGTCGCCCGCGTCCGCCGTGTAGTCCTCCGGCTTGGTCTCGTCGATGCCGTCGGGGGCCTTCAGGGCCTTGAGGACGAAGGTCAGGACGACGGTGACGACGACGTTCAGGACGAACGCCGTGAGGCCGATGTAGCCGATCTCGCCGATGCCCGGGATCTCCTTCGAGGAGCCGCCGAAGTGCTTCTGGGTCGGCGAGGCGACGCCGTACGCGGCGACCGTGCCGTAGATCATGCCGACGGCCCAGCCCGCGAGCAGTGCCCAGCGGTGGAACCAGCGGGTGAACAGGCCGCCGACCAGGGCCGGGAAGGTCTGGAGGATCCAGATGCCGCCCAGGAGCTGGAAGTTGATGGCGACCGTCTTGTCCATGGTGAGGACGAAGGCCAGCGCGCCCACCTTCACCAGCAGCGAGACCAGCTTGGAGACCTTGGTCTCCTGCGCGGGCGTGGCGTCGGGCTTGATGAAGTCCTTGTAGATGTTGCGGGTGAAGAGGTTCGCGGCGGCGATGGACATGATGGCCGCCGGGACCAGGGCCCCGATGCCGATCGCCGCGAAGGCCACGCCCGCGAACCAGTCCGGGAACATGGTCTCGAACAGCTGCGGGATCGCCAGCTGCCCGTTCTGCACCTTGATCCCGGCGGCGATCGCCATGAAGCCGAGCAGCGCGAGCAGGCCCAGCATCAGCGAGTACAGCGGCAGGATCGTGGTGTTGCGGCGGATCACCTCACGGTTCTTCGAGGACAGCGTCGCCGTGATCGAGTGCGGGTACATGAAGAGCGCGAGCGCGGAGCCCAGCGCCAGCGTGGCGTACGTCCACTGCCCCGCCTCGGCCGGGACCAGCGCACCGCGCGGCGCGCCCGTCGCCGGGTTGGTCTGGCTGAACGCGTCGCTCGCCTTGGCGAAGATGTCGTCGAAGCCGCCCAGCTTGATCGGGATGTAGATGATCGCCACCGCGATGACGATGTAGATCAGGGTGTCCTTCACGAACGCGATCAGCGCCGGCGCCCGCAGACCCGACGAGTACGTGTACGCCGCCAGCACACCGAAGGCGATCAGCAGGGGCAGGTCCTTGATGAACCAGTTGGTGTTCTCGCCGCCGCCGATGCCCATGACGTCCAGTACGGCCTGGATGCCGACCAGCTGTAGCGCGATGTACGGCATCGTGGCCAGGATGCCGGTCACCGCGACCGCCAGCGACAGGCCCTTCGAGCCGAACCGGCCGCGGACGAAGTCGGACGTCGTCACGTACCCGTGCTTGTGCGAGACCGACCACAGGCGGGGGAGGAACGTGAAGATCAGCGGGTAGACGAGGATCGTGTAGGGCACCGCGAAGAAGCCGGCCGCGCCCGCCGCGTAGATCGCCGCCGGTACGGCCACGAAGGTGTACGCCGTGTACAGGTCGCCGCCGAGCAGGAACCAGGTGATCCAGGTGCCGAACGAGCGGCCGCCCAGGCCCCACTCGTCCAGGCTGTGCTCGTTCTCGGCCTTGCGCCAGCGCGCGGCCAGGAAGCCCATGACCGTGACGGCCAGGAAGAAGAAGATGAAGACGGCGAGTGCGACGCCGTTCACGCCGTCCTTCACTCGGACGCACCGCCCTTCGCGGCAGAGCGGGCGCGCTGGTCACGCTGCCACAGCTTGTAGGCGATCATCGTCAGCGCGGTGGAGATCAGCACCCACGCCATCTGGTACCAGTAGAAGAACGGGATCCCGATGAAGGCCGGGTCGGTCTTGGCGTACGAGCCGACCCACAGCATGGCCACGAAGGGCGCTATGAGGCAGAGGCCGATGACGACGCGCATCGGCGTCACCATCGCCCCTCTGCTGGCTTCTGGGGCTTGCGACATCAGGCGGCTCCGTCCCCTCAGTGATCACCTGTGCAATGCGCAGGCAATCTAGGTCAGGGTGCGGCGGGAACGGAACCCCTCGTCCGTAATGCGGTATCCAAAAGAAACCGAGCTCAGCAGCAGTCGTGCCGCGCCGCGCGCCCTACTCCTGGGGGCGCTTCAGACGCGCCACGAACTTGTAGCGGTCGCCGCGGTAGACCGACCGCACCCACTCCACCGGCTGCCCGTCCCGGTCCAGCGAGTGACGGGAGAGCATCAGCATCGGCAGGCCGACGTCGGTGCCGAGCAGGCCGGCCTCGCGCGGAGTGGCCAGCGAGGTCTCGATGGTCTCCTCGGCCTCCGCGAGATGGACGTCGTAGACCTCGGCGAGCGCGGTGTAGAGGGACGTGTACTTCACCAGGGACCGGCGCAGGGCCGGGAAGCGCTTCGCGCTCAGGTGGGTGGTCTCGATGGCCATCGGCTCGCCGTTGGCCATGCGCAGCCGCTCGATGCGCAGCACCCGTCCGCCGGCCGTGATGTCGAGCAGCCCGGCGAGGCGGTCGTCGGCGGTGACGTAGCCGATGTCCAGCAGCTGCGAGGTGGGTTCGAGACCCTGGGCGCGCATGTCCTCGGTGTACGAGGTCAGTTGCAGTGCCTGCGAGACCTTCGGCTTGGCGACGAACGTGCCCTTGCCCTGGATGCGCTCCAGCCGGCCCTCGACGACCAGCTCCTGGAGCGCCTGGCGCACGGTCGTGCGCGAGGTGTCGAACTCGGCCGCCAGGGTGCGCTCGGGCGGCACCGGCGTGCCGGGCGCCTGGGTCTCGGTCATGTCGAGCAGGTGCTTCTTCAGGCGGTAGTACTTGGGCACGCGTGCGGTGCGGACGGGCGCCCCGCTCTCGTTCTCCGCACTGCTGATGTCGGTGCTCATGCTCCGCCTTCCCGGCTCCTGGGCCGACACGATCTCACTTGTATACCGTCGGCGCCGCTTTTGGTCTAGTCCACAACTCCAGTGGTCTACCTGGAGTATGCCGTGCGCGGCCGGGTTTTCGCCGGGTTCTTACTTAAAGGTTCCTGCATATGTAGGTCGCATAACGGCTGGTCAGAGCTGATTCCGGACTCTTGACAGGCCTGGTGGTCTGGTCCAAGCTCCCCCTACTGGTCTACACCATTGGTCCAGGGCCTGGCCCCACGTTCACCGCGGGGAGCAGGGGGGTCGGTGGCATCCCTGAGGAGGGTGGCGTGAAGCGCAAGCTGATATCCGCGATCGGTATCGCGGGCATGATGGTCTCCATCGCGGCGTGTGGGGGCGAGGGTGGCAGCGGGGGTTCGGACAAGGGCGCGGACGCCAAGGAGCTGACCGTCTGGCTCACCGTCGACGCCCAGAACAACTGGCCGGAGCTGGTGAAGGCGGCCGACGCCGCCGTGCAGAAGAAGCACCCCGGGCTGAAGATCAACCACGAGTACTACGGCTGGCCCGACAAGAACGCCAAGCTCGACGCCGTCCTCGCCACCGACAAGGCCCCCGATGTGGTCGAGATGGGCAACACCGAGATGCTCGGCTACATGGTCAAGGGCGCCTTCGCCCCCCTCGACGCGGGCGAGTTCGACAACTCGGACGCCTGGCTGGACGGCCTCAAGGCCTCGGTGACCTACGAGGGCAAGACCTACGGCGTGCCGTACTACGCCGGCGGCCGCGTCGCCAACTGGCGCAAGGACGTGGCGGCCTCGGTCGGTGTGAAGACGCCCCCGAAGACGTACAAGGAGCTGACCGCCGCCCTGGACAAGATCCAGAAGAAGCAGGGCGACAAGTTCAGCGCCTGGTACCAGCCGACCCGCGACTGGTACGCGGCCATGTCCTTCGTCTACGACGCCGGCGGCGCCATCGCCACCGAGTCGGGCGGCCAGTGGAAGGCCTCCCTCTCCTCGCCCGAGTCCCTCAAGGGCCTCAAGGAGTTCAAGAACGTCGTCGACAAGTACATGCACGGTGACAAGACCAAGGACGAGTCCGACCGCTACATCGTCTACGGCCAGGGCAAGTCCGCCATGATCTTCGCCGCCGCCTGGGAGGGCGCGACCGCCGAGGACCCGAAGAACGACAAGACCGGCAAGCTCAAGGGCAACCTCGAGAACTTCGTCATGCCCGGCCCGTCCGGCAAGAACATGCCGGTCTTCCTGGGCGGCAGCGACCTCGCCGTGCCGGTGAAGTCCGACGCTCAGGCCCTGGCCGCCGAGTGGATCAACGCGTTCACCGGCTCCTCCGGCCAGAAGGGCCTGATCGCCAAGGGCAACCTGCCCAACAACAAGACCGACCTCGCGACGCTGAAGAACGACCCGAAGACGGCGGTCCCCGCCACCGCGGCCGAGTCCAGCTGGTTCGTCCCGATGGCCCCCGGCTGGGGCCAGGTCGAGAAGGCGCAGATCCTCCAGACCATGCTCCAGAGCATCGGCACCGGCAAGAAGTCGGTCGAGGCCGCCGCGAAGGATGCGGACGCCGCGATCGACAAGGTCATCAACACCAAGTGACCTACGGGCGGGGCTCCTGGCCGGGGAGCCCCGCCGTCGTCAAGACCTGAGGGACCGCCGAGGAGCGCGCGATGAGTGCCGCAGACACCACCACCCCTGCCAAGGTGCCGCCACCGCGGCAGGCACCGCCACCTCCCGCCGACGAGCCGCCACGGGTGAGCCGGCCGTCGGGCGGGGCCGCGGTCCCCTGGCTGCTGCTCGCCCCCTGCCTGCTGATCCTGGCCCTGGTCATGGGCTATCCGCTGGCCCGTCTGGTCACCCTGTCCTTCCAGAGGTTCGGGCAGTCCCAGCTGTGGGGCTTCCAGCCGGCCGAGTCGGTCGGGTTCGACAACTTCGCGAAGGTGCTGGGGGACGGCGAGTTCTGGACCGTCGTGGTCCGCACGATCGTCTTCGCCGCCGGGGCCGTCGTCTTCACCATGGTGATCGGCATGGCGATCGCCCTGCTGCTCCAGCGGGTCTCCGGCTGGCTGAAGGTGCTCATCAACATCGTGCTGGTGGCGAGCTGGGGCATGCCCGTGATCGTGGCGACCACGGTCTTCAAGTGGCTCTTCGACTCGGACTACGGCGTGTTCAACGCGCTGCTCAGCAAGCTGCCCGGCGTCGAGATGATCGGCCACAACTGGTTCGCGAGCGGACCCGAGGGCCTGGCCGTGATCATGCTGCTGGTGGTGTGGGGAGCCGTGCCGTTCGTGGTCATCACGCTCAGCGCGGGTCTCACCCAGGTGCCGAAGGAGCTGGAGGAGGCGGCCCGCCTGGACGGCGCCGGCTCCTGGGGCGTCTTCCGCTATGTCACCCTGCCCGTCCTCAAGCCGATCATCGTGATGCTCACGACCCTGTCGGTCATCTGGGACATGGGCGTCTTCCCCCAGGTGTTCGTCATGCGGGGCGGCCACCCCGAGCCGGAGTTCCAGGTCCTCAACACCTACTCCTACGACCGGGCGTTCGTGGTCAACGACTACGCCCAGGGCTCGGCCATCGCGCTGATCACCGTCCTGCTGCTGCTCGGCGTGGTCGCCGTCTACATGCGGCAGATGCTGAAGATCGGAGAGGTCGAATGAGCAGCACTGTGGCTCCCCGGCGGGTGCGGCGCGCGCCGCGGGCGCAGCGGGCGCCGAAACTCTGGTGGAACCTCCTCGGCCTCCTGGTCTTCGTCACCGCGGGCTTCCCGCTCTACTGGATGCTCAACACGGCGTTCAAGCCCGCCAAGGACGCCATCGACCCGGACCCGAGCCTGCTGCCGACCGGCATCACCTTCGCCAACTTCGGCCGGGCGCTGGACATCGCCGACTTCTGGGGCCCGGTGGGCCGCAGCATGGTGGTGTCGCTGGCGGTGGTCGTCATCGGCATGGTCGTGGGGCTGCTGGCCGCGCTCGCCATCTCGCGCTTCGCATTCCGTGGCCGCAAGATCGTGATCGTGGGCATCCTCGCCGTCCAGATGGTCCCGCTGGTCGCCATGATCATCCCGGTGTTCCTGCTGCTCAACGACCTGGGCCAGTACGACCGGCTGACGGGCCTCATCATCACGTACCTGACCTTCATCCTCCCGTTCACGGTCTGGACGCTCCGGGGCTTCATCGTCAACATCCCGAAGGAACTGGAGGAGGCGGCCATGGTCGACGGCTGCTCCCGCACGGGAGCCTTCCTCCGGGTCGTCTTCCCGCTGCTGGCCCCCGGCATGGTCGCCACCTCGGTCTACGGCTTCATCCAGGCCTGGAACGAATACCTGTACGCCCTGATGCTGCTCAGCCAGAAGAACCAGACGGCGACCGTCTGGCTCGGCAACTTCACCACCAAGCACGGCACCGAATACGCCCCGATGATGGCCGGCGCCACGATGATGGCCGTGCCGATCGTCGCCCTCTTCCTCCTCGTCCAGCGCAAGATGGCCGCGGGCCTGACCGCGGGCGCCGTGAAGGGATGACCCCACCCGATGACGACACTCGCCAGCGGTACCGACACGCTCACGCGTGACGCCCTGACGGTTCTCCAGCCCGGTTTCACCGGCACCACCGCCCCCGACTGGCTGCTGCGCCGGCTCGGCGAGGGCCTCGCCTCCGTCGGCCTGTTCGGCCGCAACATCGCCTCGCCCGGCCAACTGGCCGAGCTGACCGCACAACTGCGGGCCGAGCGCGACGACGTCCTGGTCGCGATCGACGAGGAAGGCGGTGACGTGACGCGCCTGGAGGTGCGGACCGGTTCCTCCTTCCCGGGCAACCACGCCCTCGGCGCGGTGGACGACGTGGAGCTGACGCGACAGGTCGCCCACGAACTGGGCCGCCGTCTCGCGGCCTGCGGCGTGAACCTCAACTGGGCCCCGTCCGCCGACGTGAACTCCGACCCGCGCAACCCGGTGATCGGTGTCCGCTCCTTCGGCGCCGACACCGGCCTGGCCGCCCGGCACACCGCCGCGTACGTGACGGGCCTGCAGTCGGCGGGAGTCGCCGCCTGCACCAAGCACTTCCCGGGCCACGGCGACACGGCTGTCGACTCCCACCACGCCCTGCCGCGCATCGACGTCCCCGCGGACGTGCTGACCGACCGTGAACTGACCCCGTTCCGCGCGGCCATCGCCGCCGGCAGCCGGGCCGTGATGAGCGCTCACATCCTGGTCCCGGCCCTGGACCCCGACCGCCCCGCCACCCTCTCCGGCCGCATCCTGACCGGCCTGCTGCGCGGCGAACTCGGCTACGACGGCCTCATCGTCACCGACGGCATGGAGATGCGGGCCATCGCGGGCACCTACGGCATCGAACGCGGCAGCGTCCTCGCCGTCGCCGCCGGTGCCGACGCGATCTGCGTGGGCGGTGGCCTGGCCGACGACGAGACCGTACGGCGTCTGCGCGATGCCCTGGTCACGGCCGTACGCACGGGCGAGCTGCCCGAGGAACGCCTGGCCGAGGCCGCGGACCGGGTCCGGGCGCTGGCCCGCTGGGCGAGCACGGCCGGTCACTCGCCCGACGAGACCCACGGCAGCGAGATCGGCCTGCACGCCGCCCGCCGCGCCCTCACGGTCACCGTCGCCCCGGGGCTGGGGAGCCCGGAGACCTTCGAGCCCCTCACCGAACCTCCCTACGTCGCCGCCCTCACCCCCGTCGCCAACATCGCCGTGGGTGACGAGACCCCCTGGGGCGTCGCCGCCGAACTCGTCCACCTCCTGCCGGGCACGGTGACGGGCAGCTACTCGGCGGAGGACGGCAAGGAGGGTGATGCCGGTGCCGGTGAGAGCGCCGGACGCGCGGCCCTCGAGGCAGCCGGTCCGCGCCGCATCGTCGCCGTCGTCCGCGACGAACACCGCCACCCCTGGATGGCCTCCGCCCTCGACACCCTGCTGGCGGCCCGCCCCGACACCATCGTGGTCGAAATGGGCGTCCCCCAGGCCGCACCCCGCGGCGCCCTGCACATCGCCACCCACGGCGCGGCCCGCGTCTGCGGCCGGGCGGCGGCCGAGGTGATCGCCGGGGTGTAAGCCTGTCGGGTTGCAGCTACTGGGTTGTAAAGCTACTTCCGAATGTAGTACTTCTTATACATGAGCGAGCAGGTTCACAACAGGCTGGCCGTGGTGCGCGCCGAACGGAAGGTGTCGCGGCAGAGCCTGGCCGAGGCAGTGGGAGCCCACTACCAGACCATCGGCTACATCGAGCGAGGGCAGTACAACCCGAGCCTCGACCTGGCACTGAGGATCTCGAAGTTCTTCGATCTGCCGGTCGAGGCCCTGTTCTCCCTCGAACCGTTCCGGCCGCTCACGGACGAGGTCTACGGGAGGAACCAGCCATGACGACGACACGCCTGACCCGCTACGACCGGAGCATGCTGCGGCTCATGAACGACCGCCGCGGCCAGGCCTGGTACGCCACGGCGGCACGCCGACGCCTGGCCGTCGCCGCACACATCACCCTCACCGTGGCCATCGGCGGACTGATGACCCACTTCTTCCTCGCCGAGGGCGAGCCGCTGTGGCCCGTCGCCGCGATGGCGGTACTGCTGCTTCCCTGGATGGTCGCGACCGGCGTCATCAACGGCGCCACCCGGGGCCTGCTGGAGCTGCGCGAACACGTGCTGGACGAGCGGCAGTCGGCGGAGCGCAGCCGCGTCCTGGCCCGGGCCCACCGCATGACGACCCTGCTCCTGGCCGCGGCGGCGATCGCCCTGCTGATCACGGGCGGTGTCGACGGCGACGCCCCGAAGGCCTACGCCGCACCCCTCCTCCTCGCCGTCCTCGTCGTCCACTGGGTCATGCCGTTGTGGGTGGCCGGCCTGCGGGCCCAGGACGAGCCGGCTGACGACGAGGCTCTGGATGCAGGGGCGCTCGGCCGCTAGATCCCCTGCCAGTCGGGCTTGTTGGCGTAGGTGTGCCGGAAGTAGTCCGCCAGCTTCAGCTTCGACGCGGCGGCCTCGTCGACCACGACGGTCGCATGCGGGTGGAGCTGGAGCGCGGACGCGGGGCACACCGCGGCGACCGGCCCTTCCACCGTCGCCGCGACCGCGTCCGCCTTGCCCTCGCCGGTGGCGAGCAGTACCAGGTGCCTGGCCTCCAGGATGGTGCCGATGCCCTGCGTGATCACGTGGTGCGGCACCTGGTCGATGTCGCCGTCGAAGAAACGGGCGTTGTCGATCCGGGTCTGCTCGGTCAGCGTCTTGATCCGCGTCCGCGACGCCAGCGACGAACACGGCTCGTTGAACCCGATGTGCCCGTCGGTCCCGATCCCGAGCAGCTGAAGATCCACACCACCGGCGTCGACGAGCGCCTTGTCGTACGCCTCGCACGCGCCCTGTACGTCCTCTGCCGTGCCGTCCGGACCCGTGAACTGGCCCATCCCGATGCCGAGCGGCTCCAGCACCTCACGCCGCAGCACCGAGCGGTACGACTCCGGATGGTCGGCGGGCAGCCCCACGTACTCGTCGAGCTGGGCTATCCGCGCCCGCGTGACGTCCACGGCACCGGAGCGCACCTTGGCCGCCAGTGCCTCGTACACGGGCAGCGGCGTCGAGCCGGTCGCCACGCCGAGCAGGGCGTCGGGCTTGCGCCGGAGCAGCTGGGCCATGGCCTCGGCGATGAGCTCGCCGCCCGCCTTGGCGTCCGGAACGATGACAACTTCCACGCTGGGCCTGCCGATCTGAGAGGGATGCTCAACTGGGACTGGACCCGGGAGGGGCCGTGTGGTTTAGACCAATCTAACAGAGCGGGGGCGCCGCTCCCAGGGTGAATGCAGCCGGTCCCACGCGGGCAGCCACCCGGTGCCGACCAGGTCTCCGGCAGGTGTACGGCACCGGCCCCGCGTGGGCGTTCCGCGGTGCGGGGGAGTGGAATGGGAGCTGCATCTGCCCGCGCCCCGGAAGGACCCCGCCATGACCGCCGCCGCCACACCTGACACCCTCAGTGAGCGCCCGGGCCGGGTCATGGCCCGGGAGATGGCGGAGCAGCCCGCCGTCCTGCGCCGGATCCTGGCCGACGGTGCCCCCGCCATCCGGGACGTGGCACGGCAGATCGCCGCCCGCGCTCCCCGCTTCGTCCTCCTGACCGCCCGCGGCACCTCCGACAACGCCGCCCTCTACGCCAAGTACCTCCTGGAGATCCGTCTCGGCCTGCCCTGCGGGCTCACCTCGATGTCCACCACCACGGCCTACGGCGCCCGGCCCGACCTCACGGGCGTCCTCGTCGTCACCGTCAGCCAGTCCGGCGGCTCTCCTGATCTGGTCGCCTCGACCCGGGCCGCCCGCGAGGCCGGCGCGATCACGCTCGCCGTCACCAACAACCCGGACTCACCGCTCGCCGGCGTCTCCGAGTACCACATCGACATCATGGCCGGACCGGAGAAGGCCCTCCCCGCGACCAAGACGTACACCGCCTCCCTTCTCGCGCTCTACCTGTTCGTCGAGGGCCTGCGCGGCGGCGACGGCGCGCCCGCGCACGTGCTGCCGGATCTCGCCGGGCAACTGCTCGCCCGGCAGGACGAGGTGCGCGCCCTCGCCGCCCGCTACCGCTTCGCCGAGCGCATGGTGATCACCTCGCGCGGCTACGGCTATCCCACGGCCAAGGAGGCCGCGCTCAAGCTGATGGAGACCAGCTACATCCCCGCCCTCTCGTACTCCGGCGCCGATCTGCTGCACGGGCCGCTCGCCATGGTCGACAACGTCTCCCCGGTCATCGCCGTCGTCACCGACGGCAAGGGCGGCGAGGCGCTTCAGCCGGTCCTCGACCGGCTGCGCGACCGCGGCGCCGACCTGGTCGTCATCGGTCCCCGGCATCAGGTCGAGCAGGCGTCGGCCGGCTTCGTCCTGCCGACGGACGACGTGGCCGAGGAGGTCCAGCCCGTCCTGGAGATCATTCCCCTCCAGCTCCTGGCCTACGAGGTCACCATCGCCCGCGGCCAGGACCCGGACGCGCCTCGGGCGCTGGCGAAGGTGACGGAGACCCGTTGACCGAGGGCGGGGCCGGGACCCCTCGGCTGTGCGCCGGCGGCCCCTACGTGAGCGAACCCCCCGTCACATCCACCCAGCTCCCCGTGACCCACCGCCCCCCGTCCGAGACCAGGAACGCCACCACGTCGGCGACTTCGGCCGGCTCGCCCACCCCGCCCAGCGCCGACAGCGCAGCGGCCTTCGCCCAGCCGTCGGCACTGCCGTGCAGCAGCTCGGCCGTGTTGTCGGTGTCTATGATGCCCGGCGCCACCGAGTTCACCGTGATGCCCCGAGGCCCCAGCACCTTGGACAGGTCCCGTGAGAGGACGTCCAGCGCGCCCTTCGTCATCGCGTACGCCATGTTGTCCGGCATCACCGCCGTCCGGGCCAGCCCCGACGAGATGTTGACGACCCGGCCGCCGTCCCGCAGTCGCGTCATGCCGTGCTTGAGGATGAACAACGGCGCCTTCACGTTCACCGCGAAGACCTTGTCGTACTCCCGCTCGTCCAGCTCCTGGATCGGCCGCGTGTTGCCGATCCCCGCGTTGTTCACCAGGATGTCCAGCCCGTCCGCGTGCCGGTCGAACTCCGCCCACAGCGCCTCGGCGTCCCCCGGCAGGCCCAGCTCCGCGCCCACCGCGAACGCCGAGCCGCCCGCCGCCTCGATCGCCGCGACCGTCTCCTTCGCCGCCGTCTCGTTCCTGCCGTAGTGCACCCCGACCCGCGCGCCGTCGCGCCCCAGCCGCTCGGCGATCCCTCGCCCGATGCCCCTGCTCGCCCCCGTGACGAGTGCCGTCCTGCCCGTGAGCACGCCCATGGCGGCGCCCCCTTCTCATTTACCTAGCGGTCGCTACATAAATGACCGTACCCCACGCCGGCGACATTTCTCTAGTGCCCGCTATAAAATGCACTCCATGGTGAACGACGACGGGACCGCGAGGGCCGAGAGGCACGGAACCGCGACGGGCGAGGACGGCGGAGCGATGACGGGCAAGGGCAGGGGGAGGCCCCGCGGCCGCCCCCGCTCCTTCGATCGCGAGACCGCCCTCGAGAAGGCGCTCCTGGCCTTCTGGGAGCACGGCTACGAGGCCACGTCCGTCTCCGACCTCACCCGCGTCATGGACATCGGCGCCCCCAGCCTCTACGCGGCCTTCGGCGACAAGCGGTCCCTGTTCGAGGAGGTGGTGCAGGTCTACGGCACGAGGTACGGCTCGTTCACCGACCGGGCCCTCGCCGAGGAGCCCACCGCCCGGGGCGCCGTCGAGCGCATGCTGCGCGAGGCCGCCACCGCGTACACGGAACCCGGCCACCCGCACGGCTGCCTCGTCGTCCACGCCGCCGCGAACTGCTCGACCCCCGAGGTCGAACAGTCGCTGCGGGACCGCCGCAACGCCAACATCGCCGCGTTCGAGAGCCGCATCAGAGCCGATGTGGCCGCCGGAGTGCTGCCCCCGGGTACCGACGCCGCCGCTCTGGCCCGTCACACCGGAGCGATGATCCAGGGCATGTCACAACAGGCGCGGGACGGGGCGAGCCGGGAGGAACTGGAGGCGGTCGCGGAAATTGCCATGTCCATCTGGCCCCGCACAGGAACCCACACGGGTTAGGCTGCGTGGAGGACGCCGGCGCGTCCGACCAGTCGGAGAACTAACAACAACGAACAGCCTCCAACGCATGGACACCAACGAGTGGTCTAGTCCACAATGCGTGATGAGAGCGCGTGTGCAGCGCGCACCAGCCTCCGCCTTCCCCGCACAGGAAGGCGGACAGAGGAACCGAGGCTCTCTGCCCTGACTGCCCCGGGTCCTCGTCCTTCGGCCGACCGGGACCGCACACCCCACGGCCGATACTGCTCCGGGCTGCGGTGCCGGGAGGGTTGAGGGTCCCTCTCAGGCGCCGCGGCCCGCGGGTGTTCCAGGAGCCCGTACCTGTCCGAGCCGGTACATTTCAGAGCCGTACAAACCCCCGGGTACGCTCGCTCACGTGCCCTCCATGAACGAACTCGTACGCCAGCACACCGCCCTCGACGACACCGATCTCGAGTGGCTCCACCTGCTGGTCTCGGAGTGGCAGCTGCTCTCCGACCTCTCCTTCGCCGACCTGGTGCTGTGGGTCCCCACCAGCGACGGCACGAGGTACGTGTCCGTCGCGCAGATGCGGCCCAACACCGGTCCGACGTCCTACCAGGACGACATGGTGGGCCACCTCGTCCCGCGTGGCCGCCGCCCGATGCTGGACGCCGCCCTCGACGAGGGCCGCATCGTGCGCGAAGGGGACCCCGAGTGGCGTGAAGAGGTCCCCGTCCGGGTCGAGTCGATCCCCGTACGGCGCGAGGGGCGCGTCCTCGGTGTCATCGCGCGCAACACCAACCTCCTCACCGTGCGCACCCCCAGCCGCCTGGAGCTCACCTATCTCCAGAGCGCCTCCGACCTCGCGCAGATGATCGCGGCCGGCTCCTTCCCCTTCGCGAACCAGCAGCTCGACATGGACGCCTCCCCCCGGGTGGGCGACGGCCTGATCCGGCTCGACGCCGACGGCATCGTCCAGTACGCCTCCCCGAACGCGCTGTCCGCCTACCACCGCCTCGGCCTCGCCTCCGACCTCGTCGGCCAGCACCTGGGCAAGACCACCGCCGAACTCGCCCCGACCCGGGGGCCGGTGGACGAGGCGCTCGCCAAGGTCGCCAGCGGCTGGGCACCGCGCGAGTTCGAGATCGAGGCCAGCGACGGGGTCATCCAGTTCCGCGCGATCCCCCTCAAACCCAAGGGCACCCGCATCGGCTCGCTGGTCCTGCTCCGTGACGTCACCGAACTCCGTCGCCGGGAACGCGAGTTGATCACCAAGGACGCGACGATCCGGGAGATCCACCACCGCGTCAAGAACAACCTGCAGACGGTGGCGGCGCTGCTCCGCCTCCAGGCCCGGCGCATCGAATCCGACCGTGGCCGCGAGGCCCTGGAGGAGGCGGTGCGGCGCGTCGGATCGATTGCGATCGTGCACGAGACGCTCTCCCAGAACCTGGACGAGCGCGTCGAGTTCGACGACATCGCCGACCGGGTCCTGGCCATGGTCGCGGAGATCTCCCCGGGCAAGGTCACCGGCCGGCGCACCGGCCGCTTCGGCATCCTCGACGCCGAGGTCGCCACTCCGCTGTCGATGGTGCTGACCGAGGTTCTTCAGAACGCGCTGGAGCACGGCTTCCGCGAGGGCGACACCGGCACGGTCGAGGTGTCGGCGGTCCGCGGCGGTACCTCCAAGGAGGCCCGCCTGCTGGTGACCGTCCAGGACGACGGCGTCGGCCTGCCGGAAGGCTTCGATCCGCAGACCGCGGGCAATCTCGGCCTCCAGATCGTACGGACGCTCGTGGAGGGCGAGTTGGGGGGAACCTTCGACATGGTCCCGGCCCCGGAGCGCGGCACCCGCGTGATCCTCGACATCCCGGTGCCGGCGCGGAAGTAGAAGCAGCAGCATCCGGGGCCCTCGGAAGCGACCCACAAAAGCATTGAGCCCCGGGCCAGTAAATGGCCCGGGGCTAAAGCTCGTTGCTGCTTAACTAAGCGCATCGGGGGAACTGCGCGCTGCGGCTCGGGGGCGGGAGATGCGTGCTCGCTGCACGCGCCGCCAAGCTCAGGCTGTCAGCAGGGGTGGGTTGTCAGGCGGAGGCCTGACGGGCCCGGTTGCGGGCGGCGCGGCGCTTCATGGCGCGGCGCTCGTCCTCGCTGAGACCACCCCAGACGCCGGAGTCCTGGCCGGACTCGAGCGCCCACTGCAGACACTGCTCGATCACCGGGCAGCGACGGCAGACGGCCTTGGCTTCCTCGATCTGCAGCAGCGCAGGACCGGTGTTGCCGATGGGGAAGAAGAGCTCGGGGTCTTCCTCGCGGCAAACGGCGTTGTGACGCCAGTCCATGGCTGCTACCTCTCCTTGGTATTACGTGCAGGTGCTTGTGAATGTGAACGCTTTCACGAATCCCTCAACAAGTGAAGGGCCGACCGCCAGGTTCCCTGGCGTGGGTCCTGTGAGTTGAAGAGGGGTTCTGGTGATCAGTGGAGGCCGGTGTTGCGGGCCGTCCCGATCGCCACGTAGAGACTCGCAAACCTCAGCGGCGGATACAACCCCTTCTGGAAAGTTTTTTTTGATTCTTCGGTGTCGACTAGGTCACAGCCGTACTTCCATGGGGTGGATCCTGGCCTAAACGTTCGAGTGAAAGGACTTTAGCCAGTTCTGCTCACACAATCACACGCAGTGCACGGCGTACGCCTGTGAACGTCACGCTTGTTCGCAGCCCCAGGTGGTCACCGTCCATCTGGAGGGGGAGTGGCACCTTCGAATGCAAGGTGAACTCGGTCAAATCGTGCAGAGAGGTCGCGTGCTTGCCGCGGGGTCCGCGCTCGGGGGACGAAGTGAGCAACTGGGTGCCATACCGGGCAACCGCCGCCGTGGACAGCCGGCTGAGGCCGAAGAGATCGAGTCCGGTATCGAACGAGGCCTTAGGCGCCGCGTAGATCGGGCGATTCCCCAGAAACGTCCACGGGGAGGTGTTCGAGACTATGGACAGCACCAGATCGGTGACCGGGTCCTCGCCGGGCTGCTCCAGCGTGATCGTCCCGTGCCGGCGGTTCGGTTCGCCGAGGAGCTGGCGCACGACCTGCCGGACGTAAAGAGCGTGTGTGGATTTCCGGCCGCGCTCGCGGTGCTGCTCCACCCGGCCGACCACACCGGCGTCGAAGCCGAGCCCCGCGTTGAAGGTGAACCAGCGGGAGGGCACCGCCTCGTCCTCCGTGCCCGGAGTGCCGGAGGTCAGGCCCAGGCCGACGGTGCGTTCGCTGCCGTCGCGCAGGGCGTCCAGCAGAGCCCCGGTTGCTTCCACCGCGTCGTTGGGCAGGCCCAGAGCGCGGGCGAAGACGTTGGTGGAGCCGCCCGGGACCACGGCGAGGCCGGGGAGGTGCCCCGGGTCGGGGCCGGCGTGCAGGAGGCCGTTGACCACCTCGTTGACCGTGCCGTCACCGCCGAGGGCCACCACCAGGTCTATGTCGTCGCTCTCCGCCGCGTGCCGGCCCAGGTCGCGCGCATGGCCGCGGTACTCGGTGGTGACCGCTTCCAGCTTCATCTCGCTGGCGAGCGCGTGGATCAGTACGTCGCGTGTGCGCGCACTTGTGGTGGTTGCCGCCGGATTGACCACGAGAAGTGCACGCATGACTGGCAGCGTACCTACTGGGTGGTACCTGGCCCAGACCGAGGTAGGGATCAGGTAAGAGAGCAGGGGTGAACCTCGCCATGAGGGGCGCGTACGGCCAGGGCTACCCTTCAGGGGTGAGCAGTGAGCAGACCCCCACCACCCCGGACATCACCGGCCCCCGTCCGCGGCGGCTGACGTACGCCGCGCTGCTGGCCGCACTGGAGGGGCTCGCGCTGGTCGTCGGCGGCGTCTGGATCCTCGTCCTCGGCCTCACGGGTCATCCGGACGACCGCCAGCAGGCCGTGACCGGGGGCATCACGCTCGTCGTGCTCGCTCTGCTGCCGCTGCTCGCCGCGCGCGGGCTGCTCGGCCGCCGCAGCTGGAGCCGCGGCCCGGCCGTCATCACCCAGCTCATGGCGCTGCCGGTGGCCTACAACCTGCTCCAGGCCGACAGCATGGCCATTCCGGCCGGGATCGCCCTCGCGGTCGTGGCCGTCGCGGCGCTCGTCCTGCTCGTGAACCCCGAGACGACCCGGGCCCTCGGGATCCGCGGGCCCGGCAACCCCGGCGCTACGGAGAAGTAGCCGTCACTCCTCGACGAGGAGCTTCTCCCGGAGCTGCGCCAGTGTGCGCGCCAGCAGCCGCGAGACGTGCATCTGCGAGATGCCGACCTCCTGCGCGATCTGCGACTGGGTCATGTTGCCGAAGAAGCGCAGCAGCAGGATCCGCTTCTCGCGCGGCGGGAGGTCCTCCAGCAGCGGCTTGAGGGACTCCCGGTACTCCACGCCCTCCAGCGCCTCGTCCTCCGCGCCGAGGGTGTCCGCGACCGCCGGTGACTCGTCGTCGGTGTCGGGGACGTCCAGGGACAGTGTGGAGTACGCGTTGGCGGACTCCAGGCCCTCCAGGACCTCCTCCTCCGAGATCGCGAGCTTCTCGGCGAGCTCGTGGACCGTGGGGGAGCGGCCGTGCAGCTGCGAGAGCTCGGCCGTGGCCGTGGTCAGTGACAGGCGCAGCTCCTGGAGGCGGCGCGGGACGCGCACCGCCCAGCCCTTGTCGCGGAAGTGCCGCTTGATCTCGCCGACGACCGTCGGGGTCGCGTACGTGGAGAACTCCACGCCGCGGTCCGGGTCGAAGCGGTCGACCGA
The DNA here is from genome assembly GCF_009862985.1 of Streptomyces sp. SID5464. Taxonomy (NCBI): domain Bacteria; kingdom Bacillati; phylum Actinomycetota; class Actinomycetes; order Kitasatosporales; family Streptomycetaceae; genus Streptomyces; species Streptomyces sp. SID5464. The sequence goes on along the minus strand of NZ_WWIQ01000044.1, from coordinate 7,851 downwards.
CTTGATCAGCCCGATCGTGGCGACCTGGGTCAGGTCGTCCAGCGGCTCACCGCGGTTGCGGAAGCGCCGCGCGAGATGCTCCACGAGCGGCAGGTGCATGCGGACCAGCTGGTTGCGCAGCTCCGCGTACTCGGGGCTGCCGGGGCTCAGGGTGCGCAGTTTGAGGAACATGTCGCGCGCCCCGCTGCGGTCCGGGGAGCCGTGCTGCGCACCCTGTGTGTGGTGCGCGCGCGGCGCTGCGTCCTCGGAGTGTCGCTCGTGCTCGCTCATCGTCCCGCCCGTCGCCCTTCCCCGAGCCCTCGCCTCCTCCTCCACTCCCGGCTTCACGCGAGTGGGGGGACCCCCCTGGGCAGGAGATGCCGCGATCCCTCCGCCCGGAGGCGCGCTCCGCACGGCCCCGTCCGGGTCCCGCCGCTCGCCGCCCGGGACGACGGCCCTCGCGGAGTCGTCCTCGGGATGCGGGCGGGCCTGCTCGGGGATGCCGTCGATGCCGTCCGCCATGCGCCGGGTGCCGCCGGGCGCCGTGCCCGGGGCCGTGCCCTCGGCCGGCAGCTCTCGTGTGCCGCGCTCTTCGTCCCGCACCGGCCCGTCCTCGTTCCTCACGCCGGCCCGGGTCCCGCGCCGCGCTGTTTGTAGAGGCTGATCGAAACGGTTTTGTCCTTGTCCACGGCGGAGGAGACCTTGCCCGCGAGAGCGGACAGGACCGTCCAGGCGAAGGTGTCCCGCGAGGGGGCATGACCATCCGTGGTCGGCGCCGAGACAGTGACCTCGAGCGAGTCGTCGACGAGGCGGAAGACACAGCTGAGTACGGAGCCGGGCACGGCCTGCTGGAGCAGGATCGCGCAGGCTTCGTCCACCGCGATGCGCAGGTCCTCGATCTCGTCGAGGGTGAAGTCCAAACGGGCCGCGAGACCGGCCGTGGCCGTACGCAGCACCGACAGGTAGGCACCCGCGGCCGGCAGCCGGACTTCCACGAAGTCCTGGGTCGCGGGCTCGCCTGCGATCTGGGACACCCTCACCTCCATGGTGGTACAAGCGTTTCAGGGCCGAGGGTCGCCCCCCGGGGTAACGCGATACGTGGTTCAGCGGTGACGCTATCGCGCTCTCAACGGTCCTGTCCCCGGGACCCCAACCCCTTGCCGTCACTCACAGTAAACCTGTGGATACGCTCCGTGTCTAGGGGGTTGGCGGGCCCAAAAGGGAAGAGCGCGCGCCGGGTTGACGTACCCAGACGTCAGACGGTCGAACCGTCCGGCGCCGGGGTCCTGTCGAGTCACACCAGGACATGATCGACGAAGCACCAGCGCCAGGTCTCCCCGGGCTCATGGGTCCGCATCACGGGATGCCCGGACTCCTTGTGGTGCCCCGCCGCGTGCCGCCCCGGCGAGGAGTCACAGCAGCCGACGTGACCGCAGCTCAGGCACAGCCGCAGTTGCACCGGATCCATGCCCTCCGCCAGGCACTCCGGACACGTCTCGCTGAGCGGGACGGGTTCGGGGTGCGGCAGCGCGTCGGCGTGCGTGCACTGTTTCATGATTGCCAGGTTACGACGGTCGCGCAGAAGACCGCGTGGAAAAAAGAGGGCGGGCGAGAACGATGGACGTGATGCCACTGCTGTTGCTGGTGGCGGGCAGTGCCGCGATCGCCGCGGTGGCCAGGCGCACACCGGTTCCCGCGCCGCTGCTGCTGGTGGCGGTCGGGCTGGCGGTCAGTTCCGTCCCCGGCGTGCCGGACTACACCCTCGACCCGCATGTCGTCCTGCCGCTCCTCCTGCCCCCGCTGTTGCACACGGCCGCCACCGACAGCTCCTACCTCGACCTGCGGGCGCAGCTGCGGCCGGTCGCGCTGCTGTCCGTCGGGTACGTGCTCTTCGCGACCTTCGTCGTCGGCTGGGCCCTCTACCTGCTCGTGCCGGACCTGCCGCTGACCGCGGCCCTGGTCTTCGGGGCGGTGGTGGCGCCGCCGGACGCGGTCGCGGCGACGGCCGTGGCCCGCCGGGTCGGGCTCCCGTCGCGGATCACCACGATCCTCCAGGGCGAGTCCCTGCTCAACGACGCCACCGCGATCACCGCCTACCGGGTGGCCCTCGCCGCCGCCGTCGGCGAGGGCGCGACCTGGGCCGGTGGCATAGGCGAGTTCCTGCTCGCGGCGGTCGGCGGTGTCGTGGCCGGGCTCGTGCTGATGGCGCCGATCCACTGGCTGCGCACGCACGTGAAGGAGGCGCTGTTCCAGAACACGCTCTCCCTTCTGACCCCGTTCGTCGCGTACGCCGTCGCCGAGCAGGTGCACGCCTCCGGCGTCCTCGCGGTCGTGGTCGTCGCGCTCTACCTGGGACACCGCGCGTGGGAGGTCGACTTCGCCACGCGGCTCCAGGAGGAGGCGGTGTGGAAGATGGTCGCCTTCGTCCTGGAGTCGGCGGTGTTCGCGCTGATCGGACTCCAGCTGCCGGTGGTGCTGAGGGGCCTCGGGGAGTACGAGGGGGCCCTGGCCGCCTGGTACGCGGTCGCCGTCTTCCTGGTGGTCGTCGCGGCCCGGTTCGTGTGGGTGTACCCGGCGACCTTCCTGCCGCGGCTGCTGTCGGCCCGGATCCGGGAGCGGGAGGCGAATCCGACCTGGAGGGGGCCGTTCGTGATCGCGTGGGCCGGTATGCGGGGCGTGGTCTCGCTGGCCATCGCCTTCTCGATCCCGCTCACCCTGCACGACGGCGAGGAGCCCTTCCCGCACCGCAACCTCATTCTCTTCCTGACCTTCACGACGGTCATCGGGACGCTGGTCGTGCAGGGCCTCACCCTGCCCCCGCTGATCCGTCTCCTGAAGTTCCCCGGGCGGGACGCACAGGCCGAGACGCTGGCCGAGGCCAACGCCCAGGCCCAGGCCTCCCGGGCCGCCGAGCGGCGCCTGGACGAACTCCTCACCGACGAGCGCAACGCCCTGCCCGCTCCGCTCGCCGACCGGCTGCGCATCGTCCTGGAGCGCCGCCGCAACGCCGTCTGGGAACGGCTCGGGCAGGCCAACCCGGTGACGGGGGAGTCCGTCGACGACACGTACCGGCGGTTGTCCCGGGAGATGATCAGCGCCGAGCGTGAGGTGTTCGTCAAGCTCCGGGACGCGCGGTACATCGACGACGAGATGCTGCGGACGCTGCTGCGCAGGCTGGACCTGGAGGAGGCGGCTGCCTTCCGGGAGACGGCGTAGGGGAGGGGCGGACGGCACGGACACGCTGCCGGGCGTCAGGGGAGGGGCGGCGGGAGTGACGGGAAGGGCGGCGGCGTCGCCGGACCGGCGAGCGTCACGGGAAAGGCCGGCCGGTGATCACAGCCGTCACCGTCGTCCCGCGCGGGAAGGCGCCTTCGCCGGCCAGGGCGACGAGTCCGTACAGCAGTTTCGCGACATAGAGGCGTTCGACGGGTAGTCCATGACGCTGCTCGAAGTCCGCGGCGAAGGCGTCGAGCTCGTCGGGCACGCGCGCATAGCCGCCGAAGTGGAAGCGGTCGTCGAGGCTCCAGGTGCCGCGCGGGCCGCCGAAGGCCTGCTGCTGCAAGGAGGCGACGTCGGTGGTCAGGAAGCCGCCCTTGAGGACCGGGACACCGAGGGCACGCTGTCCGGGGGCGAGTCCCGCCGCCAGCCCTGCCAGCGTGCCACCGGTGCCGCAGGCCACGGCGACGACATCGCCCTGGTCGTGCAGCTCGGCGCCGAGTGCCCGGCAGCCCCGTACCGCCTGTGCGTTGCTGCCGCCCTCGGGGACGACGTACGCCTCCGCGGCGTCCACCGCGCGCAGGATCGCGGCCAGGGTCCGCGGCTCGGACTTGCGGCGGTACGCAGCCCTGTCGACGAAGTGCAGCCGCATGCCGTCGGCCGCACAGCGGGTCAGCGAGGGGTTGAGGGGCCGGCCGGCCAGCTCCTCGCCGCGTACGACTCCGATCGTGGGGATGCCGAGCAGCCGGCCGGCCGCGGCCGTGGCACGCAGGTGGTTGGAGTAGGCGCCCCCGAAGGTGACGACGGTACGGCCGGCCGCGGCCGTGAGATTCGGCGCCAGCTTGCGCCACTTGTTGCCGATCAGCTCCGGGTGGATCAGGTCGTCCCGCTTCAGCACCAGCCGGACGCCGTGACGCTCGAACCGGCTGTCCACGACCTCCTGCACCGGCGAGGGCAGCCGGGGGTGCAGTGCGGCGAGTCCGGGGACGTCGGGGCTGGTCACCGGGTCATTGTCCCCCGGGAGTGAGGGAGGGGGACCCGGGGCTGACGCCTTCCCGCGGATCCGGCCCGGGCTGCGGCCGCCCGGACCGGCGGCGGTCGCGTACGAGGCCGATGAGTGAGGGGCCGCCCCGAAGGCACCAGAGGGCGATCACCGGGTCGCAGATGGCGCAGCCCAGAGAGGAGGTGTGGGCGAAGGGGATGATCGGATTGCCCTTGATGTGGTGGACGATGTCCCACGCCGTGTGCAGCAGCCAGCCGATGCCGATCCACGTCCACGACTCCAGACCGCGGAACGCGACGTAGGTGAGCAGCGCGGTGAAGAGGAACTCCCAGCCGCCCGTGCCGCCGCCGCTGAGGTACGCCGCTCCCGCGCCGCCGACCATGACCGCGTTCAGGCGCCGCCGGTGCGGCTCGCGGACGAGGGACATCAACAGGGCGTAGAGGATGCCGATGCCGATCGGCGCGACGTACTGCATGGATGGGCCGTTTCTGGAGTCGGTGGAAGGAACGGATCACCACGCTAGGTCCGGTTCCGCACGCTCCCCAGCGGCATTACCGACAGGTTCCCACGGGTTGTCGCCAGCGGTCCGGGGCCGGCCGTGCCTCCCGTGACCGGGCGGGAATTCGCGCCCCCTGCCCAGTCGTACGATGATCCATTCCCCCTCTTTCGGGTAATAGCACCACGCCACGGTGTGAGGAAGGCTTGGGCGCGCACATCGATGCCCGAGGCATATGGGCGTCGGTCACAACCGGGAGGGCAGTTCTCTATGTCGGTAGGCGAAGAGGTCCGCACGGAGCAGACCAAGCCGCAGCAGAGTCTCGGCACGGCGGCCGCGCGGAACCTGGCCACCACGACCAAGTCCGTGCCGCAGATGCAGGAGATCAGCTCCCGCTGGCTGCTGCGCATGCTGCCCTGGGTCGACATCCAGGGTGGTACGTACCGGGTGAACCGGCGATTGACGTTCGCCGTGGGCGACGGTCGGCTGACGTTCGTGAAGACCGGCGACCGCGTCGAGGTCATCCCCGCTGAGCTGGGTGAACTGCCCGCGCTGCGGTCGTACGAGGACGAGGAGGTGCTCTTCGAGATCGCCCGGCGCTGCGAGCAGCGGGAGATCGCCGCGGGCGAGGTGATCGCCTCGTTCGGCAGCCCGTCCGACGAGGTGTACCTGCTCGCGCACGGCCGTGTGGAGAAGGTCGGCACGGGCCCGTACGGGGACGAGGAGTCCCTCGGAGTCCTCGCCGACGGCGCCTACTTCGGTGACGACGCGCTGCTGAACGAGGACGCGATCTGGGAGTACACGGCCCGCGCGCTCACCACCTGCACCGTCCTGGTCCTGCCCCGCGCGGAGTTCGCGCAGATCGCCGAGCGCTCGGACACGCTGCGCGAACACCTCCAGCAGCGCCGCTCGATCCCCTCGCAGCGCTCCAACAAGTACGGCGAGAAGGAGATCGACCTCGCCGCCGGCCACTCCGGCGAGCCGGACATCCCGCACACCTTCGTCGACTACGAGGCCCGGCCCCGTGAGTACGAACTGAGCGTCGCCCAGACCGTCCTGCGCATCCACACGCGCGTGGCCGACCTCTACAACCAGCCCATGAACCAGACCGAGCAGCAGATCCGGCTGACGGTCGAGGCGCTGAAGGAGCGCCAGGAGCACGAGCTCATCAACAACCGCGACTTCGGTCTCCTGCACAACTGCGAATACGACCAGCGGATCCAGCCGCACGACGGCGTGCCCAGCCCGGACGACCTGGACGAACTGCTCAGCAGGCGCCGCGGCACCAAACTGCTCCTCGCCCACCCGCGCGCGATCGCCGCGATCGGCCGCGAGCTCAACAAGCGAGGGCTCGTCCCCGAGACCATCGACATGGCCGGCAACCGCATCCCCACCTGGCGCGGCGTGCCGATCTACCCGTGCAACAAGATCCCGGTGACCCCGGAGCGGACGACGTCGATCATCGCCATGCGTACCGGCGAGGCCGACCAGGGCGTCATCGGCCTGCGGGCCTCCGGCATCCCGGACGAGATCGAGCCGAGCCTGTCGGTGCGCTTCATGGGCATCAACGAACAGGCCATCATCAAGTACCTGGTCACGGCCTACTACTCGGCCGCGGTGCTGGTACCGGACGCGCTCGGCGTCCTGGAGAACGTCGAGATCGGCCGCTGGCGGTGACGCATCCGGTACGCCGGCCGTGTCCGCGCCCGGCAGGGCGGGTACACCCTCGGGGTACGCGCCCAGCGGCAGCGGAAGGGCCACCGTCCACTCACTCTCCGAGGCGGTTCCATGGGTGAGTCCCTTACGGATCTCGGGACGGAGACGACGCTGCCCACTCCCGGTGGGCAGCGCGGTACCGAGCCCGGGCGTGCGGCCGGGGCGCCGGAAAGGCGGGGGCTCATCGGGACACAGCGCGACGGCCGGCCGGGACCGGCCGAGGTCCACGAGGCGGTCACGCTCCTGGAGCGGGCCCGGACGGAGGTCGACCCGGTCCTGCGGGACGCCCTCGGCTCGCTGCCCGGGCCGATGCGCCGGATCGCGCTCTACCACTTCGGCTGGGAGCAGGCGGACGGCACACCGGCCGAGGGCGGCTCCGGCAAGGCGATCCGGCCCGCGCTCGTCCTCGCCGCAGCGGCCGCCCTCGGCGGACCCGAGGCACGGGCCGCGGCGGTCCGGGCGGCCGCGGCGGTGGAGCTGGTCCACAACTTCACGTTGCTGCACGACGACGTGATGGACCGGGACACCACCCGCCGGCACCGGCCCACCGCGTGGACCGTGTTCGGCGACCCCGACGCGATCCTCGCCGGGGACGCCCTCCAGGCGCTGGCCATGCGGCTGCTCGCCGAGGACCCGCATCCGGCGAGCCGGGCCGCCACCGCCCGGCTCGCGGACTGCGTCGTCGAACTGTGCGCGGGACAGCACGCGGACACGGCCATGGAGCGGCGCGGTCCCGACGAGGTCACGCTCGACGAGGTGCTCGCCATGGCGGAGGCCAAGACGGGCGCACTGCTGGGGACCGCCTGCGCGATCGGCGGGATGTACGCGGGCGCCGGGGACGCGGACGTGGCGGCGCTGGACGCGTTCGGCCGGGAGGCCGGGCTCGCCTTCCAGCTCATCGACGACGTCATCGGCATATGGGGCGACCCGCGCCGCACCGGCAAGCCCGTCGGCGCGGACCTGGCCGCCCGCAAGAAGTCCCTGCCGGTCGTGGCGGCCTTCGCCTCCGGCACGCCGGCGGCCGCGGAACTCGCCGAACTGTACGCACGACCCAGCGAGAAGGAGGACCTCGACCACATCGCCCTGACCGTGGAGCGGGCGGGCGGCCGTGACTGGGCGCAGAACCAGGCGGCCGACCGGATGGCTCTGGCGATGCAGCAACTGGCCCGCGCGGTGCCGGACCCGGAGGCGGCGGGCGGTCTGCTGGCCCTCGCCGAGTTCGTGACACGGCGCAGCAGTTGACGGCCGACGGTGCGGAAATCGGCCGTCGGCAACGGCCGGCGGTGCGGCCACGGGCCCTCGGCGGCACCTGACGGACCTTCGGGTGACCGAAGGGCAGGACCCCGGAGCGCCGGGGCCGTGCGGCTCCTGACTCCGTACGGTCCCGCGCCTCCGGACAGGCGGGCCCCGCACTGCCCCACGGTGTGCGGGGCCCGCCCTC